>NZ_JBHVGV010000006.1:240932-265640 GCF_042800555.1 Streptomyces sp. NPDC057617 | reverse complement strand
CTGTCCGCCGTTCTTCTTTCCCCTTTCCCCTCCTCCCCCCTCTTCCTTGCCCCCCCCCCCCCCCAAACCCCCCCCCACGGCTCTGTGCGCCCAGGTGCGCTCAGGTGCCCGGCCGGTCAGTAGGACAGGCCATGGCCGATCGGATAGAGCACCAGCGCCGGGTCGTCCGCGCGCTGCACCGGTACGGGCAGCCGGCCCCGCGGCCGTACCCGGCCCCCGATCACCCGCGCGGCGGCCCGTACTTCAACGTCCGTCCAGGAGTAGACGGCCAGCGACGCCATGACCCCGGACAGCCGCGCGATGTCGTACGGATTGCGGATGGCGACCGTGACCACCGGCACACCGGTCGCGGCCAGCGCGCTGACGAGCGTGCGCTGCGAACTGGTCGCCGAGACGTTGTACGTGGCCACGATCACCGCGTCCTTGCCCCGGGCCCCCGCCACCGCGGCCTCGATCTGTGCCGCGCTCGGGGCCGTACCGGTGGACAGGGCCGTGGCGGTGAAGCCCAGCTCGGTCAGGGCCTTGGCGAGCACGGTGGTCGGCGGGCCGGTCGTCCCGGACGGCGAGGCCGGATCGGCCCCGACGACCAGCAGATTCTTCTTCCGGCGGGGGTTCAGGGGCAGCAGCCCCTTCTCGTTCACGAGCAGTGTGGTGGTGTGCTCGGCGATCCGGTCGGCGGCGGCGAGATGCGCCCGTGTGCCGACCGTACGGTCCAGGTCCCGCGTGGAGACGGTGGCGTCCCGGAACAGGCCCAGCCGCTCCTTGAGTTCGAGGATGCGGAGGATGGACTCCTCGATGCGCGCCTCGCTGATCTCGCCGTCTTTGACGGCGGTCAGGACGGCGTTCCAGGCGAGCCGCAGATCCGGGGGATTGAGCAGTTGGTCCACCCCCGCCTTGAGCGCGAGCACCGGCACCCGGGCGTCACCGTACTTCTGCCGTACGCCCTCCATCCCGAGCGCGTCGGTGACGACGACGCCTTTGTAACCGAGCTGCTCGCGCAGGATGCCGGTGACGATGGGGCGCGAGAGGGTGGCCGGGTCCTCGCTCGGGTCCAGGGCGGGGACGACGATGTGCGCGGTCATGATCGAGGCGACACCGGCGTTGATCGCGGCCCGGAACGGTGGCGCGTCCAGCTCGGTCCACTGCTCACGGGTGTGGTGGATGGTGGGCAGCGAGTAGTGGCTGTCGTCCTTGGTGTCGCCATGGCCGGGGAAGTGCTTGGCCGCCGTGGCGATCCCGGCGCTCTGATAGCCCGTCACCTGCGCGGCGACCATACCGGCCACGGCCTGCGGATCGGCGCCGAAGGACCGGACCCCGATAACGGGATTGGCCGGGTTCACATTGACATCCGCGTCCGGCGCGTAGTTCTGGTTGATGCCCATGGCGGCCAGCTCCGCGCCCGCGATCCGCGCGGCCTCGCGGGCGTCGGCGTGCGAACGGGACGCGCCGAGCGCCATCGCCCCGGGCATCAGCGTGGCCGGCTTGCCGACCCGGGCGACGATGCCGTGCTCCTGGTCGGTGGCGATCAGCAGGGGGACGGGGGTGTCCTGCGCCAGGCCCGCTTTCTGGATGCCGTTGGAGAGGTCGGCGATCTGGTGCGGATCGCGGGTGTTGTGCGCCCAGGCGAAGTAGATGATGCCGCCGACGTGGTACGTGGAGATCAGCTCGGCGGCGGTCCGCACCCCGATCTCGGCGAGGTTGGCGTCGATGTCGGCCTGGTCGGGCGCGGTGGCGGAGTGGCCGTACACCCGCATCACAAAGAGCTGGCCGACCTTCTCCTCCAGGCTCATACGCGAGATGAGGCGGCGGAGGCGGTCGCGGCGGTGCGCGGCGAGGTGCGGGGAAGCGGCCGCCGCGGGGACGGTCTGGCTGGCAACGGCGCCCGCCGCTACGGCGGTTGCGGCGAGGAGAGCGCGTCTGGAGATGGTCCGGTCGTGCACTGGTGCTCCTTCCGGCTGTGCGCTGCGGGAGAACTGAAAAAAACTTCCAAACTCAAACGAGTATCCGGGAAGTAACTGCCAGTCAAGGGATCCGCCACGGAAAGCGCGTCTGCGTGGCGTGGCTGTGCGGCGGGAGCATGACGGTGGCGCGCGACGGCGGTACGGATGCGAGGAGGGCCGCCACCGGCGCAGGCAAGGGGGGCGCACCGGTGGCGGTGTGCGACCGGCTGCGGGCGGCTGAAGAGGGGAGTCGGCGATCGCAGCCAGCGGGCGAGGCCGACACCGCCGCGCAGATTTATCGGCGCACATCAGTAAGACGAGTGGTATGGGTCGGAGGTTCCGAAGGTCCGGAAATTCCGTGATGGGCGGGCGGGCGCGGTACGAGCGCCCCCGGAGGAGACTGCCGGCGTCCCGCCGGGGCGCCCGGTCTCCGCCCCGTCACAGGCTCCCCAGATACTCCCGCCCGGCCGCCAGCAGCTTCGGCAGCTCCTCCGCCTGCGGATACCAGCGCTTCTCGTACTCCCAGCACACCCAGCTCGTGTCGTCGAGCAGCGCCAGACACTCGCCCAGCGGCAGCACCCCCGCACCCAGCGCGAGCGGTGTGGTGTCCCGCGCCGAGGCGATGTCCTTCACCTGGACATAACCGAGGTAGGGACTGAGCGCCGCATGCGTGGCGACCGGATCCTCCCCGCCCAGCCAGGTGTGCATCACATCCCACAGCGCCCCCACCCGCGGGTGCCCCACCAGCCCCAGCACCCGGGCCGCGTCCGCCCCCGTGCGGTGCGAGTCATGCGTCTCCAGCAGGATCCGGACGCCGACATCCGCCGCCATCTCCGCCGCCCGGGCCAGCCGGCGTGCCGCCGTCGCGTCGGCGTCGGCCGCATCCCGGTCGCCGCCGCCCGGGAAGACCCGGATGAACGAGGCGCCCAGATCCCCGGCCAGCCGCACCAGCTCCTCCAGCTCCTGACGCACCCGCTCCTCATCGGCGTCCGCGCTCGCCACCCGCGCGTACCCCGCCACCGTCAGGATCTCGACGCCCGCCCGCTCGAACTCCTCGGCCACCGCCGCCCGTTCACGCCGCCTGAGCCCCGGATGCACCGGCTCCTCCGGATGGGCCCGCAGCTCCACCCCCTGATACCCCGTCGAGGAGGCGAGTGCGACGACCTCGGGGATGGGCAGTCCCGGCACTCCGAGAGTCGAGAAGGCGAACCTCACCGGCCTGTTTCCTCTCGCTGCCCGCTCCCCGGTCCGTCCTGGGATATGACCGCTTCTTCCCTCAGCGGGAGCCGCCAGTCCTGCCCGACCAGGTCCGCTCCGTACGAGTGGTGCGGTTCCTCCCCGACCAGAGTGAACCCGGCCCGCTGGTACAGGGTGCGAGCCGCGGCCAGGACGTCATTCGTCCACAGCACCAGCTCCTGGTATCCCGCCGCCCGCGCGAACTCCACCACTGCCGAGACCAGCCGCTCCCCGAGGCCATGCCCCCGCGCCCCGGGCTCGACCAGCAGCAGCCGCAGCCGCGCGGTGTGCGGCGCGGAGCCCCGTACCTCCGGCGCGTCGTCCCGTACACACATCACCGAACCCACCGGGCCGCCGTCCAGCTCGGCCATCCAGACCCGTTCCAGCAGCGGGTCGTGGTCCCGCGCGAAGTCCGAGACGATTCCGGCGACCAGGCCCTCGAACTCGCTGTTCCACCCGTACTCCGCCGCGTACACCGCGCCATGGCGCTGCACGATCCAGCCCAGCTCGCCGGGGACCGGCTCGCGCAGCACCGGCCCGTCATGGCGTGGCGGCCCGGAGCGCTCGGCGCCGAGGATGTCCCGTACCGTCCGCATCGCCTCCGTCAGCTCCGCCCGGCGCTCGGGCTCGACCCGGGAGAGCAGCGTGCCGACGGCCTCCCGCGACCGCTCGTCCAGCAGTGCGGCGGCCTCGCGGCCCCTCTCCGTCAGCGTTATCCGCTGGCGCCGCGAGTCAAGCTCCGACGGTGCGCGCCCCACCAGCCCGTCGCGCTCGAACTTGGTCAGCAGCCTGCTCAGATATCCCGCGTCGAGCGACAGCTCGACCCGCAGATCTGCGGCGTCCGTGCGCGGCGCGTGTGCCAGTTCGTACAGCAGCCGCGACTCGGTGAGCGTGTACGGCGTGTAGAGGTGCTTGCTGTAGTCGAGCGCCCCGATGAGATTCGTGTAGAAGCGGTTGAACGCGCGGATTTCCTGGACAGCCATGACCCACCCCCGACATTCCCGGACCTGTCCCCGGACTTTTTCTTTGACTGAGTCAACGCTATGTCCGGCCTCCGGCGGCCGACAAGACCCTGCCGGCTCCTTGGCGTCTACTCGCCACTCGCTCCCCGGCCGACCCATCCACCGGCCGGCCCCCAGCCGCCCCGCGGCAGCCCCCGGTCTCCGCGGCCTCAGTCCGCCGCCCGCGGTGGCGCCGTCGACGCCCGGGCCATCAGCTCCGCCGCGATCGTGGCCATCCCGCCCGGCGGCGGCGCCTCCGTCCCCATCGCCAGCCGCCCCGCCCGCGCCCCCGCCTCGTACAGCGGCAGCCGTACGGTCGTCAGCGCGGGCACCGCGTCCACCGCGAACGGCAGATCGTCGAAGCCCGCCACCGATACGTCCTGCGGAATGCGCAGCCCCTGCTCCCGCACCGCCGCGCACGCCCCCAGCGCCACCGTGTCATTGGCGGCGACCACGGCCGTCAGATCCGGCGCGCGGCGCAGCAGCTCCAGCGTCGCCTCGTACCCCGAGCGCCGGGTGTACGGACCGTGCACCGTCAGCCGCTCGCGCTCCTCGCTCGTCCCTCCGGCCGGCCATCCCCCGGCTGGCCCTGCCGCTGCCATCGCGGCCCAGTGCCCTTCGAGCCGGTGCCGGGTCGTCGTACGCTCCACGGGCCCCGCGACATAGCCGATCTTCCGGTGCCCCAGCGCCAGCAGATGTTCCGTCAGCCGCCTTCCGCCGCCCCGGTTGTCGAAGGCCAGCGCGGCCACGATCGCGTCGCTGTCCGCCAGCGGCGGGCGCCCGCACAGCACCACGCGTGTCCCGGCGTCCGCGAGTCTGGCCAGCTTCGAGGTCATCGCGGCGGTGTGCCGGGGGTCTTCGAGCGCCCCGCCGGTCAGGATGACGGCCGCGGCCCGCTGGCGCTGGAGCAGGGTCAGATAGGTCAGCTCGCGCTCGGGTGAGCCGCCCGTGTTGCAGACGATGGCGAGTTTCTCGCCACCCGCCCTGCCGGTGCCCTCCTGGCCGCCGATCTCGGTCTGGGCGGCCCCGGCCATGATCCCGAAGAACGGGTCGGCGATGTCGTTCACCAGGATGCCCACCAGGTCCGACGTCGCGGCGGCGAGCGAACTGGCGGGCCCGTTCAGCACATAGTCCAGCTCGTCCACCGCCCGCAGCACGCGCTCCCGGGTGGCGGCGGCCACCGGGTAGTTGCCGTTCAGCACACGGGAGACGGTGGCGGGCGACACCCGGGCGCGGGCCGCCACATCCGCCAGGGTGACTGTCATCTGCTTCCTCCGAGGGGTACGCGGGTGATCTCCGAAGGCATGCGCGGGAGATCGGGGCGGGCTCTTGTACCGGCCGCTGTCGCAGGCTAGCTTTCTACCTCATAGAAAGCGCTTGCTACGGTGGTATGGAGGGAACTTCGTGACACGCAGGACAGTGCGGATCGCCATGAACGGCGTCACGGGGCGCATGGGATACCGGCAGCATCTGATCCGTTCCGTCCTCGCGATCCGCGAGCAGGGCGGACTCGACCTCGGCGACGGCGATGTGCTGTGGCCGGAACCCGTCCTTGTCGGCCGCCGCGAACACGCCCTCAAGGAGATCGCGGAACGGCACGGCCTCACCGAGTGGTCCACCGATCTCGACGCCGTACTGGCCGACTCCACGGTCGACATCTACTTCGACGCCCAGGTCACCTCAGCCCGTGTCGAAGCCCTCAAGAAGGCGATCGCCGCGGGCAAGCACCTCTACGCGGAGAAGCCCACCGCGACCGGCCTCGACGACGCCCTCGATCTCGCCCGGCTCGCCCGGACCGCCGGAATCAAGCACGGCGTCGTCCAGGACAAGATCTTCCTGCCGGGTCTGCTCAAGCTGAAGCGCCTGGTCGACGGGGGCTTCTTCGGCGAGATCCTGTCCGTACGCGGCGAGTTCGGCTACTGGGTCTTCGAGGGCGACTGGCAGCAGCCCCAGCGCCCCTCCTGGAACTACCGTGCGGAGGACGGCGGCGGCATCACCGTCGACATGTTCCCGCACTGGGAGTACGTCCTGCACGAACTGTTCGGCCGGGTCACCAGCGTCCAGGCGCACATCACCACACACATTCCGGAGCGCTGGGACGAGCAGGGCAAGCCGTACGCCGCGACCGCGGACGACGCGGCGTACGGGATCTTCGAACTGGACGGCGGCGCGGTCGCGCAGATCAACTCCTCCTGGACGGTCCGCGTCAACCGCGACGAACTGGTCGAGTTCCAGGTCGACGGCACCCATGGTTCGGCCGTGGCGGGTCTGCGCCGCTGCCGGGTCCAGCACCGGAGCACCACCCCCAAGCCCGTCTGGAACCCCGACCTGCCCGTCACAGAGCCCTTCCGGGAGCAGTGGCAGGAAGTCCCGGACAACACCGAGTTCGAGAACGGCTTCAAGGCGCAGTGGGAGCTTTTCCTGCGCCATGTGGCGCTCGACGAGCCCTACCACTGGGACCTCCTCGCGGGCGCGCGAGGTGTGCAGCTCGCCGAACTGGGGCTGCGGTCGTCGGCAGAGGGGCGCCGTCTGGACGTACCGGAGTTGACGCTGTGACCCTGTTCCTGCCCTCCGCCGACGGCGGATCCCATCCGTACACACCACGCCAGGAGCCCGCCTCCTTTGCTGCCGGAGGGGCACCAGGAGGCGCACCTGTTAGAGGCGCGCCGCTCGCTTCCCGTACGGTCTTCGCCGCGGCGCATGTCGTCGCCGACCCGTACGCCGACACCGCCCCCGGCGAGCCCGCCGCCGTCGACTGGGACGCCACACTCGCCTTCCGCCGCCATCTGTGGTCGCACGGACTCGCGGTCGCCGAGGCCATGGACACCGCGCAGCGCGGCATGGGTCTGGACTGGGCGGGCGCCGCCGAGCTGATCCGCCGCTCCGCCGCCGAGGCGAAGGCGGCCGGCGGCCGGATCGCCTGCGGGGCGGGCACCGACCAACTGGCGCCGGGAACCGCCTCTCTGGACGCCGTGCGCGGGGCGTACGAGGAACAGCTCACGCTCGTCGAGGAGAGCGGCGCTCAAGCCATCCTGATGGCCTCACGGGCCCTTGCGGCGGCCGCGCGAACCCCCGACGACTATCTCGGTGTCTACGCCCCTCTCCTGAGGCAGGCCGCTGGACCGGTCGTACTGCACTGGCTCGGCCCGATGTTCGACCCCGCCCTGGAGGGCTACTGGGGCAGTTCGGACCTCGACGCGGCCATGGAGACCTTTCTCCAGGTCATCACCGAACACCCGGACAAGGTCGACGGGGTGAAGATCTCCCTGCTGGACGCCGGCCGCGAGATCGAGCTGCGCCGCCGCCTTCCGGAGGGCGTGCGCTGCTACACGGGCGACGACTTCCACTATCCGGAGCTGATCGAGGGCGACGAACAGGGCTTCAGCCATGCCCTCCTCGGCATCTTCGACCCGCTGGGGCCACTGGCCGCGCAGGCCGTCCGTGCCCTCGACACGGGCGATGCGAAGGGCTTCAGGGAGCTTCTGGACCCCACCGTCGAACTGGCCCGCCATCTCTTCCAGGCACCCACGCGCTTTTACAAGACGGGTGTTGTCCTCCTCGCCTGGCTGGCCGGTCACCAGAACCACTTCACCATGGTCGGCGGCCTCCAGTCGGCCCGCTCACTGCCGCATCTCGCGCGGGCCTACGAACTGGCCGACGGACTCGGGCTGTTCCCCGATCCCGCACTGGCCGAGGCCCGGATGAAATCGCTGCTGTACGTGTACGGAGTACACCAATGACCGGCCCGTCCGGCGACGGCGCCCTGACCCGCCTCAGCGTCAACCAGATGACGGTCAAGCAGCTCACACTTCCCAAACTGACCGAAGCGTGCGTACGCCTCGGTGTGCCGGCCGTCGGCCTGTGGCGCGAACCGGTCAGGGCGTACGGAGTCGAGGCCGCCGCCAAGCTCGTACAGGACGCCGGACTCGCCGTCACCACGCTCTGCCGGGGCGGCTTCCTCACCGCGACCGAACCGGCCCGGCGCGCCGAGGCACTGGCCGACAACCGTGCCGCGGTCGACGAGGCGGCCGTCCTCGGCACGGACACCCTCGTCCTGGTCTCCGGCGGGCTTCCGGAGGGCAGCCGGGATCTGCGCGCCGCACGGGAGCGGATCGCCGGCGCCCTGGCCGAGCTGGCGCCGTACGCGGCGGAGCGGGGTGTCCGGCTCGCGATCGAGCCCCTGCACCCGATGTTCGCGGCCGACCGCTGTGTGGTCTCCACCCTCGACCAAGCCCTCGAACTGGCCGAACGTTTCCCGGCCGACCAGGTCGGGGTGGTCGTGGACACGTACCACATCTGGTGGGACGACCGGGCCCCCGCGGCCGTCGCCCGTGCCGCCGGCCGGATCTTCTCCTTCCAGCTCGCCGACTGGACGACCCCGCTCCCCGCGGGGGTGCTGAACGGGCGCGGCCAGCTCGGGGACGGCACGGTCGACCTGCGTGCCTGGCGGGAACGGGTCGACGCGGCCGGCTACTCGGGCCCGGCCGAGGTGGAGCTGTTCAACGACGGACTGTGGGCGCGGGACGGTGTGGACGTGCTCGCGGAGGTCATCGACCGGTACATCCGGCACGTGCGCTGAAATCACTCTGCGAAACCGTGCAACCCTTTCCGGGTGACATGAGTCGTACTCGTCATCAGGGCCTTCGGGGGAAGGGATCCGGGGGGATCGGAAGGCCCTGATGACAGGGGGAGCGCGTGGGGCCCGGTCAATGGGACCGGGCCCCTTGTAGTGCGCACGGGTCCAGGACCACTGGGGCGGGCCGGAGTTGTCCACAGGCCCGCGGTGATGTCGGAGCCGGGCGGTAGCGTCGGGGCATGTCCAATCCAGCGGTGCTCGAAGCCGTTCTCGAGCGGATCACCTACGCCAATGAGGAGAACGGCTACACGGTCGCGCGCGTCGACACGGGCCGCGGTGGCGATCTGCTCACCGTGGTCGGCGCGCTGCTCGGCGCGCAGCCGGGCGAGTCCCTGCGCATGGAGGGCCGCTGGGCCTCGCACCCGCAGTACGGCAAGCAGTTCACGGTGGACAACTACACAACGATCCTGCCGGCCACCATCCAGGGCATCCGCCGCTATCTGGGCTCCGGCCTGATCAAGGGCATCGGCCCGGTCTTCGCCGACCGGATAGTCGAGCACTTCGGCCTCGACACCCTCGACATCATCGAGCAGGAGCCCAAGAGACTGATCGAGGTGCCGGGCCTCGGTCCGAAGCGTACGAAGCGGATCGCCGCCGCCTGGGAGGAGCAGAAGGCCATCAAGGAGGTCATGGTCTTCCTCCAGGGTGTCGGAGTCTCCACCTCCATCGCCGTCCGCATCTACAAGAAGTACGGCGACGCCTCGATCTCGGTCGTCAGGAACGAGCCGTACCGCCTGGCGGCCGATGTCTGGGGCATCGGCTTCCTCACCGCCGACCGGATCGCCCAGGCCGTGGGCATACCGCACGACAGCCCGGAGCGGGTCAAGGCGGGCCTGCAGTACGCCCTGTCACAGTCGACCGAGCAGGGGCACTGCTTCCTGCCCGAGGAGCAGCTCATCTCGGACGCCGTGAAGCTGCTCGCGGTCGACACAGGACTGGTCATCGAATGCCTGGCCGAGCTGGCGGAGGACGACGAGGGAGTCGTACGGGAGACGGTGCCGGGACCGGACGGCGGCGAGCCGGTCACCGCGGTCTATCTGGTCCCGTTCCACCGTGCGGAGCTGTCCCTGTCCGCCCAGTTGCTGCGGCTGCTGCGTACGGGGGAGGACCGGATGCCGGCCTTCCGGGACGTGGCCTGGGAGAAGGCGCTGATCTGGCTGGCGGGCCGTACGGGCGCGGAACTGGCCCCCGAGCAGCGCCAGGCGGTCCGGCTGGCACTCACCGAGAAGGTCGCAGTCCTGACCGGCGGCCCCGGCTGCGGCAAGTCCTTCACGGTCCGCTCGATCGTCGAGCTGGCGCGGGCCAAGAGGGCCAAGGTGGTGCTGGCGGCGCCCACCGGGCGGGCCGCCAAGCGGCTCGCGGAGCTGACCGGGGCCGAGGCGTCCACGGTGCACCGGCTGCTGGAGCTGAAGCCGGGCGGGGACGCGGCGTACGACCGGGACCGGCCGCTCGACGCCGATCTGGTGGTGGTCGACGAGGCCTCGATGCTCGATCTGCTGCTGGCCAACAAGCTGGTCAAGGCGGTGGCACCGGGGGCGCATCTGCTGCTGGTGGGGGATGTGGACCAGCTCCCTTCGGTCGGGGCGGGCGAGGTGCTGCGGGATCTGCTGGCCGAGGGCGGTCCGGTGCCGAAGGTCCGGCTGACCCGGATCTTCCGGCAGGCCCAGCAGTCCGGTGTGGTCACCAACGCCCACCGCATCAACTCCGGAGTGCAGCCCATCACCCAGGGTCTCTCGGACTTCTTTCTCTTCGTCGAGGACGAGACGGAGGACGCGGGCCGGGTCACGGTCGATGTCGCGGCCCGCCGTATCCCCGCCAAGTTCGGGCTCGACCCCCGGCGCGATGTGCAGGTCCTGGCGCCGATGCACCGGGGCCCGGCCGGCGCGGGCGCGCTCAACGGTCTGCTCCAGCAGGCCATCACCCCCGCCAGACCGGACCTGCCCGAGAAGCGAGTGGGCGGCCGGGTCTTCCGTGTCGGCGACAAAGTCACCCAGATTCGCAACAATTATGAGAAGGGGGAGAACGGAGTCTTCAACGGCACCGTGGGCGTGGTCACCTCGCTCAACCTGGACGATCAGCGCCTGACGGTGCTGACGGACGAGGACGAGGAGGTGCCGTACGACTTCGACGAACTGGACGAGCTGGCGCACGCGTACGCCGTCACGATCCACCGCTCCCAGGGCAGCGAGTATCCGGCCGTGGTCATCCCCGTCACCACCGGTGCCTGGATGATGCTCCAGCGCAATCTGCTCTATACGGCCGTCACACGCGCCAAGAAGCTGGTGGTGCTGGTCGGTTCCCGCAAGGCCATAGGGCAGGCGGTACGGACGGTCTCGGCGGGCAGACGCTTCACCGCGCTCGACCACCGGCTCGCGGGGACCCTCATGGGGACTTCCGCAACCGGGGCGAAGGGGGCAGGATGAGCACGCCGGCGGCACTGAGTGCCGCCAAAAGGCCGAATGGCCGACCCCGAGTGCACTCTCCTGAGCCAAATGGGGGATGGTAGAGACAGTCAGGGCACCTCGAAGAAGAGGCACTACGTCGGTGAGGGATGACGTGAGCGAGAAACGCGACAACGCGGTAGTACTGCGGTACGGCGACGGCGAGTACACCTACCCGGTGATCAACAGCACGGTCGGCGACGAAGGCTTCGACATCGGGAAGCTCCGGTCCCAGACCGGCCTGGTCACCCTGGACAGCGGCTACGGCAATACCGCGGCCTACAAGTCCGCCATCACCTACCTCGACGGCGAACAGGGCATCCTCCGCTACCGCGGCTATCCCATCGAGCAGCTCGCCGAGCGGTCCAGCTTTGTCGAGGTGGCGTATCTGCTGATCAACGGCGAACTGCCGACTGTCGACGAGCTCGCCGCGTTCAAGAACGAGATCACGCAGCACACGCTGCTGCACGAGGACGTCAAGCGCTTCTACGACGGATTCCCGCGCGACGCCCACCCCATGGCGATGCTGTCCTCCGTGGTCAGCGCGCTGTCCACGTTCTACCAGGACAGCCACAACCCGTTCGACGACAAGCAGCGCCACCTCTCCACGATCCGGCTGCTCGCCAAGCTGCCGACCATCGCCGCGTACGCGTACAAGAAGTCGATCGGCCACCCCTTCGTCTACCCGCGCAATGACCTCGGGTACGTCGAGAACTTCCTGCGGATGACCTTCTCGGTGCCGGCCCAGGAGTATGTGCCGGACCCGGTGGTGGTCTCGGCGCTCGACAAGCTGCTGATCCTGCACGCGGACCACGAGCAGAACTGTTCGACCTCCACCGTGCGCCTCGTCGGCTCCTCGCAGGCGAACATGTTCGCCTCGATCTCGGCCGGCATCAGCGCCCTGTGGGGCCCGCTGCACGGCGGCGCCAACCAGTCGGTGCTGGAGATGCTCGAAGGCATCCAGGCCTCCGGCGGCGATGTCGACAGCTTCATCCGCAAGGTCAAGAACCGGGAAGACGGCGTGAAGCTCATGGGCTTCGGGCACCGCGTCTACAAGAACTTCGACCCCCGGGCGAAGATCATCAAGGCGGCGGCGCACGATGTCCTGTCGGCGCTCGGCAAGTCCGACGAGCTGCTCGACATCGCGCTCAAGCTCGAAGAGCACGCGCTGGCCGACGACTACTTCGTCTCGCGCAAGCTCTACCCGAACGTGGACTTCTACACCGGTCTGATCTACCGGGCCATGGGCTTCCCGACCGAGATGTTCACCGTGCTGTTCGCGCTCGGCCGGCTGCCCGGCTGGATCGCCCAGTGGCACGAGATGATCAAGGAGCCGGGCTCGCGCATCGGCCGTCCGCGCCAGATCTACACCGGCGAGGTCCTGCGCGACTTCGTCCCGGTCGAGGCCCGCTGACGCAGCCCTCCCGCGCCGTACGGCACCTGCCGTACGGCCGCGTGCGGAGCGCCTCGCGCCGCGCGTACGAACGAAAAGCGCCCCGCCGCCGATCCCCCCACGGGTCGGCGAGCGGGGCGCTTTCCATATCCCCGGAGCGGATTCCCCCCACGGGATCCGGGCCGGGCGTCTGCCGTAACCAGCAGCGGCTTGCTCGCGCGGTCTGACCGGGGTACGTACGGGAGGGCCGCTCAAAGCTCCCCGATGCACGTGCCCCGGTCAATCGCTTGTCCTAGATGTCCCCCAAGACATCTCTGACATCCCTTCGAACGTCCCCCAAGACGTTCTCTGGCATTGTCCTCTTAGACTCGCGAGCCCCCCGGATGGTTACCCCTCAATCTATGTGATCTAGATCTCTTTGTGAAGGTCTTGTGGTTCATGTGAAGGACCATTGATGCAAAGATTTCGTAACCCCTGAGGGATCGGGGCGTTGGGTGTTCGGGGTGGCGGAATTCAGGCCTGACCGGCCAGTTCGTATCCCGCCTCGTCGACGGCGGCGCGTACGGCGTCCTCGTCGAGCGGGGTCCTGGATACCACAGTCACCTGTCCGGTGGTGGCCGAAGCCGCTACGGAGACGACACCTGCGATCCCGGAGATCTCGCTGGAGACCGCACCCTCGCAGTGGCCGCAGGTCATGCCCGTGACCTGGTAGACCGTGGTGACCTCGGCGGTCCGGTCGGCGGGCCCGCCGTCGTGGCAGGAGCCGGTGGGCGAGCAGCAGGAGCCGGAGGTCCCGGCGGGCTCGGTCTTCGCCTCGGTGGTCATGGCGTTCTCCTTCTCGTGTTTTCGGGGATGCCGACGGTTGCGTCGACCAATCATACCCCTAGGGGGTATGAAGGTGAACGCCTGCCCCGTGCCGTTTACCGGCGCTCCGTCAGCGGTCTCCGACCAGCGGCTGCAGATAGCGGAAGAGGACCGTCTTCAGCTCCGTGGTGTAGGCCTCCCGCTGGTCCGGCTCCGCGGCGAGGACCAGATCCAGACCGGACTTGAAGATGACGAAGGTCGTCTGCGCGATGCGGGTGATGTCGGGCTCCGGCGCCGCCGGGAGATAGCCGGCCAGTATCTCTTCGACCCGGGTGAGCATCGAGGAGTGCAGGGCGTCATGGTCCCGGGCGATCCGGCCGGGGATGTCGGGGCCGTGCATCAGTACGGAGAAGGCGGGGTTCTCGTAGTTGAACTGGATCAGCGGGTCGAGAACGGCGTCCAGGAGCTGGTCCAGGGGCAGTTCGAAATGGGCGGGGACGAATGCCTGCCCGTATGTCGCGCGCCAGCGGGCCAGGAGCTGATCGCCCAGCTCGACCGCGATGGCTTCCTTGTTCGGGAAGAACTGGTACAGCGTGCCCGGGGAGACGCCGGCCTCCCGGGCGATGGAGTTGGTGCTCGCCGCGGTGTAACCGGTGGTGCAGAAGACATGGGCCGCGGCTTCGAGGAGCTGGGCGATACGGCGCTCGCCGCGGGCCTGGCGCCGGCGTGGTTTCCCCGCCCCTGTGGCGTCGCTCTTCGGCTCCGGCATGGATATCCCCGGCTTTCCTGGATCAGTTGACAAACGCGAGTGCTCGCTCGCATTCTTGATTTATGCGAGCGATGGCTCGTGTTTGCCAGTCTATGGCAATGGCGGACCCGTGCCACGGGTCACGGTGAAGGGGACACCGCACCATGTCCGAAGTCAACACCGGCCCTCGTGTCGGGGGCTGGACCCGGTTCGTCACCGCACGGCCCAGGCTTTCCCTGCTGGTCGCGCTGGTGATCACGGCCCTGGCGGTGTTCGCCGGGAGCGGGGTCGCCGACCGGATGGGCAGCGGTGGATGGGAGGACCCGGACGCCGAGTCGACGTACGCCACCAAGGCGCTGGAGCGGGAGTTCCCCGCCTCCGAGCCGAATCTGCTGCTCCTGGTGGACAGTGGCAGCCGCAGCGTGGACGACCCCGCCGTGGCCGCCGAGGCGAAGCGGCTCACCGACCGGCTGGCGGCCGAGAAGGGCATCACCGGCGTCGGCTCCTACTGGGGTACGGGGGCGCCCGCGCTGCGCGCCGAGGACGGGCGGGAGGCGCTGATCGCGGCCCGGATCGAGGGTGACGAGAAGACAGCCGCCGGGATCCTGGACCGGATAGCCCCCGAATTCCGCGGCACGCACGGGCTGTTGGAAGTCTCGGTCGGCGGGCCCGTCGCCGTGCGGCACGAGATGCAGAGCATCATCCAGGAAGACCTCATGCGTGCCGAGCTGATCGCCCTGCCGGTCACGCTGGTGCTGCTGGTGATGGTGTTCGGCAGCGCGGTCGCCGCCCTGCTGCCGCTGGGTGTCGGCATCGTCGCCATCCTGGGGACGAACGCGGTGCTGCGCGGCATCACCGAGTTCACGGATGTCTCGGTCTTCGCGCAGAACCTCACCACGGCTCTCGGGCTCGGACTGGCCATCGACTACGCGCTGTTCATCGTCCGCAGGTTCCGCGAGGAGCTGGCCGAAGGCGCCGAGGTGCGCGATGCCGTGGGTGCCACACTGCGCACCGCGGGGCGCACGGTGCTGTTCTCGGCGCTGACCGTCGCGGTGTCGCTGGCCGCGATGCTGGTCTTCCCGCAGTACTTCCTCCGCTCCTTCGCGTATGCCGGGATAGCGGTGGTGGTGCTGGCCGCGGCGGCCGCGCTGATCCTGCTGCCGGCCGCGCTGATCCTGCTGGGCCACCGGGTCAACTCCCTGGATCTGCGGCGGCTGGTGCGACGGGGCAGGAGTCCCTCCGTCCGGACGGAGGGGGCCGGATGGGGGCGGATGGCGGCGCTGGTGATGCGCAGGGCTCCGCTCTTCGCGATCGCCACGACGGCCGGGCTGGTGCTGCTCGGACTGCCTTTCCTGGGAGCCCAGTTCGGCACGGCCGACTACCGTCAGCTTCCGGCGGGCGCCGAATCCCGGGTGGTCCAGGAGGAGATACGGGACGGCTTCCCCGGCAGTCCCAGCGGTGGTCTGGAGATCCTCACGGAAGGCGCGGCCACACCAGCCGAATACGCCGACTACCGCGGCCGGATAGCCGCTCTCCCGGGAGTGGCGAGGGTCGACGGCCCCATCACCTCGGACGGGCACGGGTACTTCACGGTTCTGCCGGAAGGCGAGGCGGTGGGCGAGGCGTCCCAGCAGCTCGTCCATGAGATCCGTGCCGAACGGGCCCCGTTCGACACCTCGGTGACCGGCGCCGCGGCCGTACTGGTCGACTCCAAGGACGCGATTGCGGACCGGTTGCCCTGGGCGGCGGGCATCATCGTCGTGGTCACCCTGCTGCTGGTCTTCCTGCTCACCGGCAGCGTGCTGATACCGATCCAGGCGGTCGTGCTCAACGCGCTGAGTCTTACGGCGATGTTCGGGGCGGTGGTGTGGGTCTTCCAGGACGGCCATCTGTCCGGGCTGCTGGCCTTCACCTCCACCGGCGACATAGAGACGACCCTGCCGGTGCTGATGTTCTGTGTCGCCTTCGGGCTCTCCATGGACTACGGGGTCTTCCTGCTCTCCCGGATCAAGGAGGAGTACGACAGCAACGGTGACCACGAGAAAGCGGTGGCCTTCGGGCTCCGGCGCACCGGAGGGCTGATCACCGCGGCTGCCGTGATCCTGGCGGTGGTCATGGTGGCGATAGGCACCTCGCGGGTGACCAATACGAAGATGCTCGGTCTGGGTATCGCGCTCGCCGTGATCATGGACGCGATGGTGGTGCGCAGTCTGCTCGTCCCGGCGGTGATGAAGCTGACGGGGAAGGCGACTTGGTGGGCGCCCGGCCCGCTGCGCCGCTTCCACGCCCGGTTCGGCCTGAGCGAGGGCGAGCCGGGAGCGGGCTCAGGGGAGCACGCCACGTCCGTTGCCCGGGACAAGGGCCCTGACCAAGGCCGTTACGAGGACCGGGACTTGGACACGGCGGGAGTCTGACGCGGGGGATACGGCAGGAGAAGGGGGAGGTCCCGTACCGGATCGGTACGGGACCTCCCATGGGCCCCTTCGTCAACTCCCGCTGTCCGCCGGTGCGGTCGGCTTCAGCTTCTGCTGCCTCTGTTGCCGGGGCGCTTCGCCACCCAGGCTCGGACGGTGTCCGCGTACCAGTAGGGCTTGCCGTTCTCCACATGGTCGGGCGGCGGAAGCAGTCCGTGCTTGCGGTACGAGCGGACCGTGTCCGGTTGTACCCGGATATGCGCCGCGATCTCCTTGTAGGACCAGAGCCTTTTGTCCGTCATCAGTTGGCACCTCCCTGCGTCCGCCGCAGGGAGGTCTGTCGACCGTCGGGGGAACTGCGGCTGAGACGCTGGCGATCACTCAGCCTGTGCCCATCGAGCGACGCAGAGTGATGGGGAAAGCGGAATTGTCGCCTCCCTGTGACGGAAGACCCGTGTAATGGAGATATGTGTGACGTTAGGGGGACCCTTGTGACGGATACGGCACATGTGACGCGTGTACATCAAAAGGGGGTGGGGATGATCAGGCGCCGCAGCTCCGCAGGAACTGCCGGGTGCGGATGGCGATAGGGAGTGGCTTGTCGGGCGGACAGGGATACATGTCCTGCTCGACGATGGCGAAGAGATCGACGTCCAGTCGCTGTGCCGCCGCCAGGACCGGCTCCAGTGCGGGCATCCCGCCCGGCGGCTCGCACATCACGCCGCGCCCGACGGCCGGTCCGAAGGGCACCTCGTCCGCGACGACCCCGGCGAGGATCTCCGGATCCACCTGCTTGAGATGGAGATAGCCGATCCGCTCGCCGTAGGTCTCGATCAGCTTGACGCTGTCGCCGCCGCAGTAGGCGTAGTGCCCGGTGTCCAGACAGAGTGACACCAGCTCCGGATCGGTGGCGTCCAGGAAACGGCTGACGTTCTCCTCGCTGTCGATATGGGTGTCGGCGTGCGGGTGGACGACGATGCCCAGCCCGTACCGGTCACGTACCTCGCGCGCCAGGCGCTCGGTCTGGGTGGTCAGATCGCGCCATTGTGCGGCGGTGAGGGTCCGGTCCTCCAGCACCTTCCCGGTCTTGTCGTCGCGCCAGAAGGACGGGATCACAACAAGGTGGTCCGCGCCCATCGCCCGGGTGAGCGCCGCGATGTCCGCCACATGTGCCCAGGTCTTCTCCCAGACCGCGGGCCCATGGTGCAGGCCGGTGAAGACGGTGCCGGCCGAGACCTTCAGCCCGCGCCGGGCTGTCTCCTCGGCCAGCTGGGCGGGGTCGGTGGGGAGATAGCCGTAGGGGCCGAGTTCGATCCACTCGTAGCCGGCCTCCGCGACCTCGTCGAGGAAGCGACGCCAGGGGATCTGCTGCGGATCGTCGGGAAACCACACCCCCCAGGAGTCGGGGGCCGACCCGACCCGGATGCGGTTGAGCGTGGGCACGGAGGAGGTCATGCCGGTCAGCTTTCCCGCCGTGCCGAAAGAGGTCAAGCCTTCGTCCGAATGTCAGGACAAAACGTTGACAGGTCCCGGGACGACCATTAGACCTGGGGTTGGCCGGGGACCCGGCACTGACCGCCGAACCGAAGGGACCGCGTATGACCGCGCCGTACGACGTGATCACCATGGGCCGGATCGGGGTCGATATCTATCCGCTGCAGACCGGAGTTCCGCTGGCCCAGGTGGACACCTTCGGGAAGTTCCTCGGCGGCTCGGCGACGAATGTCGCGGTCGCGGCGGCCCGGCTGGGGCGGCGTGCCGCCGTTGTCACCCGTACCGGCCAGGACGCCTTCGGGGACTATCTCCACCAGGCGCTGAGGGAGTTCGGGGTCGACGACCGCTGGGTGACCGCGGTCGGCCGCTATCCGACCCCGGTCACCTTCTGCGAGGTCTTTCCGCCGGACGACTTCCCCCTCTACTTCTACCGGCTTCCCAAGGCCCCCGATCTGGAGATCCACGCGCATGAACTGGACCTGGACGCGCTCCGCGCGGCCCGGATCTTCTGGATGACCGGCACCGGCCTGTGCGCGGAGCCCAGCCGCTCGGCCACGCTCACCGCGCTGGAGGCACGCGCCAGGTCCGGCATCACCGTCTTCGACCTCGACTGGCGGCCCATGTTCTGGCCGGGGGATGCCGATACCGAGGGCCGGGCCGCCGCCGGGCCGCGTGACGAGCCACGGAAGCTGTACGCACAGGCCCTGCGGCACGCCACGGTCGCCGTCGGCAATCTCGACGAGTGCGAAGTGGCCGTGGGGGAGCGCGACCCCGAGGCTGCTGCCCGGGCGCTGCTCGCCGCCGGGGCCGAACTGGCCGTTGTCAAACAGGGCCCCAAGGGTGTGCTCGCCCTCCATCGCGACGGCACCCGCGCCGAAGTGCCACCCGTCCCGGTGGAGGTCGTCAACGGCCTCGGCGCCGGGGACGCGTTCGGCGGAGCCCTCTGCCACGGATTGCTCGCGGGCTGGGAACTGGAGCGTGTCATGCGGTACGCCAACGCGGCGGGCGCCATCGTCGCCGGCCGTCTCGCCTGTTCGTCCGCGATGCCGTACGAGCGCGAGGTCGCGCAGGTGCTCGCGGGCGGCCCGTTCCCGGCCCAGGACCCCGTACCGGCTCCGCCGCGGGACACCCGGACCGGTGCCGCCCCACCCGGTGCCGTAACCGACAGACCGTCCGGCACCCGGCCCGGTACGGAGCCCGCCAAGCCCTCCGGCACGCAGTCCGCCGCACCTTCCGGGACGTCCTCGTCCGGCACGTCCACCCCGGGGGCCCTGTCATGACCGCCATCGATGTCTCCGAGCTGGTCAGGCTCCGTGCGCAGCGCCCCGAGGCCGTCGCCGAGGCCGCCGCACGCCGGATCCGCCGCCCCCTCATACGGTCCACCGGCCCCTCCGCTGGCCGGCTCATGATCATCGCCGCCGACCACCCGGCCCGCGGCGCCCTCGCCGTCGGGGACCGCCGCCTCGCCATGGCCGGCCGTCTCGACCTGCTGGAGCGGCTCTGTCTGGCCCTGTCGCGCCCCGGTGTCGACGGGGTGCTCGCCAGCGCCGACATCCTCGACGACCTGCTGCTCCTCGGCGCTCTGGAGGACCGGGTCGTCGTGGGCTCGATGAACCGCGGCGGCCTCGCGGGCGCCGCCTTCGAACTCGACGACCGCTTCACCGGCCACCGCCCCGAGGACCTCACCCGGCTGGGTTTCGACGCGGGCAAGCTGCTGCTCCGTATCGACTACGAGGACCCGCGCTCCCTCGACACCCTCTACTCCTCCGCCCGCGCCATCGACGCCATGGCCGAGCGCCGGCTGCCGGTCTTCGTCGAGCCGTTCATCTGCCATCGCGTCGACGGACGGCTCCGTACGGACCTGGGCGCCGAGGCCGTGACACGGTCGATCGCCATCGCATCGGGGCTGGCCGGTACCTCCGCGTACACCTGGTTGAAGGTTCCCGTTACCCAGAACCCCGACGATATGGCCCAAGTCATGGAGACCTCGACCCTCCCGGCCGTCCTGCTGGGCGGTGAGATCGGGGGCGATCAGGAGGGCGCGTACGAGAAATGGCGCGGGGCGCTGCGGCTGCCCACCGTCCAGGGCCTGGTCGTGGGCCGCTCGCTGCTCTATCCGGTCGACGGTGATGTAGCGGGGGCTGTCGACACCGCGGTGGGGCTGCTCTAGTGGGTACGGGAGACAGTATGACCACCGACCATGACCGGCATGTGCCCGCGGGCAACGCCTCTTCGGGACCGTACGCCCTCGACATCGGCCCCGAGCGGGCCGGCTGGTCCCACAGCAGCCTCCGCGTCCTGGAACTCCCGCCCGGTGGCAGCCACTCCCTGGCCACCGGGGACAGCGAGTGGATCGTGCTTCCGCTCACCGGCGGTTGTACGGTGCACACGCAGGGCGAGTTTTTTGAACTGCTGGGCAGGGAAAGCGTGTTCGGCGGAGTCACCGACTTCGCGTACGTTCCGCGCGACGCCCATGCACAGATCGCCTCCGGTGCGGGAGGCCGCTTCGCCCTGGCAGGAGCGAGGTGTGAGCGACGACTCCCCGCTCGCTACGGTCCCGCGCCGGAGGTTCCGGTCGAGCTGCGCGGCGCGGGCACCTGCTCGCGCCAGGTCAACAACTTCGCAGCCGCCGGTGTCTTCGACTGCGACCGGCTCATCGCGGTTGAGGTGATCACCCCGGGCGGCAATTGGTCCTCGTACCCGCCGCACAAGCACGACGAGTACCACCCGGGCGTCGAGTCCGAGCTGGAGGAGATCTACTACTTCGAGATCGACGGCGGCGGCCTCGGCTACCACCGCGTCTCGCCCTCCCGCCCCGGCGGTACGGATGTCCTCGCCGAGGTCCGTACGGGCGACACCGTCCTCATCCCGGACGGCTGGCACGGCCCGTCGATCGCCGCGCCCGGCCGCGACATGTACTACCTGAATGTGATGGCGGGACCGGGGGAGTCCAGGGAGTGGCTCATCCGCGACCACCCCGACCACGGCTGGATCAGGGACACCTGGCCGGGGCTCGCCGTCGACCCGCGACTGCCGCTGTACGGAGCGGAGCCGCTGCCGCACGGAACCGAGGAGAGTCCCCGATGAGCACACGCCGACTCACCGTCGCCCAGGCGCTGATCACCTTCCTGACCAGGCAGTACAGCGAGCGGGACGGCCGCAGGCAGCGCCTGGTCAATGCCACCTGGGGCATCTTCGGACATGGCAATGTGGCGGGTATCGGCCAAGCCCTTGTCCAGTCTTCGGACGACATGAGGTACTTGCAGGGACGGAACGAACAGGCCATGGTCCACGCCGCCGTTGGCTATGCCCGTCAGTCCAACCGTCTCTCCGCCCATGCCGTGACCACCTCCATCGGCCCCGGCGCCACCAATCTCGTCACCGGTGCGGCACTCGCCACCATCAACCGCCTCCCCGTGCTGCTGCTCCCCGGTGACACCTTCGCCACCCGTCCAGCCGACCCCGTTCTCCAGCAGCTCGAAGTCCCCTCCGCGGGCGATGTATCCGTCAACGACGCCCTGCGGCCGGTCTCGGTGTATTTCGACCGCGTCACCCGCCCCGAGGCGCTCATCCCGGCCGCGCTCGCCGCGATGCGGGTGCTCAGCGACCCCGCGCAGACCGGGGCCGTCACGCTCGCGCTGCCGCAGGATGTGCAGGCGGAGGCGTACGACTGGCCGGAGGAGTTCTTCGCCGAGCGCGTCTGGCGGGTCCGCCGCCAGGCGCCCGATCCGGATGAACTCGCCGAGGCGGTACGGCTGGTACGGGCAGCCGAGCGCCCCCTGCTGGTCGCGGGCGGCGGGGTGCACTACAGCGCTGCGGAGGAGGCGCTGGCCTTGCTCGCCGATGCCACCGGTATCCCGGTCGCCTCCACCCAGGCCGGCAAGGGCTCGCTGCCGTACGACCACCCCTGCGATGTCGGCGGAATCGGGCACACCGGCACCGCCACCGCCGATGAACTGGCCAGGACCGCGGATCTGGTGATCGGCGTCGGCACCCGCTGGTCGGACTTCTCGACCGCGTCCGCCACGCTCTTCTCGAATCCGGCGGTCCGCTTCCTCAATATCAATGTCACCGGTTTCGACGCCCACAAGCTCGCGGCCCACCCGCTGGTGGCGGATGCCCGTACCGCCCTGGAGGGACTCACCGCCGCCCTCACCGAGGGGGACGGGCACCGGGTCGCACCTGGCTATGCGGCCGAGTACGGCGAGGACAAGGAACGCTGGGAGTACCGCGTCGACGCCGCGTTCGCCGCGGACGAGGACCTCGTGCGCCCCACCCAGGCCCAGGTCCTCGGAGTGCTCGACGCGCTGGTCACCGGCGAGGACATCCTGATCAACGCGGCGGGATCGCTCCCCGGCGATCTCCACAAGCTGTGGCGGGCCCGCTCCCGCGACCAGTACCACATCGAATACGGCTATTCCTGCATGGGTTATGAGATCCCGGCCGCCCTCGGTGTCCTGCTCGCCGACCCCGGCCGGCCGGTCTGGGCACTGGTCGGGGACGGTACGTATCTGATGAACCCCACCGAGATCGTCACCGGAGTCCAGGAGCGGCTGCCTCTCAAGGTGGTGATCCTCCAGAACCACGGCTACGCGTCCATCGGAGGGCTCTCCGAGTCGGTCGGCGCCGAACGGTTCGGTACGGCGTACCGCTTCCGGGCCGCCGACGGTACGTACACCGGCGCCCCGCTGCCCGTCGATCTCGCGGCCAACGCGGCCTCGCTCGGGATGCGGGTGATCCGTGCCAAGACCATCCGTGACCTGCGTGAAGCCCTGGCCGAGGCACGCGCGGCGGACTCCCCCACATGTGTCTACGTGGAGACCGAAACGGCAGACACTGTGTCGGGCGTGCCCCCGGCCCAGGCGTGGTGGGATGTCCCCGTGGCCGGAACGGCGACCCGTACCGCCGCGGTCAAGGCCCGCGAGGAGTACGACCGGCACGCCGCCGCCCGCCGCCGTCATCTGTGAAGGAGCACGCAATGAAGACCGTCAACCACTGGATCGGTGGCAAGACCGTCGAGGGCGCGTCGGGCAACTGGGGCCCGGTGACCGACCCGGCGACCGGAGCCGTCACCACACGTGTCGCGCTGGCCTCCGCCGAGGAGGTGGACAGCGCGATCACCACGGCGAAGGCCGCGTACGCCACCTGGGGGACCTCGTCCCTCGCCCAGCGCACCGGCATCCTCTTCCGCTACCGCGCCCTGCTCGACGCGCGCCGTGACGACATCGCCGCGCTGATCACCGCCGAGCACGGCAAGGTCCACTCGGACGCGCTCGGTGAGGTCGCGCGCGGACTGGAGATCGTCGAGCTGGCCTGCGGAATCACCACCCAGCTCAAGGGAGAGCTGTCCACCCAGGTCTCCAACAGGGTGGATGTCTCGGCGATCCGCCAGCCGCTGGGCGTCGTCGCGGGCATCACGCCCTTCAACTTCCCGGCGATGGTGCCGATGTGGATGTTCCCGTTGGCGATCGCCTGCGGCAACACCTTCGTACTGAAGCCCAGCGAGAAGGACCCGTCGTCGGCGAATCTGCTGGCGGAGCTGGCGGCCGAGGCGGGGCTGCCCGACGGGGTGCTGAATGTCGTCCATGGCGACAAGGTCGCGGTGGACGCGCTGCTCGCGCACCCGGATGTGGCGGCGGTCTCCTTCGTCGGCTCCACGCCCATCGCCCGCTACATCCACGCGACGGCCTCCGCCAACGGCAAGCGGGTGCAGGCGCTCGGCGGTGCCAAGAACCACATGCTGGTGCTGCCCGACGCCGACCTGGACGCCGCGGCGGACGCGGCGGTCTCGGCGGCGTACGGTTCCGCCGGCGAGCGGTGCATGGCGATCTCGGCGGTCGTGGCGGTGGGCGCGATCGGTGACGAACTGGTCGCCAGGATCCGGGAGCGCGCCGAGAAGATCAAGATCGGCCCCGGCAACGACCCGTCCTCCGAGATGGGCCCGCTCATCACCAAGGCCCACCGCGACAAGGTCGCCTCCTATGTCACGGGAGCGGCGGCGCAGGGCGCCGAGGTCGTCCTGGACGGTACGGGACACACCGTCGACGGCTTCGAGGACGGCCACTGGATCGGACTGTCCCTGCTCGACCGGGTCTCCACCGACTCCGACGCCTACCGCGACGAGATCTTCGGTCCGGTGCTGTGCGTGCTGCGCGCGGAGACGTACGAGGAGGGCGTGGAGCTGATCAATGCCTCGCCGTTCGGCAATGGAACGGCCATCTTCACCCGCGACGGCGGCGCGGCCCGGCGCTTCCAGTTGGAGATCGAGGCCGGGATGGTCGGGGTGAATGTGCCGATCCCGGTGCCCGTCGGCTATCACTCCTTCGGTGGCTGGAAGGACTCGCTCTTCGGCGACCACCACATCTACGGCAACGACGGAGTGCACTTCTACACGCGCGGCAAGGTGGTCACCACCCGCTGGCCCGACCCGTCCGAGGCCCCGACGGGCGTGGACCTGGGATTCCCGCGCAACCACTGAGGATCGCGCGCGACCACTGAGCCCCGGGTCCGGGCCTGAGCCCGGACCCCTGAGAGCGGGCCATGGAGGGAGCTTGTTCGTTAGGGGCGGTCTTTTTTTTGGGGGTGGTTTGGGGAAAGTTGA
>NZ_JBHVGV010000006.1:218743-240922 GCF_042800555.1 Streptomyces sp. NPDC057617 | reverse complement strand
CCTTAGTCTCGGACCCTTGAGGGCGGCCCGTACGGACATCTCGTCCGTACGGGCCGCTCCTTGTCGTGGGGCCGTTCGGGAGCAGTTGACCAAGTCTTTCCGTGACCGGCGGCGCGACACCGCGTTGACCGGGCGCAGGCGTGGATACACGCTCGTAAGTTAGATGCTGGATACAACTGGTCCGGCGACCGGAAGCAGGAGGACACACATGTGTGGCATCACCGGTTGGGTCTCCTTCGACCGTGCACAGCTCGACACCTCCGCGACACTCGACGCGATGACCGCGACGATGGCCTGCCGGGGCCCCGACGCGGGAGGCACCTGGATCAGCGGGCCCGCCGCCCTCGGGCACCGGCGGCTGGCGATCATCGACCTGCCCGGCGGACGGCAGCCGATGACTCTCGCGACCCCGCAGGGCACGCTCGCGCTCGTCTACTCCGGCGAGACCTACAACTTCACCGAGCTGCGCCGGGAGCTGGTCGGCCGCGGCCACCGCTTCCTCACGGACTCCGACACCGAGGTCGTCCTACACGGCTATCTGGAGTGGGGCGAGGCCATGGCCGAGCACCTCAACGGGATGTACGCCTTCGCCGTCTGGGACGCAAGGTACGAGAAGCTTGTGCTGATCCGCGACCGGATGGGCATCAAGCCCCTCTACTACTATCCGACCCCCGACGGAGTGCTCTTCGGCTCCGAGCCCAAGGCGATCCTCGCCAACCCGCTCGCCCGTGCCCGGGTCGGCCCCGATGGGCTGCGCGAACTGTTCGCCTTTGTGAAAACCCCTGGTCACGCGGTCTGGGACGGGATGCACGAGGTCGAGCCAGGCACGGTGGTGAGCGTGGACCGGAGCGGACTGCGCCGCCAGGTCTACTGGTCCCTGGAGACCCGGCCGCACCCCGACGACCAGGACACCACCGTGGCACGGGTACGGGCGCTGCTCGACGACACCGTGCGCCGCCAGCTCGTCTCGGACGTACCGCGCTGCACGCTTCTGTCCGGTGGGCTCGACTCCTCCGCCATGACCGCGCTGGCCGCCCAGCAGCTCGCCGAGACCGGTGAGAAGGTCCGGAGTTTCGCCGTCGACTTCGTCGGCCAGACCGAGCATTTCGTCGCCGACGAACTCCGTGCCACCCCGGACACTCCCTTCGTCCACGATGTGGCGCGTGCGTCGGGCACGGTGCACCAGGACATCGTGCTCGATTCGAACGCCCTGGCCGACCCCGAGGTACGGAGGCGGGTGATCAGGGCCCGTGACCTTCCCATGGGACTCGGCGACATGGACGCCTCCCTCTATCTGCTCTTCCGGGCGATCAGGGAACACTCGACGGTCGCGCTCTCCGGCGAGTCGGCGGACGAGGTCTTCGGCGGATACCTCCAGTTCTTCGACGAGGAGGCCAGGCGGGGCGACACCTTCCCCTGGCTGGTGCGGTTCGACGAGATGGTCGGAGACGACGCCAATGTGCTGCGGCCCGAGGTGAACGCCGCTCTGGACGTGCCCGGATTCCTGCGCGACAGCTATGCCACTGCCGTCGCCGGGATCGTGCGCCTCGACGGCGAGAGCGACTTCGAGTACCGGATGCGCAGGATCAGCCATCTCCATCTGACCCGTTTCGTCCGGCTGCTACTCGACCGGAAGGACCGGATGAGCATGGCGGTCGGGCTGGAGGTGCGGGTGCCGTACTGCGACCACCGGCTGGTCGAGTACGTGTACAACGCCCCCTGGTCGCTGAAGTCCTTCGACGGCAGGGAGAAGAGTCTGCTGCGGGAAGCGACGGCCGATCTGCTGCCGAGGTCGGTCTACGACCGGGTGAAGAGCCCCTACCCCACCACCCAGGATCCCAAGTACGGCATCGCTCTTCAGGAATACGCCAGGGAATTGCTGGCCGACCCCTCCCATCCGGTCTTCGCCCTGCTCGATCCTGACAAGGTCCGCAGTGCGGTGGAACGGGACACCCCACAGGTCACCATGGCCTCGCGGCGCGGTCTGGAACGCACGTTGGATCTGGCGCTCTGGCTGGACATGTACCGCCCGGAAATCGTGCTGGCCTGATCACCGACTAGCCAGCATCGACTGCTTCTGACCACTCCTGCTCACTTTTGATCACGAAGGTGCCCAGGGCCGCTAGGCGCCGCGCGGTACGGTGCGCGTACCGCGTCTGGTGTACGTGGCGCCGACCCCGTACTACCCGAGGAGGCCGCCCAGTTCCGACCGGTGTCAGCGGCGCCGGTGCCAGGGCCCGTTTAGGGTTCAAGCATGGAGACCCGAACCCCCCACCGGTCCCGGTGGCGCCCGCGCTGGCTCGCGGGCGTGGCCGCCCTCGCCGTGCTCGCCGGAGCCGGCACCTGGACCGCAGTCGCCTCGGACGGCCCGCCCGCCGTGCGCCAGCAGGACCAGGTGCTGAACATGCCGGGCGCCCGGATCGACACCTCGTACTTCACCTCCGGCACCTCCGGCGACGGGCGCAGACCCGCCGTGCTCATCGGGCACGGTTTCGGCGGCAGCAAGGACGATGTGCGCGCCCAGGCCGAGAAGCTCGCGCGCGACGGATACGCGGTGCTGACCTGGTCCGCACGCGGCTTCGGCAAGTCCACCGGAGAGATCGGGCTCAACGACCCCGCCCATGAGGTCAAGGACGTCTCGCGGCTGATCGACTGGCTGGCGAAGCGGCCCGAGGTCCGGCTCGACTCCAAGGGCGACCCCCGGGTGGGGGTGACCGGCGCCTCCTACGGCGGCGCCGTCTCGCTGCTCGCCGCCGGGTACGACCGGCGGGTCGACGCGATCGCCCCGCTGATCACCTACTGGAACCTCGCCGACGCCCTCTTCCCCGAGGGCGTCTTCAAGAAGCTCTGGGCCGGGATCTTCTTCTCCACCGGCGGTGGCTGCACGACCTTCGAGAAGCAGCTCTGCGAGATGTACCAGCGGGTCGCCGTCTCCGGCACCCCGGACGCCGCCGCCCGTGAGCTGCTGGAACAGCGCAGCCCGTCCGCCGTCGGCGACCGGATCGATGTGCCCGCGCTGATCATGCAGGGCCAGACCGACTCCCTCTTCCCGCTCGGCCAGGCCGACGCCATGGCGAAGGCGATCAGCGCCAATGGCGCCCCCGTCGATGTCGACTGGATGGCGGGCGGTCACGACGGCGGGGACCTGGAGACCGACCGGCTCGAAGGCCGGATCTCCTCCTGGTTCGACCGCTACCTCAAGGACGAGAAGGGCGCGGACACCGGACCCGCGTTCCGGGTCAGCCGTACCGGAGGAATCGACTCCACCGATGGCGAGGCCCAGCTCCGGGGCGCGAGCAGCGACCGCTACCCGGGACTGGAGAGCGGCACCACCACCGTCCCGCTCAGCGGCGGCAGCCGCCCCCAGACTTTCGCCAATCCGGCCGGCGCGAGCCCGCCCGCCGTCTCGGCCGTACCGGGTCTGACCGGCGGGGTCTCCCAGCTCTCCACGCTCGGTGTCGGGCTCGCCCGTGACTTCCCCGGGCAGTTCGCGGGCTTCGACTCCCGGCCGCTGGACCACTCGCTGCGGATCACCGGATCGCCGACCGTCCGGGCCACGGTCAGCTCCAGCAGCGGTGACGCGGTGCTCTTCGCCAAGGTGTACGACGTGGGCCCCGACGGCCGACAGCAGGTGCTGCCCTCCCAGCTCGTCGCGCCCGTACGGGTCACGGACGCGAAGCAGGGCAGGACCGTGGAGCTGACACTGCCCGCCATCGACCACCAGGTCGTCCCCGGGCACAGGCTCCGGGTGGTCCTCTCCGCCACCGACCTCGGCTATGCCTCGCCGGTCACCCCGGCCGTCTACCGAGTCTCCCTGGACAGCCCGCTGACCGTGCCCACCGTGCCTGCCCTCACCACCGGCTCCGCCGCGCTGCCCTGGTGGATCTGGGGACTCCCGGCCGCGGGCGCGCTGATCGCGGCCGCGCTGCTGCTCACCGCGCGCCGCCGTACCAGCGCCCCGGCGCCCGACCCCGCGCTCGCCGAAGTGCCCCTCCAGATCACCGGCCTGACGAAGCGGTACGCCAAGTCCGCCGACCGGTACGCGGTGAAGGACCTCTCCTTCCGGGTCGACAAGGGACAGGTGCTCGGACTGCTCGGCCCGAACGGCGCCGGCAAGACCACCACCCTGCGCATGCTGATGGGGCTGATCAGCCCGGACGCGGGTGAGATCCGGGTCTTCGGTCATGCCATACGGCCGGGCGCCCCGGTGCTCTCCCGGGTCGGCTCGTTCGTCGAGGGCGCGGGCTTCCTGCCGCATCTCTCCGGACGCGCCAATCTGGAGCTGTACTGGCAGGCCACCGGCCGCCCCGCCGAGGACTCCCATATCGACGAGGCGCTGGAGATCGCCGGGCTCGGGGACGCGCTCGCCCGGGCCGTACGCACCTACTCGCAGGGCATGCGGCAGCGGCTCGCCATCGCCCAGGCCATGCTCGGTATGCCCGATCTGCTGATTCTCGACGAACCGACCAACGGTCTCGACCCGCCGCAGATCCGTGAGATGCGGGACGTGATGATCAGATACGCGGCCGGCGGAAGGACGGTCATCGTCTCCAGCCATCTCCTCTCCGAGGTCGAACAGTCCTGTACGCATCTTGTGGTCATGCACCGCGGGCAGCTCATCCAGGCGGGCCCGGTCGCGGAGATCACCGGCTCGGGCGACACCCTGCTGATCACCACCGCCGAGCAGGTACCGGAGCCCGTCGTCGAGAAGATCTCCGCACTGCCGGGGATCGGCTCGGCCGTACGCACGGACGCCGGACTGCTCGTACGGCTCGACGGCGCGAGCAGCAGCTCGCTGATCACCGAGCTGGTACGGCTGGACGTGCCCATAACGGGCGTCGGGCCGCACCACCGTCTGGAGGACGCGTTCCTCACCCTGATCTCAGGAGGCTCCGCATGAGCGCGCTGATCGAGTCGGCCCCCGGCTACCGGGCACGGCACACCCTGCCGCTTCGGGTCGAGGCGCTGCGCCAGCTCAAGCGGAGGCGGACCGTGGCGATGGGAGGCGTGCTGGCCGCGCTGCCCTTCGTCCTGGTCGTGGCCTTCGCGATCGGCGGCACTCCGGGCCCGGGTGAGAACAACCGGGTCACCCTGATCGAGACCGCGACCGCTTCCGGCGCCAACTTCGCCGCCACCTGCCTCTTTGTCTCCGCGGGCTTTCTGCTGGTCGTGCCCGTCGCGCTGTTCTGCGGGGACACGGTGGCCTCCGAGGCGAGCTGGTCCTCGCTGCGCTATCTCCTGGCCGCGCCCGTGCCCCGGGCCCGGCTGCTCTGGAGCAAGCTGGTGGTCGCGCTCGCCATGAGCGCGGCGGCGATGGTGCTGCTGCCGCTGATCGGTCTGGCGGTGGGCACGGCGGCGTACGGCTGGCGGCCCCTCGAACTGCCGACGGGCGGCTCCCTGGCCACCGGCGACGCACTGCCTCGGCTGGCTCTGGTCGTCGCGTTCATCTTTGTCTCCCAACTGGTCACCGCGGGGCTTGCGTTCTGGCTGTCGACCAAGACCGACGCGCCGCTGGGCGCGGTCGGCGGCGCGGTCGGGCTGACGATCGTGGGCAATGTGCTGGACGCCGTAACGGCGCTTGGCTCCTGGCGGGAATTCCTGCCCGCGCACTGGCAGTTCGCCTGGGCGGACGCGCTTCAGCCGCAGCTCGAATGGGGCGGCATGCTGAAGGGCGCGGCGGTCTCGGTGACCTATGCCCTGGTCCTCTTCGCCCTGGCCTTCCGCGGCTTCTCGCGCAAGGACATCGTCTCGTAGCACTTCGTAGCACTGGTGCGCATACGTGGGCAGCGCCCGTACGCGCACTCGGGTCCTCAGATCCACCCCCTTCGAGCCGCTTCCGCGCCCGCCCGGAAGCGGCTCGTCGTACCCAGGGCGGTGAGCAGATCGCCCACGCGCCGGCTGTACGTACGGCTCGACATCCCCAGCCGGGTCGCCGCCGTCTCGTCCGTGAGCCCGGCCAGCAGGGCTTCCAACACGGGCCGCAGTTGTCCCGGCAGCACCCCAGGGGTGGGGAGCGCTGCCGTGGGAAGCTCCTCGCCGGTCTCCCACCAGGCCTGGTGCGTACGGACCAGAGCCTGGACGACCACCGGATCGCGGATCAGCAGCACTCCGTGATAGTGGAGTTGGAGGTCGATGGGGATCGCGGCGACCGTGCGATCGGCCAGGATCATCTTGAACGGGATGGAGTCCGTCTGCCTGGCCCGGCCGGGAAGCTGGCGCGGCAGCGGATACGGAAGCCCGGCCAGACCGTGCCGGGGCACGATTCTGCGCACACCGACCGAGGGCGCCCGCGCCCGTCCCTTTCCGCCGGAGCCCGTTCCGGCGCCGCGGCCCGGACCCGCGCCGCCCTCCTGCCAGTCCTGGTCGCCCGCCGCCCGTACGCAGGCGCCCGCGAACTCAAGGAACTGCTCGGGAATGCACTGGCCCAGACAGCTCCCCGGATCGTCGAAGACCAGCAGCTCACGGCGGGCGGAGCGAACCAGCGCCGTCAGCGTGGCCATCACCTGACGCACCCCCCGGATCTGCCGGCCGGGAGGGTGGAGCGTGTCCACCACGTCCTCCCGCATCACCGCCAACGACAGTGCCGACCTGTTGAGCACGGACCCTGGAACATCCGCCACGGCTGACCACCCCCGCCATCCCCTCGGAGCCGTACGCCACTCCATGTACGCACATCATCGCTCACCGTGACAAGTGCAGTTCAGAGAGTGGCGACTCCATGCCAGAGCCTCGGTTATCCGCCCTTTCCGGGGCACGCTGGTGATCACTCGGTATGAAACAAGACAAGCTGTCCGGGACAACCCGTGACAAGCGAGACAGACGAGACGGAGGGAGAACGGCCATGAGCGGCGTACGAGCCGCCTGTTGTTCACCGGCGAGAATGACCCGCACAGGTGACCGTCCGCCCTGATCGAGGAGCACTCAAGAACGGCTCCACGCACGCTTCTTGGTGCGAGATGATGGGCCCCATGCCCACTTTGCTGCTCGCACTTTCCGCGATCTCGACGGGTCTGTACGCGGGGAACTTCCTCATATTCCAGACCGGTGTCATGCCCGCCCTCGCCCGGCTGACGGACGACCAGTTCGTCCCGGCCATGCGCAGGATGAACGAGCTGGTGCCGCGCCCGCTCTTCCTGCTGACCTTCTTCGCCATCGTGGGCTTCCCGATAGCGGCCCTCGCCGTTCCCGTCGACGGCCGCTCCGAGAACCAGAAGTGGCTTCTGGTGGCGGGACTGGTCTGTGTGATCCTCAACCACTTCATCACCATCGGCGGCAATGTCCCGCTCAACAACCAGCTCGCCGCGTCGACTTCCTCTCCCAACAGTGTGGTGCGCAAGGCGTTCGAGTCGCGCTGGAACGCCTGCCACCGGGCCCGCACCCTGTTCTCCGTCGCCGGCTTCATCCTGGTGGTCAGCGCCACCCTCTCGTGACGAGTCGGCCGGGCGGGCGGGGCAGGTGGACGGCAGGGGCTTGGGGCGTCAGACGACCTTGAAGTTGGCCATCATGCCCATCCCGCCATGGTCGATCAGATGGCAGTGGTACGGGAACACGCCGCGGTGACTGTCGAACGTCACCAGGAGCTTGACGGTCTGACCGGGCATCACCACCACGGTGTCCTTGCGCCCCGCCTCCGAAGCGGGGACCGGGCCGCCGTCCCGTTCGAGGACGCGGAACTGCACCAGGTGCATATGGAAGTTGTGCGGTATGAGCGTGCTCGCGTTGGTGACGGTCCAGACCTCGGTGGCGCCCCAGTTCACGGTTGTGTCGATACGGTTCGGGTCATAGCCCTTGCCATTGATGTAGCCCTGCTGAGTGGCGCCCGTCTCGTCCATGCTGAGCTGGAAGCTCCGCTCCACGGTGGCCTTCCGCGGCGCCGGCAGTGAGGTGAGGGTGGCGGGGACCCTGCTCGGGTCGTGCACCCGGGCGCCGACGTCGAACCGCATGACCTGGCCGATCTCCTCCACCGGCCCCGGACCCATCAGGTTCTTCAGGACGAGCTGGGTGCCCGGGCGGTACTGGGCGAAGTCGATGACCAGATCGGCGCGTTCACCGGGGGTGAGCAGAAGCTGTGTGGTCGGGACCGGCTTCTCCAGCAGCCCGCCGTCGGAGCCTATCTGGGTCATCGGACTGCCGTCGGAGAGCTGGAGCGCGAAGAACCGCAGATTGGAGGCGTTGACCAGGCGGAGGCGGTATTTGCGCCCCTTGACCTTCATCACCGGCCAGGGCCTGCCGTTCACCAGGATCGTCGTCCGGTTGAACGCGTCGTCCATCTCATAGACAAGCTGCGCGTTCGCGTCGAACCGCGCGTCGCGCAGGACCAGCGGCATCTCGAACTCACCGGACGGCAGTCCGAGGGCGTCCTCCTTGTCGTCGCCCAGCAGATAGACATTCGACAGCCCGCGGTACACATGCTCGGACTCCATGTGGTGCGCGTGGTCGTGCATCCACAGGGTGGCGCCCGGCTGGGCGTTGGCGTACGTATACGTCCTGCTCGCACCCGGCGCGATCGTGTCCATGGCGCCGCCGTCGTGGGCCGGGGGGTTGTTGCCGCCGTGCAGATGCACCGAGGTCGGCATGGTCAGCGAGTTGACCTGCTTGACCACCACGGTCCGCCCGGAGCGGGCGCGGATCGTGGGGCCGGGGAAGGAGCCGTTGTAGGTGAACAGTTCGGTGGCGGTGCCCGGGAGGATCTCGCGCCGTGCCTTGGTCATCACCACCGAGTAGTAGTCGGTGGTCGCCGATCTGCGGACCGGCTCCAGGACCGGAGGCCGGGTCAGGGGCACACCGAACGGGGTGACTTGAGCGGCGGTCGCGGCCCCTGCCGTACCCCGGGCGCCGCGGCTGCTCAGGGCCTGGGCGGTCCAGCCGGTGGCACCGGTGACTCCGAGGGCTCCCGCGGTGAGCCCGATCCGTATCGCATGACGACGTGAAAGCACAAGGAAAACCTTTCCGGGATGCCGGGGAAAAGGAGTCGGTCCCCGTTCCGATCGCGGGGATGCTACCTATCCGAAAGAGATCGCCCGGTCTTGATCGATCCTGTGCGGTCAGCGGTCATGCCGTTTGTGCCGTCTATCGCCGGTTAGGGGTCCAGTACGGATCCAGCACAGATCCAGTACGGGTCCAGTACGGGTCCAGCGGAGATCCAGCGCTCCTCCATCCGTACGCGCATGACCGGCACCCGGTCCCCTCCTGGAGGCCCGGGCGCCGGCGGGATGCGCCGGGGTGGTCAGCTCGGCGGTATCAGCACGGTGTCGATCACGTACACCGTGGCGTTCTCGGTGGCGATGTCACCGCAGACGATGTTCGCGGTGTTGTTGACCTTGAACGACTGACCGGAGCCCGACGTGGTGAGCGTGCTGCCCTCCATGGTCGTGAAGTGACCGTCCGGGAGCTGCTCGGGGGTGATCTTCTTCTCCGCCACGGTGTAGTTCACGAGCTTCCTGAGCTGCGCTTCGTTGTTGCGGAACCGATCGAGCTGCGCCTTGGAGAGCTTGGCGAACGCGTCGTTGGTCGGGGCGAAGACGGTGATGTCCTTCGCGGAGTTCAACTTGCCGGCCAGTCCGGCCTTCTCCGCCAGGGCGGCGAAGGTGGAGAGATGCGTGTTCTCCGCCACCGCGATGACGACCGGCTGGGTCGCCATTCTGGCGAAGGTGCCGTTGACGCCCTGTCGCAGCAGCGACGAGCACTCCGGGCCGAAGGGGGCCACGCCGGGGGACGCCGAGGTGCTGGGCGAAGGCGATTCCGAGGTGCTCGGCGATACGGACGGGCTCGGGGACACGGATGCACCGGGCGACGTCGGGGTGGTGGGCGACATCGGCGTACCGACCGAGAGGGAGGCGCTCGATGCCGGGGCGGCGAGGGCCTGGGGTGCCAGGACTCCCAGCGAGACCGGGAGGGCCACCGCGGCGGCCGCGGCCATGGCTGTGGTGCGGAGACGGGTCCGGTTCATGGTTCGATTCCTCTTCCTGTGGGGAGGAGGGCCCCGGCTCGGGCCCGGACCGGTCCTGGAGGCGTCGGCGGCTGGGCCGGCGGGTCCTGGGCGGCGGGTCCTGAGACGGCCGGGGGAGCGCGGGCCCGGAGGTGCGGGCCCGGGGAGGGCGGCCCGGGAGTGCCGGGCGCGGTGCCGGACGGGGCGCTCTCACCCATCCGGCCTGTCAATCCTGTCGATCGTCTGCTGATCGTTGGTTGGCCGTTGCTGTGTTCGATTGTGGTGTTCGATCAAGCCGCCCGTAAAGCGTAGTCACTCCTCTCCGACCTCGGCATCTCGGGCGGACCGCACGGATCGCTGGTATGGACCGCCCGCTCGGCTCAGATCCCGCGTGGGTCCGCCGTGGGCCGGGACCCGCTCTGCCGCCTGTCCGGCGGCCCGTCCGGACCCCCGGTCGGCTGCCCGCCACTCGATCGGCTCCGGCGTGTCAGGAGGCCGCCAGTCGAGTGGCCGATAGCGTCGAATGTCCGCCGTCGGCAGGCGCCGCGCCCGGCCTCCCTCTTTCCGTCCCACTTCACGGGGTGCAGATGTCCGACCTCATCTACATCGTGCTCACCCTCGCGGTCTTCACGCTGATCGGCCTGGCCGCAAAGGGGGTGGGCCGGCTGTGAGCGCCGAGAACGCGGCCGGGCTGGCCGTCGCCGTGCTGCTCGTCGTCTATCTGGTCTTCTGCCTGCTCTTTCCCGAGCGTTTCTAGGCCCTCCAGCACGCGGAAAGGCCCAGGAAAGGTCCTTCATGAACGACACCCTCGCCGGGTGGCTTCAGATTCTCGCCCTGATGGCGGCGCTCGCCCTCTCCTTCCGGCCGCTGGGCGACTACATGGCGTACGTCCTGACCTCCCCCCGGCACCGGCCGACGGAGCGGCTGCTCTACCGCCTCGGCGGGGTCGCGGCGGACGCCGACCAGACCTGGGCCGCCTTTCTGCGCAGTGTGCTCGCCTTCTCGCTCGTCTCCGTACTGTTCCTCTACGCCTTCCTGCGATTGCAGAACCATTTTCCGCTCGCGCTGAACACCCCGGCCATGGACGCCGATCAGTCGTTCAATACGGCCGTTTCCTTTGTGACGAACACGAACTGGCAGTCCTACTCGGGTGAGTCGGCGCTCGGTCATCTCGTACAGATGGCAGGACTCGCCGTACAGAACTTTGTGTCAGCCGCCGTCGGGATCGCCGTGGTCGCCGCTCTCATCCGGGGTTTCACCCGGCAGAAGACCGACCGGGTCGGTAATTTCTGGGTGGATCTCACCAGGATCGTGCTGCGTGTTCTGCTGCCGGTCTGTGTCGTCTTCGCGATTGTGCTGGTGGCGTCGGGAGTCGTACAGAACTTCCACGGCGTTCAGCCGGTCATGACTCTCTCCGGCGACATGCAGGGCATCACCGGCGGCCCGGTCGCCTCGCAGGAGGTCATCAAGGAACTGGGCACCAACGGCGGTGGTTTCTACAACGCCAATTCCGCCCATCCCTTCGAGAATCCGAGCGGCTTCACCAACTGGCTTGAGATCTACCTGCTGTTGCTGATCCCGTTCTCGCTGCCGCGCACTTTCGGCACCATGACCGGCGACCGGCGCCAGGGATATGCGATCGTCGGCGTCATGGCCCTGATCTGGGCCGCCTCCGTCACCATTGTCACGGCGAACGAACTGCACAGCGTCAGCAGTACGGCGGGCCATACGGCCGGCGGAATGATGGAGGGAAAGGAACAGCGCTTCGGTATCTGGTCGTCGGTGCTCTTCGCCGCGTCCACCACGCTGACATCCTGCGGCGCCGTCAATTCCTTCCACGACTCGTACACGCCGGGCGGCGGCGGAATGACGATCTTCAATATGATGCTGGGTGAAATCGCCCCTGGCGGTACCGGATCGGGCCTCTACGGCATTCTCGTCCTGGCGATCGTGGCCGTTTTCGTCGCCGGACTGATGGTCGGCCGTACGCCCGAATATCTGGGCAAGAAACTGCGCGGCCAACAGATGAAATTCGCCTCGCTCTATATCCTCACCACCCCCGCCGTGGCGCTGACCGGTGCGGGGATCGCCATGGCGCTGCCCGGGGAACGGGCGGCGATGCTCAATCCCGGGCCGCACGGTTTCTCCGAAGTGCTGTACGCGTTCACCTCGGCCGCCAACAACAACGGCTCGGCCTTCGCGGGTCTGTCCGCCAACACCGTCTGGTACAACACCGCCCTCGGTCTGGCGATGCTCATCGGCCGTTTCCTGCCCATCGTCTTCGTTCTGGCCCTCGCCGGATCCCTCGCCGCGCAGCAGCCGGTCCCCGTCACCGCGGGCACGCTGCCCACGCACCGGCCGCTCTTCGTCGGCCTGTTGACGGGCGTGATCCTGATCGTCGTCGGCCTCACCTACTTCCCCGCGCTCGCGCTGGGGCCGCTCGCGGAAGGGCTGCGCTGATGCCCACGAACCCGGACCCGAAACCCGATGACCCCAACCCGGGCGGTACCACCTCGGGTGCCGCGCCGGAACGGCCGCCGGGCCCGAAGGACCCTCTCGCGCCGAACACCCGCCGGATCTCCGGCGGACTGCTGGATCCGCGCCAGTTGGTCACGTCGTTCCCCGGCGCGCTGCGCAAACTCGATCCCCGCCTCATGTTCCACAACCCCGTGATGTTCGTCGTCGAGGTGGGCGCGGTCTTCACCACCGTCTCGGCGATCATCACCCCCAGTGTGTTCGCGTGGGTGATCACGGTCTGGCTCTGGCTGACCACGGTGTTCGCCAATCTCTCCGAGGCCGTCGCCGAGGGCCGGGGCAAGGCGCAGGCCGAGACGCTGCGCCGTACGAAAACCGACACCGTCGCACGCCGGCTGCCCCGCGGGTGGAAGCCGGGCACACAGAACCCGGTCGAGGAGCAGGTGTCGGCCACACAACTGCGGCTCGGCGATTATGTGGTGATCGAGGCGGGACAGATCATCCCGGGCGACGGAGATGTGGTCGAGGGTGTCGCGAGCGTGGACGAGTCGGCGATCACGGGGGAGTCGGCACCGGTCATCCGCGAATCCGGCGGCGACCGTTCGGCGGTGACCGGCGGAACAAAGGTGCTGTCCGACCGTATCGTCGTACGGATCACATCCAGGCCGGGCGAGACCTTTATCGACCGGATGATCGCCATGGTCGAAGGCGCGGCCCGGCAGAAGACCCCCAACGAGATCGCGCTGAACATTCTGCTCGCCTCGCTGACCATCGTCTTCCTGATCGCGGTGGTGACCCTCCAGCCCTTCGCGATCTACGCGCACGCCGAGCAGCCGATCGTCATCCTGATCGCCCTGGTCGTCGCGCTGATCCCCACCACCATCGGTGCGCTGCTCTCCGCGATCGGGATCGCGGGCATGGACCGGCTGGTGCAGCGCAATGTACTGGCGATGTCGGGGCGCGCGGTCGAGGCGGCCGGCGACGTCAACACCCTGCTGCTCGACAAGACCGGCACGATCACCCTGGGCAACCGCCAGGCCGCCGAATTCCTGCCGGTGGAAGGGGTCGGCGTCGAGGAACTCGCCGATGCCGCCCAGATCTCGTCCATCGTCGACGAGACCCCCGAGGGCCGCTCGATCGTCGTACTCGCGAAGGAACGGTACGCGCTGCGCGGCCGGGAGGAGGGCGAGCTGGCGGACGCCGAGTTCGTACCGTTCACCGCGCAGAGCCGGATGAGCGGCGTCGATCTGACCCTCCCGGACGGCGGTACCCGCTCTCTGCGCAAGGGAGCCGCCGCGGCGGTGATGCGCTGGGTACGCGAGAACGGTGGCGGCGGCGAGTCGGGCGCGGCCACCGGTACGGCCATGAGGGCGGCCGGCGGGATCGTGGACGGGATCTCGGCGAGCGGCGGCACTCCGCTGGTCGTGGCCGAGGCGATGACCAGCGGCGACGGGGGTGCGCGAAGTGCCCGGGTGCTGGGGGTCGTCCATCTCAAGGATGTGGTGAAGGAGGGGATGCGGGAGCGGTTCGACGAGCTGCGCCGCATGGGCATCCGTACGGTCATGATCACCGGCGACAATCCGCTGACCGCCAGGGCGATCGCGGAGGAGGCGGGGGTGGACGATTTCCTCGCCGAGGCCACGCCCGAGGACAAGATGGCGCTGATCAGGAGCGAACAGGGCGGCGGAAAACTGGTCGCGATGACGGGGGACGGTACGAACGACGCCCCGGCGCTGGCGCAGGCGGATGTCGGGGTGGCCATGAACACGGGGACATCGGCCGCCAAAGAGGCCGGGAACATGGTGGACCTGGACTCCAATCCGACAAAACTGATCGAGATTGTCGCCATCGGCAAACAACTCCTCATTACGAGGGGCGCGTTGACGACTTTCTCGATCGCCAATGATGTGGCGAAGTACTTCGCGATCATTCCCGCGATGTTCGCGGTCGTCTATCCGGGACTCGACAACCTCAATGTGATGAGACTGCACAGCCCGACCTCGGCGATCTCGTCCGCGATCATCTTCAACGCGCTGATCATCGTGGCGCTGATCCCGCTGGCGCTGCGCGGGGTCCGTTACCGTCCGTCCTCGGCGTCCGCGCTGTTGAGCCGCAATATCTGGCTGTACGGGCTGGGCGGGCTGGTTCTCCCGTTCGTGGGGATCAAGGTGATCGATCTGATCATTCAATTCGTCCCCGGTTTGCGCTGACGGGCCGGGCGCTGACGGGCCGGACATTGACGCGCCGGACACGGCCTGAGCTGCGGCCACTCGATCGATCGATGAGAAAGCGACTGCCTGATGTCCGTGTCATTCCGTACCGTTCTGCGGCACCATCTGTCGGCGCTGCGGATGCTGCTGGTGTTCACCGTGATCACCGGAGTCTGCTACCCGCTGGTGATCACGGGGATCGCCCAGGTGGCCTTCCCCTCCGAGGCCAATGGCTCGCTGATCAGCGATCACGGCGAGCCGGTGGGGTCGCGGCTGCTCGGCCAGAACTTCGATCTGCCGAGGAGGGGCGGGCGGCCCGGCGGGCCGGACCCCAGGTGGTTCCAGCCGCGCCCGTCGGCGGCGGGCGAGACGGGGTACGACCCGACAAGCTCGGGCGCTTCCAATCTGGGTCCCAACAACCCCGTCCTGATCAGGACGATCAAGCAGCGCAGGGCCGCGGTGGCCGCCTTCGACGGCGTACATCCGAGCCACGTCCCCGCGGACGCGCTCACCGCCTCGGGCTCGGGGCTCGATCCGCATATCTCGCGTGCGTACGCGAACCAGCAGGTCGAACGGGTGGCGCGGGCGCGCGGACTGAGTCCGGTGGTGGTACGGAAACTGGTCGCGGACCGGGCGGCCGGCTGGAGCGGCGGGTTTCTGGGGCAGGGACAGATCGTGAATGTGCTGGAGCTGAATCAGGCTCTGGTGGGGGTGGGGTGACGGTAGTGGCTAGTCGTGAGGGGGGTCGTGGGGCGGCTCTACTCGGTCCGGCTGGTCCGGCTGGTCCGGCTGGTCCGGCTGGTCCGGGTGCTCGGGGTGCCTTGGCTGGTTTGAGGGTTTTGGCTCGTGCCGACGGCCGTTCCGTTTCAGGGTCAGTACGAGCCCGCTGGCCCAGCCGACCGGCTGGAGGGCCCAGAAACTGACCATTCGGTAGAGAAGCGTGACCGCGATCGCCTCGTCGGCGCGCATTCCGTACAGGACGAGGAGCGCCGTAAGGCTCGTCTCGACCACGCCGAGGCCCCCCGGCGTCAGGCGCAGACTTCCGGCGAACTGCGTCAGCCCGTACGCCACCAGGATTCCGGGCCAGGGCACGGCGATGCCGAGGCTCCACGTACAGGCGATCAGGCAAGCGAGATCGAAGCCCCAGTTGAGCAGGGCGAGGAGAAAGGGCCATCCCCAGGGGCGTACTCCCGGGCGTGTACTGCGGATCTGCCGGCCCAACTGGGTCAGCGACTCCTCGATCTCGAACAGCCGACGGGACCGCAGACCGATCCGCCGCCAGACCCGCCACGCGCGCCGCCTCACCCGGGGAAACCGCGCCAGACCCGCCGTCACGCCCGCCACCACGGCCACGAAGACCAGCACCCCGATGACCAGCGGCAGCGCTCCGGCGACCGGCCCCGACGTACCGCCCGCGAGCACGCCGGCCAGCAGCAGTACGAGCAGGCTCAGCGCGGACAGCAGTCCCGAGACCGCCAGTACGGTCCCGGCGAGCACCTGCCCCACTCCCCAGCGTCTGAACCGCCGGAACACCCACGCCACGGCGAACGCGGCCCCACCGGGCAGCGCTCCGGCGATGGCATTGGCCGCCAGCACGACGGCGGAGACGGCCCCCAGCCCCAGCCGCGCCCCGCCCGCGCGCAACAACCACCGTTGCAGCGCCGCCACGCAGACCAGCGAGGCCGCTTCGAACGCGGCGGCGAGGACCAGCCGGGACGGGTGGACGTGGGAGATGAGGTCGAGGGCGGTGACCAGTTCGTGGCGCCGGGTGATGGCGACGACCACAGCGGCCGCGACGAGCACGACGGCAATGACCCACCACACAGGCCGCACCGCCCGAGGCCCCCCACCCCCGGGGCCCCCGTCCTGCCCCTGACCGTCACGCCCCCGCTGGCGGGCCTCCACAACGCCACGATACGACGCGGGGGTGCGTTGCACCTGTGCGAGGCGTGCGGCTTCAATCACCATGATCGATTACCCGCAAGCGGGCGTTTGAGCAGGTGCAACTGGCGTCACCGGTGGGCCGTACGGGGACGGGAGCGGGCTCTGAAACGGGACCGGCCGATACACGTAGGAGAGCTGTGTTCCCTGGCTGCGCCACCTTCGCCGCGGCAGCCGTTCACACCCTGTTCGCCGTCGCCGTCGCCGTGATCGGTGCGACCACGATGACCTCCGGCGAACTCCTCCGAGCGGTCGGGCCCCGAACAGTCGAGCAAAGCCCAGGCGCTGGACGCGCGGTGGATGTGGTGACGCCGATGATGGCCAGGGTCGGTCGCGTGAGCCTCTGACCTCGTACCACCCGGTCGGCGTGCCGGCTCGCTGCCCGACTCAGGAGCCGGTCACGCCCCACTCGGCAAGAAGGCCCGCAGACCGAAGGCACGGGCCGGATCGTGCAGCCGGTACTGGTCCGGGACGGGCTCTTCGAGCAGATGGCCGACGAGAAGTTCCTCAATACCTTTGCGGATACACGCCATATCCGCACCGACGAGCGCGGACGCTGTCCCGCACCCCGTCCTGCCGCACCCACCGGGGAGCGACAGCCGCGTATGGAGGCGCGCATGGCGCATGCCGTGGATTGGCGAGGCGCGTCCACGGGTGATGACGCGCGGCCCGCGCCGCTTTGATGTCGCCCCGGTCCGTGCCGTGCCCGGCGGCCGGATGTCCCATGGCGCACACCGGCATGGCACAGGTCAGTCGCCGGTGCCCAGGCCCGCGTCGCGGGCCAGGAGGGCGGCTTGGACGCGGTTGCCGGCGTCGAGGGTGGTGAGGATTCGGCTGACGTGCGCCTTGACTGTGCTTTCGCGCATGCCGAGCGCTCTCGCGATCTCCGCGTTGGAGTCACCGAGGGCGAGCCGTGCCAGTACGTCGGCCTCGCGGGGGGTCAGCCGGGACACCTTGGCACGTGCTGCCAGGGCGGCCGGGCGGGCTGCGTGGTGGTAGTGGTCGATCAGACGGCGGGCGGCGGCGGGGTGCAGCATGCCCTGGCCGCCCGACACCACATGGACCGCCCGGATGATCTCGCGCGGATCCGTGTCCTTGAGGAGGAAGCCGTCCGCGCCCGCGGTGAGCGCGTCGTACACGTACTCGTCAAGGTCGAAGGTGGTCAGGGTGATCACCCGGGGCGGGGAGGGCAGTGCGCGGAGGTGGCGGGTGGCGGTGATGCCGTCCATGCGGGGCATCCGTACGTCGACGAGGGCGATATCGACCCGGTGCCGGCCGGCCTCCTCGATGGCCGCCAGCCCGTCCGCGGCCTCGGCGACCACGGTGAGTTCCGGATCGGTGGCCAGCAGGTCGACCAGGCCCAGCCGCACCAGGGCGTCGTCGTCGACCACCAGAACGTTGATCATGAAACGGACACCCGGCAGAGACCGGCGGCCGGTGCGAGATCAGAAGCCGGGCACGGGTCGGCCGAGGGCACCGGCAATCGGGCGGAGAGCCGCCACCCGCCGCCCGTCGCCCCTGTGTACAGATGCCCGCCCAGCGCCGAGACCCGCTCCGCCAGCCCTATCAGGCCATAGCCGCCGGACAGGGCGGAATCCGCGGGCAGCGCGGGGTCCCCGGGCGCGGCGGAAGCCACCCGTACGACCAGAGGCCCTGGTACGGCGGGACCCGCGGCCACAGCCTCGGGCGCCGTGAACTCCTTGGCGTCCATGACCGGACCGTTGACCACCTCGACCGTCGTGGCCGGCGGTCCGTAGTGCACCCGCACTCCGACCGGTGCCGTATGGGCGTGCTTGCGGGCGTTGGTCAGGGCCTCCCGCACGAGCCGGTCCACCGCGAGCCGGTGACTGGTGGAGGCGCTCGCCGCGTCGCCCGACACCTCCGAATCGATCAACTGGCCTGCGGCGCGCGCTTCCGCGAGCAGCTCGGCCAGATCCTGGAGCGCCGGCGCGGTGCTGGCTTTCGTACGGCCCGTCCCCGTCGGGTCCTCCGAGCGCAGCGCCCCCAGCACCTCCCGCAGATCGTCCAGAGCCTGCCCCGCCGTGCCACGCAGCAGGTCTATCCGCGCGACGACCGCGGGCGGCAGCGACTGCGCCTGTAGCTGGAGCACCCCGGTGTGCAGCATCAGCAGGCTCAGCCGGTGCGCGAGGACATCGTGCATCTCACGGGCGATCCGCGCGCGCTCCGCCGACCGGGCCTGTTCGGCGCGGAGTTCGCGCTCCACCCGGAGCTGTTCGACCTGGCCCTTCAGCGCCTCCATCAGCCTGCGCCGGCTCCCCGCCCACATACCGAGGGCCAGAGCCAGGCCCGCCAGTACGGGATTGCCCAGCCCGGTCCATGTGCCCACCCGCCCTTCGAACAGCGACTGCCCCCGCGCCAGGGCAATGGCGAACCAGGGCACCCCGATGGCGATGGCGATCGCCAGACACACCCACATCTCGCGCATCCGGCCGCGCGAGGTGAAGTGATACAGCACCACCAGGAACGGCAGCACACAGCCGCCCGCGATGGCGGCCAGCGCGAAAACCGCCGTGGTACGGGCGAACCGGTAGCGGCCGAAGGCGGCGAACGAGGCGATCACCCCCACCCAGGGGGCCGGATCGGCCAGCGTGCCCCCGGCCGAACGGAAGCCTTCCAGAATGGACAGGATGGCGAGCACCACCACGGACGGCGCCTCCACCCACAGCGGAATACCGCGTCCGGGCTCGGATTTCACCGTGCCATCGTATGGATCCGCGAAGAGGCCCGTCCCCCGCCGGACGGGCACGGGCACCCCCGACTTTCGTCGGGCATCGCCGTCGCACAACAGCCGATTCCGCTGCATCCGGCACTCCCTAGCGTTCTGGGCATGGCACTTCCATCGCTCCGTACCTCAGCATCCGGCGCCTCGGCGGCCCGGCAGACCCCGGCCCGGCGCACCCCGGCCCGGCGGTTCGCCGACCGCCGGCTGTTCTTCGCCGAGACGTTCCGGACCTTCCGTACGACCGGGGCCGTGACCCCGAGCGGCCGGCGCCTCGCCGAGGCGCTTGCCGCGCCGCTGGCGCAGCCTGCCGGGAGGCCGCGCGCGATACTTGAGGTCGGGGCCGGGACCGGTGCGGTCTCCCGCGTGCTGGCGGGTCTGCTCGGCCCTGACGACACGCTGGATCTTGTCGAGTCCAACCCCCGTTTCGCGCGGGTGCTGGAGGCGGATCTGCGTACGGATCCACGGCTGGCGCGCCATGGGAAGCGCATAGGCCTGATCGCCAAGCCGGTGGCGGAGCTGGATCCCGAGGCCCGTTACGACGTGATCGTGTCCGGGCTGCCGTTCGCCAACTTTCACCCTGGCGAGGTGTCCGACCTGCTGACGCGGTATCTGGCGGCGCTCAATCCCGGCGGCCGGTTGACGTATTTCGGCTATCGCGGCACGGCACGGCTCCGCGCGCTGGTGGGTTCCTCGCGCAGCCTGGCGCGTCATGGCGGGGTCGTGCACATACTCGACTCGTTCCAGCAGGCTTATGCCACCGACTGCCGCACTGTATGGGCGAATGTCCCGCCGGCACGCGTCTGGAACCTGTCCGCCGGCCATGACCGCCCGGACGCGGCGATACCCCCGCCGAGGGGCCCGGGGCATGACTTCTGAGCGGATGCGCTAGCCGGGGTCTTTCCGGGGAGCCCACCGACGCCGAACCGGCCGCGCTGGCGGCCCCGTACACACCGCGCTTCGATCTCCAGGGGATCTCCGGCGAGGGGGTACCGGCCCGAATATCGGCGAGGCTGGGCATCAGGTCCGCGGGCGCCTGACCTGCCGTGCGCAACGTGCCCTGCCCAGCCGGTCCCCGCAGGTACTCGGCCCGCGTTCCGTACTCATCGCCGTGCGGAGCGGGGCCCGTTGTCGGGCGTTGTTATTGCCATGTACCGTTCAATGGCTCGTTACCCGGTGGCGTATCGCCCGATGGTCTACGCGCGAAGAGTAGGACCTCTGTACGCCCACCGCCCCCCTCGTACACGGAGGTTTGACGGATGCTCGGATCAGGGAATTCCCGCCGCCGCAGACTCATCGGCGCCACCGTCGTTCTCGGTGCCCTCGCCGCCGGTACCGCGGCTCAGACCGCCCAGGCCGTCCCGGCTGCTCAGGCCGCTCCGGGTGCTCAGGCGGCGCCGGCCGCCGCCGCGGCCACGCACCGGGTGCTGTTCGACAACGCCCATGCCGAGACCGCCGGCAACGCCGACTGGATCATCAGCACCAGCCAGCCCGACCCGTTGGGCCAGAACCCCTCGCCCACCTCGGACACGTCCTGGACCGGAGCCCTCTCGTCCTGGGGCGTGGCCCTCCAGCGGACCGGCGACTACAGCCTCAAGACCCTCCCGTCCAGCGGTTCGATCACGTACGGCTCATCGAGCTCCACCGACCTGACGAACTTCGACACCTTCGTGCTGCCCGAGCCGAACGTCCTGCTGACGTCGGCCGAGAAGACCGCGGTGATGAAGTTCGTACAGAACGGCGGCGGCCTCTTCCTGGTCGCCGACCACACCGGCGCGGACCGCAACAACGACGGTGAGGACGCCGTCGAGATCATCAACGACCTGATGTCCAACAACAGCGTGGACAGCACCAATCCGTTCGGCTTCTCCGTCGACACCCTCACCGTCGGTTCCGACTACCCCCGCGCGATCAGCGACAGCAGCAACCCGGTGCTGCACGGCTCGTTCGGTACGGTCACCAAGAGCCTGATCGCCAGTGGCACCACCGCCACCCTCAGGCCCGCCGACAACTCCTCCGTCAAGGGCCTTCTCTACCGCACCGGTTACTCGGGCAACACCGGAGCGTTCTTCGCCACCAGCACCTTCGGCAGCGGCCGGGTCGCCTTCTGGGGCGACAGCTCGCCCATCGACGACGGCACCGGCCAGTCCGGCAACACCCTCTACGACGGCTGGCGGGACAGCGGCGCCACCAACGCGGCGCTCGCCCTCAACGCCACCGAGTGGCTCTCCTCGGGCACCGGCGGCGGCGGTGACGGCGGCGGTGACGGAGGCGGCGGCGGTACCTGCACCGCGGCCCAGCTCCTCGCCAACCCCGGCTTCGAGTCCGGCAGTTCCTCGTGGACGTCCTCCAGCGGTGTCATCACCAACAGCACCGGCCAGGCAGCCCGCACCGGCTCGTACAAGGCATGGCTCGGCGGCTACGGCACGGCGCGCACGGACACCGTCTCCCAGACCGTGACCATCCCGTCCGGCTGCGCCGCGACCTTCAGCTTCTATCTGCACATAGACACCGCGGAGACCAGCAGCACCGCCTACGACACCCTCAAGGCACAGGTGCTGAACAGCTCCGGTACGGTCCTCAGCACCCTGGCCACCTACTCCAACGCCAACGCCGCGTCCGGTTACACCCGGCGCAGCTTCGATCTCAGCGGCTACGACGGCCAGACCGTGACGCTCAAGTTCACCGGCGTCGAGGGGTCCAAGCTCCAGACCTCGTTCGTCATCGACGACACGGCGCTCAATGTGAGCTGACGACCGGCCGCCGGCACCCGGGCCCGGCGCGGCGGAGGGGGCGGTACGCGGTACGAGCACAGCTTCCCCTCCCCCATGCCCCCACCTTCTCCTCTCGGAAGGCCCTCCAAAAGGGGCGAAAATCATGACCAA
>NZ_JBHVGV010000006.1:90264-218733 GCF_042800555.1 Streptomyces sp. NPDC057617 | reverse complement strand
CCTCCGACACCTGTCCCCGGCGGGGGGGGGGGGGCGGGACGCGGCACGAACACCGCGCCCCGCCCCCGGTACCACGCGCTTCGCGCGTAGAAGTGCCCCCGGCAGGGATCGAACCTGCGGCCAAGTGCTTAGAAGGCACCTGCTCTGTCCACTGAGCTACGGGGGCTCGCTGACCTGCACAAACGCAGCCCTCCGACGCGGACCCGGCGCCGGTGGGTACCTCCCTACAATATCTTTACAGCGGGCCTTCCGGAGGATGTCACTGTCCGGAGCCCGCTCAGGGCGAGGACGTCCAGCACGGCGGCAGACGCGGGCGTGTGACGGTCCTCGGGCCAGACGGCCGCCAGATCCACCAGTGGCGCGCCCGCCGGCGGGCGGAAGGCGACAGATCCGCCGGGGTGATCCGGTCACGGCGGGCCAGCGGATGGCCGGACGGTACGGCCGCGCCCGACTGCTCGACGAGATCCGTTCCTCCTTCCGCCGAAGGGCGCACCGAACCGCGCCGGCAGCCGGCCCGACGAACCGGGGAGCGTTCATCAGCCCGCGGGCAGCGAGCAGTTGAGCGAGATGTTCAGGGTCGTGGCGAAAGTGAGATACATCAGCCACAGCCCGGTGAGGATATGGAACGCGCCGAGCGCCCGCTCGCCGGGATTGTGCGGCGCGGGCAGCCTCTCATTGGCGGTTCCCACGGCCCGTACGCGCGAACCGATGCCGAAACTGGCGAAGAACTCGCTGAGATAGACCCCGGTCAGTCCAGCGAAGAGCAAACCCAGCGCCCAGGACCGTGGCTTGTACGCTCACTTCGCCGCCCGCTGCATGGAGGGTTCGAAGCGGATGACGATTCCCTTCGAGGTCGGTGTGTTGCTGATCTCCGCGACACTGTCCAGTGGCACCAGGACATTGGTCTCGGGATAGTACGCGGCGGCGCAGCCACGCGCGGTCGGGTACGAGACGAGGCGGAAATTGTCCGCACGCCGCTCGATACCGTCGCGCCACACACCGATGAGATCCACGTGATCGCCGTCGGTGAGACCGAGTTCCTTGAGATCGGCCGGGTTCACCAGCACGACCCGCCTGGATCCGTGGATTCCGCGATAGCGGTCGTCCAGGGTGTACGGGATGGTGTTCCACTGGTCATGGGAACGCATGGTCTGGAGGATCAGATGGCCTTCTGGAGCCTCCAGCATCTGGAACTCGTTCGCGGTGAACATCGCCTTGCCGCTCGGGGTCGGGAATACGCCCTCGTTCACGGGATTGGGCAGTCCGAAACCTCCGGGACTGGTCACTCGCTCGTTGAAATTCTCGAATCCCGGGACCACGCGGGCGATCCGCTGCCGGATGTTGTTGTAATCCGCCTCGAATTCGGCCCAGGGAACATCGGGCGCGTCCGGCTTGTCGCGAAGGGTGAGACGGGCGAGCTTGGTGAGGATGGCCACCTCGCTGAGCAGCTTCTTCGAGGCCGGTTCCAGCCGTCCGTGCGAGGCGTGCACCTGGCTCATCGAGTCCTCGACGGTGATGAACTGTTCGCCGCTTGCCTGCCTGTCCTTTTCGCTGCGGCCGATGGTCGGCAGAATGAGCGCGATGTCGCCGCAGACCGTGTGCGAGCGGTTCAGTTTGGTCGAGATATGGGCCGTGAGATGGCACCGGCGCATGGCCTGCTCCGTCGTACGGCTGTCGGGTGTCGCCCGTACGAAGTTGCCCGCGAGGCCCAGGAATACCCGCGCGCGACCGTCACGCATGGCCCGGATGGCATTGACGGTGTCCCAACCGTGCTCGGTCGGCGGAGTGAACGAGAATTCGCGCCCCAGCGCGTCCATGAATGTCTGCGGCATCTTCTCCCAGATGCCCATGGTGCGGTCGCCCTGGACATTGCTGTGGCCGCGCACCGGGCACGCGCCCGCACGGGGTTTCCCGATATTCCCGCGCAGCAGCAGGAAATTGACGATCTCCCGGATCGTGGGCACCGCGTGTCTGTGCTGTGTCAGGCCCATCGCCCAGCAGACGATGATCCGTTCACTGCGCAGCACCAGGTCGCATACCTTCTCGATCTCCGGGCGTCCGAGTCCGGTGGCCGCGCGGACATCGTGCCAGGACAGGCTGCGGACATGTTTCTCGAACTCACTGAAACCACTGGTGTGGTTCTGGATGAAATCATGGTCGAGCACGGTGCCGGGACGGGCGTCCTCGGCTTCCAGCAGCAGAAGGTTCAGCGCCTGGAAGAGGGCGAGGTCACCGCCGACACGGATATGCAGAAACCGGTCGGCGATCTGGGTGCCCCGGCCGATCACACCGCGTACCTCCTGCGGGTGCTTGAACCGGATGAGACCGGCCTCGGGCAAGGGATTCACGGCGACGATATGGCCGCCATTGAGCTTGGTCTGTTCCAGAGCGGTGAGCATACGTGGATGATTGCTGCCCGGATTCTGGCCCACCAGAAAGATGAGATCGGCGTGATGGATGTCCCGTAGACTCACATCACCCTTGCCGACGCCCAGAGTCTCGTGCAGTGCGGCACCGCTCGACTCGTGACACATGTTGGAGCAGTCGGGCAGATTGTTGGTGCCGAAGGCGCGTGCGAAGAGCTGGAATACGAAGGCCGCTTCATTGCTGGCCCGTCCCGAGGTGTAGAAGACGGCTTCGTTGGGGGACTCCAACTGCCGTAGTTCTCCGGCGAGCAGGCCCAGTGCCTCGTTCCAGTTGATGGGCTCGTAATGGTCGGAACCGGCGCGCTTCACCATGGGTTCGGTGAGCCGCCCCTGCTGGTTGAGCCATCGGTCCGACTTCCCGGCCAGTTCACTGACCGAATACCGCTCGAAGAACGGCGCCCGGATCCGCCGGGATGTTGCTTCGTCGTTGACGTGTTTGGCGCCGTTCTCGCAGTACTCGTTCTTGGTCCGATGGCCGGGTACGGGATCCGGCCACGCACAGCCCGGACAGTCGAATCCCCGGGTCTGGTTCATGTTCAGCAGCGTCAGAGCCGTGCGCCGGAGCGAGGTCTGCTCCAGTGAGTACTCCATCGCGTGCACCACCGCGGGCACACCGGTCGCCCAGGTCTTGGGGGGAGTAATGCGTGGGTTGTCACCGCTCGGGTCGGCGATCGGTGGTTTTCTCTGCACAAGCCTCAGCCTTTCGCATAGGGAATTCCGCCATCCGCCGCTCAGCCCGTGGGCCAGGTCGGAACCAGCGGGCCGCCCAGCGCGGGGTCCGGCCTTACTCGTCCGCACCGGATCTCGCCCCGCCAACTCCCGGTCTCCCGCCCGTGTACCTCGATGAATTCCTTGAAGGACTCCATTCCCCTGTCGACTCGGCGCTGTGCGAGATTCAGGGCGCTTCCGGTTTTGTGGACCACTCCGCACGGCGTGAGGTCCAGGCGCAGATTCACCCGCGTACGTCCGGAGTCGAGGGATTCGAAGGTGACCGTTCCTTTGTGCCGGGGTTCGGTCAGCATCAGCCAGGACAGCCGCTCATCGGGATGCTGTTCCACGATCTCCGCGTCGAACTCGCGGGTGACCGCGCCGACTCGGGTGATCCAGTGGGTCAGCGAGCGCTGGGGCTGCTGAATGCTCTCCACCCCTTCCAGGAAGCGGGGGAAGCTTTCGAACTGCGTCCACTGGTTATAGGCGGTACGGACGGGAACGTCGATGTCTATCGACTTCTCGATGATGGTCATACCGGCTGATCCCTCCGCTGCGCGTCACAGGGCGGTCAGGAATGTGCGTGTCATGGGGATAAGTAATTTTCATTAGATACCGATACGAATCGGCGTGCATGTCGTACGGAACCGTGCGTGCCGGACGGGTGAACGTAGGCCCGGGGCCACGGAAGCCAGGCCGCGCAAGCCCGGGACGGGGAAGCCAGGAACGGACAAGCCCGGTCGCGCAAGTCGGGCCGTACGGCCGCTGTCAGGGGCCGAGGGGGATTCTGAGCGTGGTGGCTCCTCGCAGATCCAGCCAGGCGCTCTCGGTTCCGCGGACCAGCCGTATGATCACCTGATCGCAGTCGGGACAGCGGGCCACCAGCCCCGGCGCCCGCCCGTACACACGCAGCCGCGCCACCGGGCCCGTACTGCCGCAGTGGACACAGCGGCTGATGGCGCCGGTCAGATCGACCGCGAAGATCTCGGAGAGCGGCCCCGCGAGGACGTTTCCGTCCTCGTACGCGTACGCCATGGGCTCTTCATCGCGGGCCGGGCCTTGCGTCGGCGGGCCGTGCGTGGGGGTGGGGTGCATTGGGTCCATGTCAGCCTCCGGTGGGACCGAAGCGTTCGGTACGAATGCGCTCCGGAGCATGGTTGTTGGCGACCAGATAGGTGGCCGCGGCCTCGACGAAGCCCGTGGGGCCGCAGACGTAACAGGTCGGCTCGAAGTCCGTCGGCCATCCCCAGCGCACAAGGTCCTCGCCGGTCAGCCGGCCCGCCGCCCGGGGCCAGCCGGACGGCGCGGTGCGTGTATAGAGGATGGTGGTGTCGAGCCCCGGTTCGCCGCGGCTCAGTTCCGGTACGTAGATACGGTCTTCGCTGCCGCGTACGGAGTACACCAGCCGGAACGGCACGCGGCTGCCCGCCGCCCGGCGCACCCGGATCATCGACATCAGCGGCACGAGACCGGATCCCCCGGCGACCAGCAGCACCGGCTCCGGCTGTTCTTCCGGCCGCCATACGAACCAGCCGCCGACGGGTCCGCGTACCTCGACCGGATCGCCGACGGCCAGGTCGTCCGTCAGATACGGCGAGACCTCCCCGTCCGCCACTCGCTGGACCGTCAGCTCGATCCGGTCGCCGTCCGGCGCGGAGGCCAGTGAATAGCTCCGCTGCGTGCTGTAACCGTCCTCGGCGGTCAGCCGCAGGTCGAGATGCTGCCCCGGCAGATGGCCGGGCCAGTCGGGAACGGTGAAGGCCAGCGTCTGCGCCGTCGCCGATTCGAGCCGCCGCTCCACCAGCTCGGCCGTACTCCAGCGCAGCCGGTTGCCTAGTCGCCTTGGTACCGCTGTTCGCGCCATGGGTCTCCGTAGTCGTGGTATCCGGCGCTCTCCCAGAAGCCCGGGTCGTCCTCGGGCATCAACTGGATTCCGTGCACCCACTTCGCGGACTTCCAGAGATACAGATGCGGAACCAGCAGCCTGGCGGGACCACCGTGCTCCGGGGCAAGCGGAGCACCGTCGTACTCGTACGCGATCCACGCCCTGCCGTCGAGAAGGTCCTCCAGCGGGAGGTTGGTCGTATAACCGCCGTACGAAAAGACAAGCGCGAAATCGGCGGCCGTTTCCACATCGGCGAGCAGCAGATCCAGCGACACGCCCTTCCAGGTGGTGTCGAATTTCGACCACTTCGTGACGCAGTGCAGATCCACCGTCGCGGTCTCCGCGGCCAGGTCCATGAGCCGGCCCCAGTCCCAGGCGTGCCGGACGCCGGTCTCGGTCGTGATCGTGAATTCCCAGTCCTCACGGCTCACGTGTGGCGTGGGCCCGGCGGACAGGACGGGGAAATCGAAGGTTTCGTACTGCCCGGGAGGCAGTTTCCGCCCCGACTCGGGACGGCGCCCATGAAAACCACGTGAGATGACAGCCATGCTCCGCCCTCCTCCCTGGAGGCTCCGGCGATCGGGCGGTCGGCGGTACGGAACTCCAGGGTGCGCCTTTCACCCCACTTTGTTCCACTCGGGTTCGCTGGGCGCTCCCCTGGGGCGATCGGCCGGCTGAGCAGTCGCCGGCTGAGCGGTCGCCGGCTGAGCAGTCACCGCGGTCCGGTGCGTGCGAGCAGCAGTGCGACGTCGTCCGAGGGCGCCTTCGGGCCCATCATGGTGTCGACGGTGCGGTGGCACAGCTCGTCGAGATCGGATACCGGTGCCATCAGCGCTTTTCTGAGTCGGCCCAGTCCCATGTCGATATCGGCATTCCGGGTCTCGATGAGTCCGTCCGTATACAGGGCGACAATGCTGCCTTCGGGCAGCTCGACATCGATGGATTCATAGGGCGAAAGGCCGTAGCCGATGCCGGTTCCGCCGGGAACATCGAGGAGGGTCACCTCGCCGGAGGGGGTGCGGGCCATGGGTGCCGGGTGACCGGCCCGCGCCATGGACCAGATTTTCCGGGACGGGTCATAGACGGCATAGAGGCAGCTTGCTACGACGGTGCCATTGAAGCTGTCGGCGCTCTCGTTCTCATTTTCATTGGACAGGCGAACGGCCAGCGCGTCGAGGCGGGTGAGGAGTTCGTCCGGGGGCAGGTCCAGGGTGGCGAGAGTAAGTACGGCGGTCCGCATCTGGCCCATGGTCGCCGCTGCGCCGATGCCGTGGCCGACCACATCCCCTATGACCAGGGCGACTCGGTCACCGGTCAGCCGAATGACGTCGTACCAGTCGCCGCCGACTCCTTCGTGCATGTCCGAAGGAAGGTAGTGCGACGCCACCTCCACCATCGGGCCACCGTAAAGGTGATGAGGAAGGAGATTGCGCTGAAGGGCGAGCATCGCGGACCGCTCGCGAGTGTAGAGGTGGGCTTTGTAGACATGCAATGAAGCCCGGAGAACCAGCTCCTCGGCGAAAAGCAGGTCGTCGTGGGAGAACGGTACGGGATTGTCATTGCGTACGAATACGGCTATCCCCAGAACCTCGTCGCTTGTCTTCAGCGGCACCATCATCACCGAATGCATCCTGGTTCTGTTGATGACCTTGGCGCGTATGGGATCTTTGTCCAGCCAGGTGCCGCGCGACGTGTCCAGCACCGGTTCGAAGTGGGAACGGCCCGACTCCAGCGCGTGCAGAAAGGGCGAGGGCCGGGGCACGTAGACCGCCTCGCCGAGGGCGAACGTGGACTCCGGCAGGCCGGGGTGGATCGAGGCGACGCCGGCGCGACGGAAAACCGGGATACGTGCCCGTACCGGCTCCAGGCGATTGAGCGGCGGGGTCTCGCCGATGGGGACGGCGTCGGCGAGATCGACCGTTACATAGTCGGCGAGGAGGGGGACGGCCATATCCGCCAGTTCCTGCGCGGTCGTCATGACGTCCAGGGTGGTGCCGATACGCCTGCTCGCCTCGCCGAGCAGAGCGAGACGGCGCCGGGCGCGACTCCTCGTAACGTCTGTCAGCGTCATACAGACACCGATACCGCCTCCGGCTGTGCTGTCGACGGCATCAACAGGAGCAACGGCATCAACGGAATCGACTTTCCAGACCGACAACGAAATAGCGCGATCCTCGCCGTAGCCGGAGGCCAGATGGAATTCGTGATCGATGATCGGTTTCCCGTCCCGCAGGACTTGGCGGACCATCCGCTCGACGCTTCCTGTCTCGAAACCGCGCATGGCGTCACGCAGAGACAATCCCAGCATGCCCTGTGTCGCGAGTCGGTCCTTTGTGAACAGGGAGCTGAGCCATACACACCGCAAACGGTGATCCCACACGCTCATGAGACCGGGAGCCCGGTCTAGGAGCGCACGTATGGTCATCATGCCCACTTCCGGCCTGGGACGCCGGCGGATATCGTCCGACGCCCGTTAGATCGGCGTTAGAACGGCCAAGGGTACGGCCCACGATATCCAGCGCGGGAAGGTATGTCCTTGGGCACTATTCGGAGAAGAGGGCGGCGATGCGCGGGAGTGTGTCGCGTTCGTTCGCGCCCCCTGTCACGCCCCGTCCTCGGCGGCTGTCGGCACAGGGCCCTTTCCGGGGCCGGTGCGGTGGGGGCGCAGACCCGGGATCAGGGCAAGGGTGACCGCCAGCGAGAGTGCCGCGATCGCGGCCATGCCCGTGGCGGGGGAGGTGGCCTCGGCGAGTGCGCCCGCGAGCGCGGCGCCCAGGCCCTGGAGGGCGAGCATGCCGGAGGTGTGCAGGCCCAGGGCGTGGCCGCTCAGTTCGTCGGGGGTCAGGGCCATGAGGCGGTCCTGGAGCAGCAGGCTTGCCGAGTAGCCGAGCGTGGCCAGCAGGACGGCCACCACGGCGACGGATATCGCGGGGTTGATCGCGAAGATCAGGTAAGGGGCCGCGAGCAGCAGACAGAGGGGTACGACCAGTCGCTCGCGCAGGCCCGGCGGCAGGAAGCGGCCCGCGATGGTGTCGCCGGCCAGCATGCCGAGGGCGCCGACGGCGAAGAGCAGACCCGCGTACTGAGGGTTGTAGGGGATGTAGAGCGACTCGACGCCGACGATCAGGCCGTTGGGCACCCACAGGGCGAGGTAGACATAGCGACGGGGCGGCGCCGACCACAAGCGGGCGTTGTCGCGCCAGGTGTCGGCGATCGACGGACGGCCGACCGCCCGGGGCGGCCTCCGCGTGAGGCCGAAGCGGGACACCATGGCGGCGAGCAGATATACGACGGCGCCCAACAGGAGGGTGGCGCGCGGCGAGAGCGTGGACACCAGGATTCCGCCGATCGCGAAGCCGCAGATCTGGATGATGCCCACGGACATGTTGAAGAGGGAGCGTCCGAGCAGATAACCCTCACGCGCGAGAATCTCGTTGAGCAGTCCGTAGCGCACTCCTCCGCTCAGGGATCCCAGGACCCCGAGGCACAGGAGCACCAGGAACAGAGCCCACACCGGCAGGCCGGGGACGGCCTGGACGGCGGTGCCGAGGCCGAAGAACAGCGTCAGGCCGGTCATCGCGGCGCGCGGCGGCAGCCGGTCCGCGCCCGACAGCAGGGTGGTCGCCCCGATGACCTGGGCCAGGGCCGGGCCGAACATGGCGAGTGAGGACAGTAGTGGCGAGCCGGTCTGGCTGAACACCATTGTGCCGAGCGCCAGGCCGCTTATCGTCTGGGCCGCGGTCTGAGCGGATGACGCGAGGAAGAGTGGTGTGAACTCCGGTGTGCGGAAGAGTTCTTGATACGTACGCATGCGGGGAGTCTCGCTGCGGGGATCGGCGCAAGGGCAATCATTTGCGGGGAGACGGAACCATGAGTTGGTGGCTGGTCGGCGCCTGCACCCCGACGAGCGTCGTCGGCTCGGCGCCCATCTGCCCCGCTGACGTGAGCGGTTGGCGTTGGACGCGACCAGGCCGGTGTCGGTAAAAGAACGTTCACGATGCCTGCCCCCTACCACACGCCAGCGGTTCCGCCGCCGTAACGGCCCTCGCAGGACTGGTGGTTGCGACGTGAGCAGAGCCTGGTTTCCGGTTCGTCCGAGCACGGATACGCTGGCTGCCGTCGGCCCCGGTCCCGCCCCCTTGGGGGCGCGCCGTGAAGGCCACAAGGGCTGCGGCAAGGGCTGTGGAGAAAGCCCTCCGTGGGGGAGGGCCGTGCATCGCGCGTAGAAGCGCCCCCGGCAGGACTCGAACCTGCGGCCAAGTGCTTAGAAGGCACCTGCTCTATCCACTGAGCTACGGGGGCCGGGTGGTGGCCTCGGTGGCCTGGAGCCCTGGGTGGGTGGTTCCGTGACCTAGCCGGGACAAGGATAGGGCTCCGATCGCCTTGACCCGGTTGCTTCACGTGCGTGGCACGATGTGGAGGTTCGGTGAAGCGAACCGATAATCGCAGGCAGGTGCGATTTGCGCATCGCTTTTGGCCTCCCGCGCCCCGGGTGTTGTGCACTCGTTATGCCTGCGCCCCACTCGTCCCGTCTGTCCCCTGTGCTTGATCGGCGCGCAGAGATGCCTATACGCTTCAAAAAGGCTCCAAAATTGGGCATTCTTCGCATGTGGTGACCTTGGATGTACGGCCCGAGCTGATCGACGCACTTTCCGCACTGCGCGACTGTGTCGCTGCCGTGCGTCTACCGCTGCCCCTCCCGGGCGCGCCGCGTGCCCGGCAGACCAGGGCCGAGCTGCTCGCACAGCTCGACGACTATCTGCTGCCGAGGCTCCGGGACCCCGAAGCCCCTCTCCTCGCGGTCGTCGGCGGATCCACCGGTGCGGGAAAGTCCACACTCGTCAACTCCCTTGTGGGGCGGCGGGTCAGCGAAGCGGGGGTGTTGCGGCCCACCACCCGTACCCCCGTTCTTGTGTGCCACCCCGAGGACCACCACTGGTTCGCCGGAATGCGGGTGCTGCCGCATCTCACCCGGGTCTGGCTGCCGCAGCAGGAGGAGGACGGGGGAGCCGGCGCGGACGCCCTGGGGAAGAACATGATCCGCGTGGAGACCGCCGCCTCCCTGCCCCGGGGGCTCGCGCTGCTGGACGCCCCCGACATCGACTCGCTCGTGGTGGACAACCGTTTGCTCGCCGCCGAGTTGATCTGCGCCGCGGATGTATGGGTCATGGTCACCACCGCTTCCCGGTACGCGGACGCCGTGCCCTGGCATCTCCTCCGTACCGCCAAGGAGTACGACGCCTCGCTGATCACCGTTCTCGACCGGGTCCCGCACCAGGTGATCAACGAGGTGTCGCGGCAGTACGGGGCGCTTCTGAAGCGGGCGGGGCTCGGCGACGTACCCCGGTTCACCATCCCCGAGCTGCCCGAGTCGGCGGGCGCCGGGCGCGGGCTGCTGCCGGCCACCGCCGTCGCGCCGCTGCTGGGCTGGCTCGCGCACCGGGTGCAGGATCCGGCCGCCCGCCAGCAGGCGCTGGTGCGGACCGCGGCCGGGGTGATCGATTCGCTGAACGTACGGATGCCGGAGCTGGCCGGGGCGGTGGCCGCGCAGTACGCCGCCTCCGTACGGCTCACCGCCGCCGTCGAGGAGGCGTATGCGGCCGAGGGGGAGCGCGTGCGCAGACGGCTTCAGCGCGGGGCGGTGCTGGCCGGGGACGCCCGTACCCGCTGGCGCGGCTACCCCCGGGACAGCTCGGCCCGGGAACTGCTCGACTCGCTGGCCGAGAGCCTGGGCGCGCTGCTGCAGTGCGCCGTCGCCGCCGCCGAGGAGCGGGTCACCGAGGCATGGCAGCGCGAGCCGGCGTCCGGGGCGCTGCGCGTACCGAGCCCCGACGGGGAGGGGGCGGAGCGGGTCGGGATCGCCGTACGCCGCTGGCGCCGCGTCCTGGAGGAGCTGGCCGAGGAGGAGGTACGGCATCTCGACCGGGGCTCCGCGCCCGACGCCGAGACGGTGGCGGCCCTGCTCGCTGCGGCCCTGCTCGGGGGGCGCCGGTCACGGGCCGCGGGGGAGCGGCTCGCGGAGCGGATCGGGGCGAGGAGCGCGCTGCGGCTGCGCGACCGGGGCGGGGCGCTGGTGACGACGTATATCGACCGTGTGCTGCACGGGGAGCGCGACCGGCGGCTGGCGCCGCTCGATTCCCTTGACGTGACGCCGGAGCCGCAGGCCGAACTTATTGCCGCGCTGTCCGTACTCCAGAAGGAGAGATGAGACCGAAGTGGCTGATGTGACCTCTGTTACGGACAAGGCTGATAAAGCCGATGGAGTCAATGGGGCCAATAGGGCCGATGGCGCCAATAAAAATACTAGGGCGGATTATGTAAGCAATGCGGTCGATATGAATAAAGTGAATGTTGATAATAGTTCCATTGGTGAGGGTGTGGACGAGCCAGGTGTCTCCGGTGCTTCCGGCGAGGCCTCCGGAGGCTGGGACGACGGGCTGATCGCCCGCCGCGTCGCCGAGAAGGGCGCCGACAGCGATCTGGACGGCGTGGGTGACCTCAGCGGTGTGCAGGGCATGCATGGGATGCATGGCGTCCAGGGTCTGACCGGCGGCCAGGAGGGAGGTGGCGCGGCCCCCGGCGAGAGCGGCGCGCACACGCCCATCGGCGGGATGTACGAGGGTCCGCTACGGAGGCGTCTCGACGCGCTCGGTGAACTCCTGGGGCTCTCCAGGGCCCGGCTCGACGGCTCACTCCTCGCCGAGGCCGGGCGCGTCCTGGACGAGGCGTCCGCCCGCCAGCGGCTCTCCGCGCAGCACACGGTCGTCGCCATCGCGGGCGCGACGGGCAGCGGCAAATCGACCCTGTTCAACGCGCTGGCCGGGGTGCCGATCTCGGAGACCGGGCTGCGCAGGCCCACCACCTCCGCCCCGATCGCCTGTATGTGGTCGGACGGCGCGGCCGGGCTGCTCGACCGGCTGGCCATTCCGGGGCGGCTGCGGCGCCGGCCACTGGCGGGCGGCGACGGCGACGATCAGTTGCAGGGCCTCGTCCTCGTCGATCTTCCGGACCACGACTCGGCCATGGTCCACCACCGCGAGCAGGTGGACCGGGTGCTCGCGCTGGTGGACGCGGTGATCTGGGTCGTCGATCCCGAGAAGTACGCGGACGCCGCCCTGCACGAGCGCTATCTGCGGCCGCTCGCCGGGCATGCCGAGATCACCTTCGTCGTGCTCAACCAGATCGACCGGCTCCCCGGCGAGTCCGCCGACCTGGTGCTGGACGATCTGCGCCGGCTGCTGGACGAGGACGGCATGGCCCTCGGCGAACACGGCGAGCCGGGCGCCACCGTCCTCGCGCTCTCCGCGCTCAGCGGGCAGGGCGTGGGCGAACTGCGCGAGCTGCTGGGACGGTTCGTACAGGAGCGGAGCGCGCCGGCGCGGCGGCTCTCCGCCGATGTGGACGCCGCGGCCCTGCGGTTGCGCTCCGCGTATGTCGCGAAGGGGCGGCCCGGGCTCGGCGAGCGCTCGCGCGAGCAGTTCGCGGACCGGCTGGCCTGGGCGGTCGGCGCCGTCGCCGCGGGCGAGGCGGCGGAGCGCGAGTGGCTCAGGAACGCCGGGCGCGCGTGCGGGACGCCGTGGCTGCGGCTGTGGCGGTGGTACGAGAGCCGGCGCATGCCCGGCTACAAGCCTCCGCGGCCCCCGGCGGTCGTGGAGGAGGAGCTGACGGCGCGGCAGCGGGTCGAACAGGCGGTACGTACGGTCGCCGAGGAGGCGTCCGCGGGACTGCCCGCGCCGTGGGCGAACTCGGTGCGCGAGGCGGCGGCGCGGGGTGCGCGGGGGCTGTCGGAGGCGCTGGACGAGCTGGCGGTGAAGGCGGCGGCCCCGGGCGGCCGGCCGCCGCGGCCCGCCTGGTGGCCCGCCGCCGTACTGGCGCAGGCCGTCATGACGCTCCTTCAGATCTTCGGCGGGCTCTGGCTGGTGGGGCAGATCGTCGGCGTACTGCCACCGGGGTTGATCCCGCCCGTGCTGGTGATGCTCGCCGGGATCATCGGGGGGCCGCTGGTGGAGTGGGCGTGCAGTGCCGCGGCGCGGGGGCCTGCGCGGCGGTACGGGCAGGACGCCGAGCGGAGACTGCGGGAGGCGGCGGCGGGGTGCGGACGGGCGCGGGTGCTCGATCCGATCGCGGCGGAGCTGATGCGGTACCGGGAGGTGCGGGAGCAGTACGTGGCGGTGTCCCGGGCGGGGCGATGACGGGGCGCCTCGCCGGTGGGGGCGGGCCGGGTTGCCGGCCGGGTGACGGGGCCGCGGGACGGCGCGCCGGGGGACCGGGTGACGGGGTTTTCCACAACTGGCGGGTAATACACAGGCTTCAGCGCGTTCTTTCCGTCCCGTGCAGCATGGAATCAGTCAATGAGCCAATGCGGCAGGGACGGAAGGAGCCGTTATGAACGACACCGTGGTGACGGTGGTGGGGAATGTGGCGACGGGCGTGGAATTCCGCGAGTCGGCGACGGGCGGGGTGGCGCGCTTCAGATTCGCGGTGACCGCGCGCCGCTGGGACCGGCTGAAAAACGCCTGGGCGGACGGGCCGACGAGCTTCTACACGGTGTGGGCGTGGCGGACGCTGGGGGCGAATCTGGCCGCGTCGGTTTCGGTCGGCGAGCCGCTCGTGGTGCATGGCCGGCTGCGGGTGCGCGAGGACGAGCGGGAGGGGCAGCGCAGGGTCACCGCGGACATCGACGCGCTGGCGGTGGGACACGATCTGACGCGCGGGACCTCGGCGTTCAGACGCGTGGCCAGGGCGGCTTCCTCTCTGACGGAGCGTCATAGGGCGACGGCGCAGGGCGAGGAGGGGCAGGTACGGGAACTGCCACGGGAGCGGCACGGACCGGAGCGGCAGGGACAGGAGCCGCTCCCCGAGCCGGTCGTGGAGCCCGTGGCGGCGGTCGCGGCGGCGGGTGCGGGGGCCGTGGTGACGGATCGGGGAGGTGACATGATTCCTCGCGCGATCCCCGTTGCCTGAGTGGCAGTTGTGGAGATTTGTCGATATACCCAGGCGTATTCCATGGTTGCCTCGGAGTGTCGATAACGATTCCGATTCGGAACGGTTGCCTGGGCGTATGGGCGGGCATCCGTGGTTCCCTCCGTCCATAGGATTCGCGAGTACTCACGGGGCACTTGAGTCTGCCGGCGAGGCATCCCCCCACGCGTTCTCACGCGACAGAACCTCGCCCGAAGGGGAATTCTGTGTTTTCTGCGATATCTGCGTCATCCGTACGGAGGCGAGGCGCCGCCCGTCTTGCCGCCGCGGTTCTCGTATCGGGTCTGGTCGCGCTGGGCTCGCTGGCCGGTGCCGGTACGGCCGCCGCCGACGGGACTCCCCAGCACCCGGGCGGCGCCGCCGCGACCCTCGACGGGCTGAAGACCTACGACGGTGCCGTCCTCCACACCGACGGCAAGGACCAGCAGCTTCCCGCCGGACTGTTCGAAATGACCGTCGACGGCGGCGGCAAGCTCAAGACGTACTGCATCGACATCCACAACCCGACCCAGGAACAGGCGAAGTACCAGGAGACGCCCTGGGACCAGACCTCGCTCGGTGCCAACAAGAACGCCGGGAAGATCCGCTGGATCCTGGAGCACTCCTACCCGCAGGTGGACGACCTTCCGGCGCTCGCCGAGGCCGCGGGCACCGGGCCGCTCACCGAGAAGACCGCCGCGGCCGGCACCCAGGTCGCGATCTGGCGCTACTCGGACGACGCGGATGTCGACGCGAGCGACCCGGCGGCCGAGAAGCTCGCCGACTGGCTGGAGAACAGCGCCCAGGACAGCGCGGAGCCCAAGGCCTCGCTCACCCTGGAGCCCGGCGCGGTCTCCGGCAGGGCCGGTGAGCGGCTCGGTCCCGTCACCGTCCGTACCGACGCGGACAGTGTCACGGTGACGCCGCCCGCGGACGCGTCGGTCACCGGGGTCAGGATCACCGACAAGGACGGCACCCCGGTCACCACCGCCGCCAATGGCACGGAGCTGTACTTCGACGTTCCGTCGGACGCCTCCGACGGCACGGCCTCGCTCGGGGTCCAGGCCACCACCTCGGTGCCGGTCGGCCGGGCCTTCGCCGGGGTGACCAAGAGCCAGACGCAGATCCTGGCCGGTTCCAGCGACTCCACGGTCGCCGCGGCCGCCACCGCCACCTGGGCCAAGCAGGGCGCGATCCCCGCGGTCACGGCGGAGAAGAACTGCGCCGAGGGCGGCGTGGACGTCACCGCCACCAACACGGGCGACGAGCCGTTCACCTTCGAATTGAAGGGCGACGAGCACACCGTCGCGCCGGGGGCCACGGAGACCGTGACCGTGCCGGTCGGCGAGGACGAGGCGTACGACATAACGATCACCGGGCCCGCCGGGTTCATACAGAACTTCACCGGCGTCCTGGACTGCGCGACCACCGGCACCCCGGGTCCGGTGACCGAGCAGCCCTCCTCGCAGCCCAGCGCGGCCTCGGCCGGCGGGGTCACCGCGGTCAGCTCGGGCAGCACGGGCGACCTGGCCGCGACCGGCTCGTCCAGCGCGACCCCGATCATCGCGGGCATAGCGATCGCCCTGGTGGTCCTGGGCGGGGCTGCCGTCTTCTTCCTCCGCAAGAAGAACGCCTCGGCCCCGGAGGAGTGACCGGCTCCCCATGGAGTGACTCACGAGTGCCTGATTCCCCGAGAGTGAGTGCACCCCGGCGCTGAGTAACGCGGCGCCATCCGTGGCCCCCGGTACGCGACAGCGCACCGGGGGCCGCCTCCGTACAGCACGGGCCGCACGGCACCGGCCGTACCGCTCGGTCCGTGCTGTAGTACTGGTTTCCATCGGGGGGTGGACGTCAGGCAAGATTGGTGTATCTGCCCTCACGCGGCGGAGCCGCACATTGGCCCTTCTCGACTGCCGGACGGTTTCTCTTGGCTGAGTACATCTACACGATGCGCAAGACGCGTAAGGCGCACGGCGACAAGGTCATCCTCGATGACGTGACGCTGAGCTTCCTGCCGGGCGCGAAGATCGGTGTGGTGGGCCCGAACGGCGCCGGTAAGTCCACCGTGCTGAAGATCATGGCCGGTCTGGAGCAGCCGTCGAACGGCGACGCGTTCCTGTCCCCGGGCTACACCGTCGGCATGCTCCTCCAGGAGCCGCCGCTGGACGAGTCCAAGACCGTTCTGCAGAACGTCCAGGACGGCGCCGCCGAGATCATGGGCAAGCTCCAGCGCTTCAACGAGGTGGCCGAGCAGATGGCCACCGACTACTCCGACGCGCTGATGGAGGAGATGGGCAAGCTCCAGGAGGACCTCGACCACGCCAACGCGTGGGACCTGGACACCCAGCTCGAACAGGCCATGGACGCGCTGGGCTGCCCGCCCGGCGACTGGCCCGTCACCAATCTCTCCGGCGGTGAGCGCCGCCGGGTCGCGCTCTGCAAGCTGCTGCTCGAAGCCCCCGACCTGCTGCTCCTCGACGAGCCCACCAACCACCTGGACGCCGAGTCGGTCCAGTGGCTGGAGCAGCACCTCGCCAAGTACCCCGGCACCGTCGTCGCCGTCACCCACGACCGGTACTTCCTCGACAATGTCGCCGGCTGGATCCTGGAGCTGGACCGCGGCCGCGCCATCGGCTACGAGGGCAACTACTCCACGTACCTGGAGACCAAGCAGACCCGGCTCAAGGTCGAGGGCCAGAAGGACGCCAAGCGCGCCAAGCGGCTCAAGGAAGAGCTGGAGTGGGTCCGCTCCAACGCGAAGGGGCGCCAGGCCAAGTCCAAGGCCAGGCTGGCCCGTTACGAGGAGATGGCCGCCGAGGCCGACAAGATGCGAAAGCTGGACTTCGAGGAGATCCAGATCCCGCCGGGCCCGCGGCTCGGCGGCGTGGTCGTCGAGGTGGAGCACCTGTCCAAGTCGTTCGGCGAGAAGGTCCTCATCGACGACCTGTCGTTCTCGCTCCCGCGCAACGGCATCGTCGGCGTGATCGGCCCGAACGGCGCGGGCAAGACCACGCTGTTCAAGATGATCCAGGGCATCGAGGAGCCCGACTCCGGCACGATCAAGATTGGTGACACGGTCAAGATCAGCTATGTCGACCAGGGCCGCGCCAACATCGACCCCAAGAAGTCGCTGTGGGCCGTCGTCTCCGACGAGCTGGACTACATCAATGTCGGCCAGGTCGAGATGCCCTCGCGCGCCTATGTCTCCGCCTTCGGATTCAAGGGCCCCGACCAGCAGAAGCCGGCCGGGGTCCTCTCCGGCGGCGAGCGCAACCGGCTCAACCTGGCGCTGACCCTCAAGCAGGGCGGCAATCTGCTGCTCCTCGACGAGCCGACCAACGACCTGGACGTCGAGACCCTGTCGTCCCTGGAGAACGCGCTGCTGGAGTTCCCGGGCGCGGCCGTGGTCGTCTCCCACGACCGCTGGTTCCTGGACCGCGTCGCCACGCACATCCTGGCGTACGAGGGCGAATCCAGGTGGTTCTGGTTCGAGGGCAACTTCGAGTCGTACGAGAAGAACAAGGTCGAGCGGCTCGGCGCCGACGCCGCCCGCCCGCACCGCGCCACCTACAAGAAGCTCACCCGGGGCTGAGGATGGCCCGGCACCTCTACCGCTGTCCCCTGCGCTGGTCGGACATGGACGCCTTCGGGCATGTCAACAATGTGGTCTTCCTCCGCTATCTGGAGGAGGCCAGGATCGACTTCATGTTCCGGCTGGCGCCCGGGGACGGCTCCCCGTCGTTCTCCGGCGGGTCCGTCGTGGCCCGCCACGAGATCGACTACAAACGCCCGCTGGTCCACCGGCACACACCGGTGACCGTGGAGTCCTGGGTGACGAAGATAAACGCCGCGTCGCTGACGATCGCGTACGAGATCAAGGACGACGAGCACTCGCACGAGGTGTACGTACGGGCCTCGACGGTCGTCGTGCCGTACGACCTGGGGGCCGGGCGGCCGCGCCGGATCACCGAGGAGGAGCGGTCGTTCCTCCTGAAGTATCTGGACGACGACCACACCGACAAGCCCGACAGCCCTGACAACACCGATAGCCCTGACAACACCGACAACAGCAAGGACGCCCTCGCGGCATGACGGTGCCTGTGCCCATGACTGTGCGGAGACTGGAGTTCGCCGACGCGAGGGAGGCGGCCGATCTCGCCGCCTTCCTCGCCCGGCTGATCCACTACGACCGCGCCGCCGCCGTCCGGCTCCAGGCCGGAGGTGGCGCGCTCGCGGTGTTCGGCCGGCCGGCGTCCTTCGAGGTGCTGGCGATCCGTACGGCCCGACTCGCCGCGCCGTACGAGCTGGACATCACCGTCTCCGCCGGTGAACTGCTCGAAGCCATCGACGAACAGGCCGGCAGCGCGGTGGTTCCCGCCGCCGTCACCGGACCGCCCTGGGCCGGGGTGCTGCCGCCGCGCGGCGGCTGGCAGCGGGTGGCGGGGCTGCCCGGCGAGGAGGCGATCCGGGGCGCGCTGTCGGCGGCGGTCGCCGAATTCCGTTCCCGGGACGAGGGGTTGACGCCCGGCGACCGGACCCGGGCCGCGCGCGACCGGATCGGCCGGGAGATCTGGTCCCGTACCCTCGGCGAGACCAGGCTGCCGCTGCGGGCGGTGCACGCCGCGCAGTCACTGGGATTCCTGCGGCCGGTACGGGCGATGGCGTCCGCCCACGCGGCGGTGCCGGCCCCGGCGGCTCCTCCGGCGTCCGAGAAGCACACGAAACCCGCGATGCCCGCGGCCCCCGAGCGGCCCCTGGCACTGCTGGAGTCGGGGAGCTGGCTCCGGCTCCGTACGCCGTACGGCTCGATAGCGGTACGGCGCGCGGGACTCGGCGGGCTGACGGTCACCCCGGCCTGACCCGGCCAGGCGGTCATGCCGACCTGATTCGTACGGCTCGTACGGTGATTCGTACGGCTTGTACGGATTCCCGGCTCGTATCGGACCGACGAACCGTGCCCGGGGTCAGCCTGCGGCGTTCACCATCGACGCCGCGGCGTAGGTGAGGTACTTCCAGAGCTGCCGCTCGTGCTCCTCGGACAGCCCCAGCTCGTTGACCGCCACCCGCATGTGCTTCAGCCAGGCGTCGTGCGCGGCGCTGTCGACGGTGAACGGGGCATGGCGCATCCGCAGCCGGGGATGGCCGCGGTTGTCGCTGTAGGTGCGGGGACCGCCCCAGTACTGCATGAGGAAGAGCGTGAGGCGCTCCTCGGCGGGGCCGAGATCCTCCTCCGGATACATCGGGCGCAGCAGCGGGTCCTCCGCGACTCCCTGATAGAAGCGGCGGACCAGGCGCCGGAAGGTCTCCTCGCCGCCGACCTGCTCGTAGAAGGTCTGCTCCTGAAGCGTGCCGTGCGGAATCTCGTTCACCCGTCCATCGTCTCAGACCCACCGGCCGAGGACCTCAGCCCTAGGACCGGCCCGTGATACGGAACCGCGCCCGGGAACCGTACGGGCCGGAGCCGTACGAGCCGGAACCACCCGCGCGCGTGAACCGCCCCCGGAATGAACCACCTCCACCTGCCAGGCCCACTCGCTTCCTGGGCGCTCACCCAGGACAGTGGAAGGATGGGCGCACACCGTGACGACGCGTACGGTCCCGACGACCCCGAGGCGGCGGAGGCGCGCGCCGGGCTGGTCGCGGAGATCGCGCTGACCGGAGCGCTGGACGACCCCGGCTGGCGGGCGGCGTTCGAGGACGTGCCGCGCCATCTGTTCGTGCCGTACTACTTCGTGGGCCGGCCCGGCGGCTACGACCGGCTGTGGGGCGGGGACCGCGATCCGGTACGGCGGCGGCGCTGGCTGCACGGGGCGTATGTGGACGGGCCGCTGGCGACCCGGGTGCGCGACGGCGAGCAGATCTCGTCGAGCAGTCAGCCCTCCCTCATGGCGCGCATGCTGGCGGAGCTGGACGTACGGGACGGGGACCGCGTCCTGGAGATCGGCGCGGGCACCGGCTACAACGCGGCGCTGCTCTGCCACCGGCTCGGCGACAAGCTGGTCACCACCATGGATCTGGACCCGGAGATCACCGAGTCCGCCCGGGCGCATCTCGCGGCGGCCGGCTACCGGCCCGCCGTCGTCACCGGCGACGGCGCGCGCGGCTGCCCCGAGCGCGCTCCGTACGACCGGATCATCGCGACCTGCACCCTGCCGTCGGTGCCGACGGCGTGGCTGGAGCAGTGCCGTCCCGGGGCCCGGATCCTGGCGCCGCTCGCCACCGGAGTGATCGCGCTGCGGGTCGATGGACGCGGCGGCACGACCGCCGGAACAAGCGGCGGCACGACCGGTGGAACAAACGGAACGGGCGGGGACGACGAGCGCGGCATCTGCGCGGAGGGGCACTTCCTGCACACCGCCGCGTACTTCGTACCGTTGCGGGGCACCCCGGGCACCGCCCTGATGCACCGGCCGCTCGGTGGACTGCCCCGGCGCGCCGTCGAGAACGATCTCTTCCGCTTTCTGCTCGCACTCACCGCGGGCAGTCTCGATCCGCACGAGGCGCTCTCGCTCTGGGAGCGCGAGCGCCGCCCCGGGCGCGAGCGGTTCGGGATCACCATCGCCGACGGCCGGCAGTGGGCATGGCTGGACGACCCGGCGGGACCGTACGCCTGGCCCCTGAGCCCGAGCCGTATCAGCCGGGCCTGAGCCGGGCCGGCCCAGGCCCGGCCGGCATCCGCCCCGCCGTATCGTCAGTCGCTCAGCCGCGGCGGATCGTGATCGTCGTCCACGCGCCCACATGCACCCGGTCGCCGTCCTTGAGCGGGACGGGGACATAGGGCTGTATCGGGTCCTCGGCGCCGTTGAGCGTGGTGCCGTTGGTGGAGTTCTGGTCGACCACGGACCAGGTGCCGTCCGGCTGGTGGACCAGGACCGCGTGCTGGTGCGAGACGCCCGGGTCCTCCGGCGGGACCGACAGATCGATGTCCGGGGATTCGCCGGTGGAGTGCCGGCGGCGGCCGATCGTGATCTGGTTGCCGGAGAGCGTGAGCTGCTGCTCGGGGGAGTACGCGGGGAGGTTCAGCCCGGTGGCCTCGGGGCCGCTGCGCTGCATCATCGCCCTGAAGTAGTCGCGGTCGGGTCCGATCACCGCGGTCCAGCCGGCCGGGGGCCCCGGCTGGTACGGCCGGGCAGGATCGGGGCGCTGGGAGCCCGGCTGCTGGGACCTGTCCTGGCCGGGCGGGCTCTGGCCGACGGGGCTCTGGCCGAGCGGCGCCTGGGCCTGGGGACCCTGGGCGTGCGAGGGCGGCGGCAGCATCCAGTCGTCGTCGCCGGTCTGCCGGGGGCGCGGCGGGGCCGGGGGCGCGGAGGACTGCTGCTGGAAGACCGGGGGCGGTGGCGGACCCTGCTGGTACGGCGGCGGGGGCGGCGGGCCCTGCGACGACGGCGGGGCCGGCGGCTCGGGCGCCAGCGGCTCCGCGGGCCGGTTGAGCTGGGAGGGGCGCGAACTCTGGTAGTCGTACGGGTCCGGCGGCCTGGGCGGACCCTGCTGGGCCTGGAAGCCCGGCGGCAGATTCAGCCCGGGCACCGGACCGAGCGGCCCGCCGGGACCGGGACCGCCGGGCCCGCCGGGGCCTCCCGGGCCGCCCGGCCGGCCGGAACCGCCCGGGCCCGACGAGTGCTGCGGAGCCAGCGGGGTGTACGACGTCGCCGTATTGGTGAGGAAGTTCCAGCGGCACTCCTCGCAGTACGGAGCCATCGGCTCGCGCGGGGTGCGGCACTGGGGGCACAGCTCGGCCTGCGCGGTGGCCTCGGGGCCGGGGCGCGGAAAACCGTAACCGGGCGCGGGCGGCGGCGGGGGAGGCGGCGGTACGGCGCCGGAGGCGGCGCCCGGTCCGGCCATGCGATGGCCGCAGACCTCGCACCAGTCCTCGGAACCCGACTGGTGTCCGTTCGGGCAGGTCGGCATGTCGGCGCTTCCCCCTCTCCTCGTCCGGCCCGGAGGCCGCGTACTCGTCGTCACCGCGCGTGGACCGGTCCTCGGCCCTGTCGGCGGCCTGCGTCCCGGCTCGTTCCCGGTTCGCTTCTGGCTGCTTCTGTCTGTTCCGGACCTGTGTTCCCGGCCTGTTCCGGAACGGGCCAGGAGGCTGCTTCTTGACGCTACTTCTTGACCCGGACGGTCTTGGTGGAGCGCGTTTCGAGTGTCATCTCGTCGGCGTCCGCGACCTTGGCCTTCAGTCGCACAGTACCCGTCGCCGCGTCGACCACGTCCACCACCTTCGAAAGGAGTTTCGCCGTATCGGCGTTTCCCGACGACGCGGCGAGCTGGACGGCGCGCCCCAGTTTCGCGGTCGCGCCATCGAAATCTCCCGATTTGCGGGCGTCGAGGCCCTGTTGGATGACCTGGGCCAGTTCGGCCTGGCCGGTGTAGTGCGCGACCTGCGGATTGATGGCGGTGGAGGCCGCCATGTCATCCGTCCACACCGCCCGTACCAGCCCCTGCGACAGCACTTCGGGGGCGCCGTCACCGACTGCGGGAAGGATCAGGGAGACCCGCGCGGCGAGCATCTCCTGGCCGATACCGGCCTCCGGAACCCGTACACACACGTGGTAATCCCGCGATTCGTCACCCCAGGAACCGGTCGGATAGTCGCCCGCCCTCGGTCCCGCCTCGGTGCGCCGGCCGGTCAGGTCCTCGACCGTGGGCGCCACCTGCTTGACGAAACCGATCTCCGCGCCGACGGGCGTCCACAGCCGCAGCGCGACATCCGCGACCTCCTTGCCCATCGCGTTCTCCATCATCTGTCTGAAGTCCGCGGCCAGGCCCGCCGGGTCGGCGACGATATCGGCGGTCCCGAGCAGCGCGGAGGCGATACCGGTGACCTCCCGCACCTCCCAGTCCGTACCGACGCCCCGCGCGTCACAGGTGAAGCGGCCCGCGCAGGCGTCGAGTGTGGCCTTGAGATCGGCCGCCGACTCGTGTTCGTTGCGGCCGTCGGTGAGCAGGATGCCGTGCCGGATCGGGACATCGGCGGTGGCCAGCAGCCGGTCGGCCAGCCGCAGCCAGGTGCCGATCGCCGTGCCGCCGCCCGCGCCGATCGCGCGCAGGGCCTCCTTGGCCATGCGCCTGGTCCCCGGGTCGGCCGTCGCGAGCCGGCCGTCGCCGGGGAAGATCTCCTTCGCCACATGCGTACCGCCGACGATCGCGAAGGCGACTCCGTCGCGCAGGGTGTCGACGGCGGCGGCGGTGGCCTCGCGCGCGTTGCGCATCTTCGTCGCCGGGTAGTCCATCGATCCCGAGCAGTCGACCATGATCACCACGGCCGCGTCCTGGCCGTCCCGCGGGCGCGGGGAGCGGGTGACAGGCCCTGCCGTCAGCGGGACTCCGCCGGTTGTGCCGCCCCCGGTGGAGGTGACCGTGACGATCGCGTTGACCTCGCGCCCGCCCTCGGGCAGATACGCGTTCTGGTACACGTCGACGGAGAACCGCGGCACGGTCGATTTGGAGAAGTTCGCCATCTGTATCGGCTCCTTGACGCTCCACACAGCAGGGACAAGCGGTCGGGGGCGGGGGTCGGTGACAGGTGATCGCACGTGGTACGGGCAGGGGCGGGCGGCGCCGTGCGTACGGGCGGAGCGGGGTCACGCCGTGGTGTAGGCGGATCCTGCCCCTCGTGGTGGTACGGCGAACGGCAGTACCGCCACTGTTACGTTGTCGTGGCCCCCGCCGTCCAGCGCGTGGCCGACCAGCACCCGCGCGGCGTGCAGGGGCCGTTCGGCGGCGTCGGGCGGCAGGGCCCTGGCCATCTCGTCGGCGCCCTCCGCGTAGTTCCACAGACCGTCCGTGCAGACCACCACCACGCCGGGGCGGTCCGGTTTGAACGACACGGTGTGCGGCTCCAGTTCGTACGCGTCGGCGCCGAGCCAGCCGGTGATGGCGTGGGCCCGTTCGTCCGCGTACGCCTCGGCCTCGTTCATCAGGCCCGCCGCGACCATCTGCGCGGCCCAGGAGTCGTCCTCGGTGAGCCGGGCGGGCGGGCCCTGGCGGTCGTCGGGCACCCAGTACGCCCTGCTGTCGCCGATCCAGCCGACGACCAGCAGTCCGCTCGCGACCACCGCGCCGACGATCGTGCACGCGGGCGCGTTCTGGTGGCGGTGCGGGTCGGCGTCCAGGGCGCTGGAGGGCAGCGGGGCAAGGGAGTTGACCGCCTCGGCGGCCACGACGATCGCGTCGTGCATGGCCTGCTGCGGATGCGTACCGCGCTCCAGCGCCCCGAGCAGGGACTCGTTGGCCGATTCGGCGGCGGCGGCCGAGGCCTCGTCGGGGCGGGTCGCCGACGAGACGCCGTCGCAGACGACCGCGACCACGGCGGGCGAGCCGTCGGGGAGGGCCGCGGACGACACGGCGAACGCGTCCTCGTTGCGGTGGTGGCGCAGGCCGCGGTCGCTGACGGCGGCGACCGCGCCCAGCTCCTGTTCCACATGGTCGCGCTCGCGCGGCTGGGCGTGGCCGCAGTTCTCGCAGTAGCCGTCGGTGTCGACACGGCCGGCGCGGCAGGCGACACAGAGCTTGGCACCGGCGGGAGAGGCCAGCGCGGGAGCCCCGGGACCGGCCTGAGCCCCAGGACCGGCCGGACCGGCCGGACCAGGCGGACCTGTCGGACCGGGCGGACCCGGAGGGTCGGCGAGGACCGCGGTGCGCGGATCGGCCGGTACGGTCCCGGCACCCCCGGCGCCCAGTGGTCTCCCGGTTCCCGGCCCCTGGGGCGCCGGCAGCTCGAAGTCGCCCCCGGGTCCGGGCAGCCGGGCCCCCGCCGAGTCCAGGCCCGGCAGTTCCTCCGGACGGTGGACGGGCGCGGCCGAGCCGTCCGTACCGGCCGCGGCCGGCCACTCCACACCACCCGCGCGGGCGCCGGAATCCGACGGCCCCATGGCGTTCATGACCAGGGTGGGGCGGTCGGCCGGGCGCGGCGGCACGACCGACAGGTCGTACCCGCAGGCTCCGCAGAACAGGTCACCGGACTCCAGTGGCTCCGTGCAGCCTGGGCAGGTCGGCAGGTCGGCCGAATCAGGCATCTGGGACATCAATTCACACCCACGTCCGAGGGCGGAAACGGTTGGCCCGCTCCACCAGTTCGATCCTCTCCTCGCCGCGCTGAGCGAGCCGGGCGAGCACCCGGTACGAGCGTTCCAGTCCGAAACGCAGGCCGCGCTCGTCCAGTTCACTGCCGAGGAGCACGGCCTGTACGGGACGGGACCCGGGACTACCGGAGAGTACCCAGTCCAGTGCCGTGCCCAGTACCTCCGCCGAGAGCCGCTCGCGCCGCACCGCGTCCAGACCGAACTCCCGCAGCGCGGACACCTGTTCGGCCGCCGCCGTCAGATCGTCGATCAGCGGGGCCTCCGCGCCGGGGCCATGGGCGGGCGCGGCGAGGGAGCGCTGCCGCAGTCTGGCCCGTACGGCCGCGACCCGCGCGGCCGTGTAGTGGATCGACGACTCGGGCACGGACTCCAGGGTCCGCACGGCTCCGGCCCGGTCGCCGGAGGCGAGCTGGACCCGGGCCAGGCCGAACGCCGCGCTGACATAGCTCGGGTCGGTCGTCCACACCAGGCGGTAGTACTCGGCGGCGTTGTCGAGTTGACCGAGCACCTCGGCGCAGATGCCCAGCGCCAGCTTGGGCGCGGGCTCGCCGGGGAACGCGTCGTAGACCGCGTCGAAGGAGAGCGCGGCCGTCTCGTGGTCGCCGGTCGCGAGCGAGGCGATTCCGCGGTACCAGACGACCCGCCAGTCGTCGGGGCGGTACTCCTCCAGCGCGGTCAGCGCCTCGGCGGCGGTGGCCAGATCGCCCATCTCCAGCCGGGCGCGCAGCTCGCGCAGCCCGCGCTCGACGGACTCGGCGGGCGCCGCGGCCAGCGCGGAGATCACTTCGGCGGGCGCCGAGGCCAGCAGACCGGCCAGGAACCCGGCGTTCGGATCGTTCGGATCGACGAGCGGTACGGGCAGGGCCAGCGCGGTCGCGGCGGCGTCGAGCGGCGCCAGCCGGGGGCCGCGCGCGACGGCGGTGTCGAGGGGCGCCTCGATACGCGGTACGGGGAACTGGGCGTGGGTCTGGGCGTACGGCACTCCCGCGCCCGGGGCTCCCGGCAGGGGACGCGCAACCGGCGCGCCCGGGGCTCCCGCTGCTCCCGCGCCCGCCGCTTTGGTGCGTCTCGCGGATCTGCCGCCGCGTCCCGGCCGTGCCGTCCGTACCCCCAGCCGCGACACGTCCTCCGTCAGCTCCGCGAACAGCTCCGTGTCCGTGACCCGCAGCTCCGGGCCGAACAGCGTCGAGAGCGCGGGGCGCGGCCGGCCCGTCTGGAGCGCGACGACCTCCCGCAGCACCCCCGTGAGCTGCTCGGCCATCTCCTGCGCCGAGGCGAAGCGCCGCCCCGGATCGGGGTCCGTCGCCCGTACCAGCAGCCGGTAGAAGGACTCGTACGTCCGGAACACCTCGATGTGGTCCGGATCGGGAAGCGAGTCCACGAAGACATTCGTGTAGCCCTGGAAGTCGAAGGTCAGCACCGCCAGGGTGCGGGCGACCGTATACAGGTCGGACGCCACCGACGGGCCGGTCTCGGCGACTTCGGGGGCCTGATAGCCGACGGTGCCGTAGATCGCCGACTCGTCGTCGTCCATCCGGCGGACCGCGCCCATGTCGATGAGCTTGAGCTGGTCCCCGGTCTGGATCGCGTTGTCGACCTTGAAGTCGCAGTACAGCAGGTTCCTGCTGTGGAGATGGCCGAGCGCCTCCAGCACGTCGATGCCGTACGCGCAGGCCTGCTCGACCGGCAGCGGATCGCGTCTGCCCGCGGTGGTCCTGCGCTCGTTGGCGATCTCCTTGAGCGACTTGCCGCCGACGTACTCCATGACGATGTAGCCGTCCATGGAGCCGGTCCGCTGGTCGAGATGCTCCACGAAGTTGTAGATACGGACGATGTTGGAGTGCTCGATCTCGGCGAGGAAGCGGCGCTCGGAGATGGCCGCCTCCATCGCGTCCTGGTCGCCGGTGTCGAGCAGGCCCTTGAGGACCACCCAGCGGTCCGAGACGGCCCGGTCGATGGCGAGATAGACCCAGCCCAGACCGCCGTGCGCCAGACAGCCCACGACCTCGTACTGTCCGTGCACCACCGTGCCCGGGTGCAGCTTCGGTACGAAGGAGTACGGATGGCCGCACTTGGTGCAGAACCCCTCCGTCCGTCCCGGGCGGTCGCCGCGCGCCCGGCCGACCGGCGCGCCGCAGTCCGAGCGCGAGCAGAACCGCTTGCGCTCGGGCACTTCGGGGCGCTCCATCACCGCGGAGCGCGGCTCGGGACGAGGCACGTCCGGTACGGAGACCAGGCCCGCGCCCAGGCGGTTGCGCCCCGAGGCGGAGGTGGCCGCGCCCGAGCTGCGCACCGACACCGAGCGGGCCGACAGCCGCCCGGACAGCGTGCGCGACAGCCGGCCGGAGACCGAGCGGCGGGAGGTGGAGGAGCGCGAGGAGGTACGGGACGAGGACCGCGACGAGCCCCGGGAGGACGACGAACGCCCGCTTCCCGAGCCGCTCCCGGAGCCGCTTCCGCCGGACTTGCCGCCGCCCGCGATGCCCGTGGGCGGCGAGGAGAGCGCACCGCCGGGCGCGACGACGGGGGCCAGACCACAGGTGTCGCAGTACAGCTCGCCGTCGCCGACGTCCTCGTACGAGCCCTCGCAGCCGGGGCGCTGGCATACGGCCGTCCCGCTCGTCCCGCTCATCGGTCCCCCCGATCCCCTTCTGTCATCTCCGCATGGTCCCTGGGCTCCTGTACGCGCGTGACCAGGGCGTCCGCCGCCGCCTGCTGATAGCGCAGCACCGCCTGCTCGGCGACGCGCAGATCGCAGGGCGCGCTCCACAGCATCCGGCGCGCCGCGTCGTACCGCTCCATCAGCACCGGGTCCTCGGCCATGCCGTGCCGGGCGACCTTCGCCTTGTACGCGTCGAGCCGGCCGCGCAGCTCGGCGCGGACCGCAAGCGGCGCGGTGACGGCGGTGAGCGACTCGCGGGCGCGCAGCAGTTCGTCCTCGGCGTCCCGCTCCAGCGATTCGAGGAGCGGCGAGAGCCGGTGCCACTGGGCGTGCCTGCGGTACTCGGCGGCGGTCGACAGACGCTCCTGGAGCACGGTCGGCGGGCCGCTGACCGCGGGCACCTCGGTCGCCGCGATCTTCGCCAGCACCTCGCCCCGGGCCGATCTGGCCTCGGTGAGCGTACGGTCGGCGCGCGACAGGACGTCCCGCAGCCGCATCAGCCGCTCCTCGGAGTCCTTGCGCACCGCGAGGACCGCCTCGATCTCCCGCCGTACGTCCTCCAGCGCGCGGGCCGCCCTGTCGTACCGCTCGGTGTCGGGACGGCCGCCCCCCGGGGCCGAACTGCCGGGCGCGGGGCGCCAGAAGGCCAGCGGATCGGACACCACCTGGGCGCGCAGGGTGCTCAGCTCATGGGTGATCGACTCCAGATCGTCCCCGGCCGGGTGCTCGCCGGGCCGTACGCCGACGGAGTGCGCCAGCGAGCGGGTGCGCTGCAACTCCGCGGAGAGCAGATCGATCCGGGCGGGCAGGGCCGACCAGACGGCGTCGGCGGCCACGACCATGTCAAGGGAGCGTGCATACAGTTCATTCATCCGAGTGACCAGCTCGGCGAGGGTGAACTGCTCGGAGAGCTTGGCGGGTTCGTTGAGGGAGGCGAGCTGGTGCCCGGGGGCGCCCGCCACGGTGACCCCGCGCCCGCGCAGTGTCTCCGTCAGCTCCACCAGATCGTCGCGGCTGAGCCAGCGCCGCCTGGCGCGGGTCTCCCGGGCGGCGGTCAGCGCGGCGGTGTAGCTGTCGAAGTAGGTCCACAGCAGGGCGATCGACTGCTCGGCGGAGGCCCAGCGCTCCTTGGTGACCCCGGTCAGCTCGGCGCCTTCGAGGAGTCTGCGGCCCGCGTGGTCCTGGAGGGCGAGCAGCGAGGTCTCGATGGCCTCGTGCTCCGCCTCCAGGCGTGCCAGCGCACGGTCCACCTCGTCCCGGTCCATCACCGGTCCCGGTGGCCTTCCCGTCGAGCCGGGAAAGGAGTCCGCGCCGCCCATCGATCACCTCTCCGCTTCTCGCACCGGCCCGCGAGCCGTTCCGTACCCGTTCCCGGCCGGCCGTCTCCGGCCGGCCCCGTTCCCGCCGTTACTTGTACCGGGGCACCGGAGGCCCGGCGGTCGCCCCCAGATCTGTCCGCAGCCACCTGTTGTACGACGCCATCCAGGGGCTGTTCTCCCCTCCGGCGCGATACCCCACCAGCACCTGGTTCACCCTGCGTATCAGGTCGTCATTCCCGAGTTTCGCCGCGACGCCGTAGTACTCGGTGGTGAACGGCTTGCCCTTCAGCTCGACCCCGGGGTCCTGGGCCGCCTGGCCGGCCGCCAGCGCGTTGTCCGTGACGACCGCGTCGACCTCGCCCAACTGGAGCCTGACCAGGCAGTCGAGCTGATTCGGCACGGTCTTGTCCTTGAACACCGCGCCGTGCGACTGCTTCCCCAGCTCTTCGTATGCCGTCGAGCCCTCGGCCGTGCAGACCCGCTTTCCGGAGAGCGAGCCGTCGTACCCGGTGACCGGCGAGCCGATGGGGGCGAGGACCTGCTGACCCGCCAGGAAGTAGGCGGTGGAGAAGGCGACTTGCTGGATCCGGTTGCAGTTGACCGTCATCGTTCTGACGACCAGGTCCACTGTGCCGTTCTGCAGTGCCGGGATCCGCAGATTGGTCGGGATGGCACGGAAGATGATCGCGTTCCGGTCGCCGAGGATGTCCTCGGCTATGGCGCGGGCGAGGTCGATGTCGAAGCCTTCGAGTTCGCCGGTGGCCGAGTTCCGGTAGCCCCAGCGGTAGCTGTTCTGGTCGACCCCGACGGTCAGCTTTCCCTTCTGCCGGATCCGCTCGATGGTGGGGCCGTCGGCGGCGGAGGGCCGGAGACTGGCTTCCGGGTTCTCGCACTCGGCCGGGGCGGTGGCGGGCACGGCCGTGGCGGTCCGCTGCGCGGACTTCTCTGCGTTCTCGTCCACCGTATGGGCCAGCGGCAGCAGGGTGAGCGAGGCCGTCAGCACACAGGCCGCGGCCATGGCGGACACACCGCCCCAGCCCCGGAGCCGACGGGACAGCCGGAGCGCGAGATACGGCCGGGGTCCGCGGAACAGACCGGTGCCGCTGGACCGCCGGGGCCCGCGGGGCGGACGGAGCCCTTCCATGGAGTCCTCGGAATCCATCTCTCCCCCTTTCACCGGTACTCCGAAAGCCTGCGGCCTATGCCGAGGACCGCGCCCACCGCGGCCACCAGGGCCAGGGCGCCCGCCCCGACCGCCAGTCCGGTCAGCGCGCCGCGCCCGTCCGACGCGGACCGGGTGAACTCGTCCTGTTCCTGGGCGAGTGCCCGCTCCAGGGCCGTGTCCACCTGGTCGAACGACTGGCCCGTGGATTCCTCGTTCCCGATGACCTTCTTGAGCGCGCTCTCGTAGTCACCGGCCCGGTCGGCGGCGCCGGCCGAGGCGTGGCGCTCGCTCCACTGGGTGACGGAGGAGATCGCCTCGTCCACCGGTCTGCCGCCCGCGCTGTTGTCCGCGAGCTTCTTGGCCTCGCCCAGTGCGGAGCGCAGCTCGGCCATGCCCGAGCTGTAGCCCGCTTCGTAGGCGTCCTTGCCGTCCGGGGTGAGGACGGCGCCGCGGGCGACCAGGGTGAGGTTCTCGTTCGCCCGGGCCCTGAGCGAGTTGATCTGTGCTTCGCTCAGGACGCTGAGCGACGCCTGGCCGTGCGCCTGCGCGTTGTTCAGCTCGGCGCGCGCGACGGACTGGCCGACGGCCAGCCAGAGCAGCAGCACCGTGGACGCGGCGGTGGCGGCGAGCAGCCCCTGGTTGAACACCCGGTTCGTCCGCAGATAGGCGCGGCGCTGGGCCCAGAAGAGACCGCCGAAGGCCAGCACGCCCAGCGCCAGTGAGACATACGGCCAGAGCCGCGCGTCGTCGTTGTCCTGAACGAGCCGCCGCGTCTCCGCCTCGTACAGCTTCTCGGCGACCGGGAGCAGCTCATTGGTCATCTGCTGGTTCGCGTACCGGAGATACGCGCCGCCCAGCGGGAAGCCCTGGCGGTTGTTGGCGCGGGCCTGCTCTATCAGGCCGGTGTAGCGCGGCAGTCCCGCGTTGAGCGCGGCTATGTTCCGGCCGGACTCGGTGGTGCTGTCCGTATGGGTGGCCGCCTTGACCAGCAGCCTGGACGCGGTCTCTATGTCCTGCTGATACCGCTGCCGCACCTCGGGCGATTCCTGGGCGCCCGCCAGAAAACCGGTGGATGCGGCGGTGTCGGCGTCGGCCAGCAAGCGGTAGAGATTCGCCGCGTCCGCGCTGAGCGGCTGACTGCGGCTCACCACATCGTCGGCGGAGGCGAACCGGGCGGAGGCCTCCCACGCCGTGACCGCTCCGAACGCCACCACCAGCAGCGCCAGGGCGGCACCGATGATGCGCAGCCGGCCCGGCTCGGTCGTCGCCGCGGTACGCAGCCGCTCCGCGGTCTCGGCCCAGGCGCTGTGCCGGGCGGGCGGCATCGGTGGAGGCACGGGCGGAGGCGGCGGCACGGGCGCATGCGCCGGAGCCGGCGGCGGCGCGCTGCGCGCATGCGGCAGATTTGTCATGTGACCTCCCCCTTGGTCCCGACGATGACGGCTTGCCCCCGGCGGGGCGGGGGACACCTCCCGGCCGCCAGTATGGACGCAGGGACCGACAACCACACCTGGCTTGACTGGATCTTGTGCGGATCCGCCCCCGCTCCTGGCTGTCCGGTCCCGCCGCCCTGCCCTGCCCGGCCTGTCCGTCTCCCCACCGTGAATACGCCCGGGACCCGTGGGCGGTTCCCGTTCAGGGGAGTTCGTACGCGTTCGAGTGAACCGCCCCTCTCGCCCCACCCGGAATCCCGGAATCCCGGAATCCCGGAACCCCTGGACCCCTGGACACCCGGGACTCTTAGACCTCCCCCGCCGGCGAACCGTAATACGCCCCCAGCCGGGCGTGCGCCTCCGCGTCCGCCCGTACATGGTCGAGCCCCAGCAGCCCCGCGCCCAGCACCGGCGGTGCCGTCACTACCCCGATGACCGCCTTCGGCGCCTTCGCCGCCAGCAGCTCCGCGATCCCCTGGTCGAGCTGGGGATGACGGGCCGCCAGCACACTGCCGCCCAGCAGCACCGGCACCTCCTCGTCCAGCAGACCGAGCTTGCCCAGCGCGACCGTCGACAGCGCGACGACCTCCTCGGCCAGCCGGTCCACCACCGACCTGGCCACCGGATCGCCCGCCGCGCTCGTCGCGAACAGCACCGGCGTCAGCTCATGCCGGCGCTCGAACGGGATACGCCCCAGGTGCAGCGCCTCGATCAGCTCGTACATCGAGGCCAGCCCGAAGTGGCCGGGCAGCGTCCGTACCAGCTCGGTGGGTTCCCCGCGGCCGTCCTCCGCCCGCGCCGCGAACCACAGCGCCTCCTCCGCGAGCCCCGAACCGCCGCCCCAGTCACCGGATATACGGCCGATCGCCGGGAATCGGGCCGTCCGGCCGTCCGGCAGCATGCCCACGCAGTTGATGCCCGCGCCGCAGACCACGGCGACCCCCCGCGGCTCGGCGCCGCTCGGCAGCCCGGCCCGCAGGATCGCGAAGGTGTCGTTCCGTACATCGGTCGTACGGCCCCACCCCCGGGCCTGCACCGCCTCCGCCAGCTCCCGCTCCTCGACCGGGAGATCGGCGTTGGCCAGACACGCCGACACATGCTCGGCGACCCCGTGCTCCGGCAGCCCGGCGGCCGAAGCGGCCTCGGCGACCGCCTCCGCCAGGATGTCGACGGCCGCCTCGATCCCGACCACCGGCGGCTGGAAGCCGCCCCCGCGGGCCGTGCCCAGCACCGAGCCGTCGGCGCCGATCACGGCCACATCGGTCTTGCTGTTCCCGGCGTCGACGGCCAGGACGCTCGCGCGCCCCGCCCCCGCCGTCGTACCGGCCGTGCGTCCCGCCGCCGTACCGGCTCTGCTCCCCGCCCCGCTCACACCCACGCGAGATGCTCCCGGTTGTGCGCGATCAGCTTGTCGGTCAGCGCCTCGGCGTATTCGAACTGGCCGATCAGGGGGTGCGCCAGCAGCGCCTTGAAGACCCGGTCCCGGCCGCCGCGCAGCGCCGCGTCCAGGGCGAGGTCCTCGTACGCCGTGACATCCGCGACCAGCCCCGCGTACAGCGGGTCCAGCGCGGGCACCGCCAGCGGCTCCGCGCCCGAGGTGCCCACCCGGGCCTGCACCTCGATCACCGCGTCGTCCGCCAGGAACGGCAGCGTCCCGTTGTTGTACGTGTTCACCACCTGGACCGGGCTGCCGCCGCCGCGCAGCAGCGAGGCCGCCAGATCCACCGCGGCCTCCGAGTAGAAGGCGCCGCCCCGCTTGGACAGCAGCTCCGGCTTCTCGTCCAGCGCCGGATCGCCGTACATCGCCAGCAACTGCTTCTCCATCTCGGCCACTTCGGCGGCCCGTGACGGCTTCGTCCCCAGCTCCCGTACGACCTCGTCGTGCGCGTAGAAGTAGCGCAGATAGTACGAGGGCACCACGCCCAGGCGCTCCAGCAGCACGGGCGGCAGCCGCAGATCGGCCGCCAGCGCGTCGCCGTGCTCCGCCAGCAGCTCCGGCAGCATGTCCGTACCGCCGGGTCCGCCGAGGCGCACGCCGCGCTCCCAGGTCAGATGGTTGAGCCCGACATGCTCCAAGTACACCTCGGAGGGCGCCACATTCAGCAGTTTGGCGAATCGGCGCTGGAAACCGATCGCCACATTGCACAGTCCGACTGCTTTGTGACCGGCCTGGAGCAGCGCCCTTGTCACGATCCCCACCGGGTTGGTGAAGTCGATGATCCACGCGTCCGGGCTGGTACGGCGGACCCGCTCGGCGATGTCCAGGACCACCGGGACCGTGCGCAGCGCCTTGGCGAGTCCTCCGGCGCCGGTGGTCTCCTGGCCCACGCAGCCGCACTCCAGCGGCCAGGTCTCGTCCTCGTTCCGCGCGGCCTGCCCGCCGACGCGGAGCTGGAGCAGCACCGCGTCGGCGTCGGCGACCCCCGCGTCCAGGTCCGCCGTGGTGGTGATACGGCCCGGATGGCCCTGCTTGGCGAAGATCCGCCGGGCCAGCCCTCCGACCAGGTCGAGCCGGTCGGCCGCGGGGTCGATCAGCACCAGTTCCCCGATCGGCAGGATGTCCGTCAACCGGGCGAATCCGTCGATGAGTTCGGGTGTGTAGGTGGATCCTCCGCCCACCACTGCGAGCTTCACTTCTTCTCAGCCCTTCACTCCGGTCAGTGTGACTCCCTCGACGAACGCCTTCTGTGCGAAGAAGAACACGAGGATCACAGGGGCCATGACCAGAACGGTCGCGGCCATGGTCAGGTTCCAGTCGGTGTGGTGCGCGCCCTTGAAGGATTCGAGGCCGTAACTGAGCGTCCAGGCGGCCGGGTTCTCCGAGGCGTAGATCTGCGGTCCGAAGTAGTCGTTCCAGGCGTAGAAGAACTGGAAGAGCGCGACGGCCGCGATCCCCGGCCTGGCCATCGGGAGCACCACCTTGATCATGGTACGGAGTTCACCGCAGCCGTCGACCTTCGCGGCGTCCAGATACTCGTTGGGGATCGTCAGCAGGAACTGCCGCAGCAGGAAGATGGAGAACGCGTCGCCGAACGCCAGGGGGATGATCAGCGGCCAGAGCGAGCCCGAGAGATCGAGCTGCTTCGCCCAGAACAGATACATCGGGATGATGATCACCTGGGGCGGCAGCATCATCATCGAGATGACGAGCATCAGCGACAACTGCCGCCCGCGGAACCGGAACTTGGCGAGCGCGTACGCCACCGGCAGCGAGGAGACCAGGGAGAGCACCGTGCCGAGCCCCGCGTACAGCAGGGTGTTCTTCCACCAGGTCAGAAAGCCCGGGGTGTCGAAGACCTTGGCGTAGTTGCCCCACTCCCAGGTGTCGGGCGTGAGATCGCGGGTGAGCGCCTGCTGGTCGCTCATCACCGAGGTCAGGAAGAGGAAGACGAACGGCAGCACGAAGAAGAGGGCCGCCGCGATCCCCAGGGAGTGCACGCCGATCCAGTGCAGCAGCGCCCTGCGGCGCGCGGTCCTGGCGGCGGGGGTACGGTCCCGGGCGGACTCCGGCGCGGTGCCGGTGCCGGGACGGCCGTCGAGTACGGGTACGGAGGCCATCAGTCACCCGCTCCGATCAGTCCGCCGCGCCGCCGCATCAGCAGTGCCGTGAAGGCCATGGCCAGCACGAACAGGACCAGCGCGACCACACAGGCCGATCCGTAGTCGAAGCGCTGGAAACCCAGGTTGTAGACCAACTGGGGCAGGGTCAGCGTGGACTTGTCCGGATAGCCGGGCTCGAACTGCTGGCCGGAGCCGCCGATGATGCCGGAGGCGACCTTGCCCGCGACCAGCGGCTGCGCGTAGTACTGCATCGCCGAGATCACCCCGGTGACCACGGCGAACATCACGATGGGCGAGATGTTCGGCAGGGTCACGAACCGGAACCGCTGCCAGGCCGACGCGCCGTCCAGCTCCGCCGCCTCGTACTGCTCCTTCGGTACGTCCAGCAGCGCGGCCATGAAGATCACCATCAGGTCGCCGATGCCCCAGACGGCCAGCAGGGTGAGGGCCGGCTTGGACCAGGCGGGGTCGTTGAACCAGCCGGGGGTGGGCAGCCCCAGATCGCCGAGGATGGTGTTGACCGGCCCTGTGCCCGGGTTGAGCAGAAAGACAAAGGCGAGGGTCGCGGCGACCGGCGGCGCCAGGTACGGCAGATAGAAGAGGGTGCGGAAGATCCCCGTACCCGTCTTGATCTTGGTGATCAGCATGCCGATACCGAGCCCGAAGACCACCCGGCAGGCCACCATGATCACCACGAGCCAGAGCGTGTTGCGCAGCGACGGCCAGAACATCGGGTAGTCGGTGAAGACGTACGACCAGTTCCCGAGGCCCTTCCAGACCGGCGGGTTGAAGCCGTCGTACTTCATGAAGGAGAAGTAGACGGTCGAGATCAGCGGATACGCGAAGAAGACGGTGAAGCCGATCAACCAGGGCGACATGAACGCCGCCGTACGCAGCGCCGACCTGCGGTGCTTCGAACGGAGCGTGGGAGCGTGGGTGGACATCGGTGACCGCCGGGCCCGTCAGCCGGCCTGCTCGATGTCACGGTCGATCTGCTGGGCGGTCTGCTCAAGACCCGCCTGGAGATCCTTCACCTTGCCCTGCTCGTACTGGTACCCGAAGTCCTGGAGCGTCTGCTGATAGGCCGCGCCGTTGACCGCGGCGGGCGGGGTGCTGGACTGAGGGTGCTGTGCGATGTCGAGGAAGGTCTTGAAGCGCGGGTCGAACTTCAGGTCCGGGGACTTGAGCGCGGCCAGCGTCGACGGCACGTTGCGGATGCCGTTGGCGAACTGGACGACCGCCTGAGTGTCGGTGGTCATGTACTTCACCAGCTCCCAGGCCGCGTTCTGCTTCGTGCTCTGCGGAGCGATGCCCATGATTGTGCCGGACAGGAAGCCCTTGCCGTAGCTGTCCGCCTCGTCGTCCGCGACCGGCATCGGCGCGACCCCGATCTCGAACGGGACCTTGGCGTCCTCCGCCATGCCGAGCCGCCACTCGCCGTCGAGCTGCATCGCGACCTGGCCGGTCTGGAACGGGTGCTTGGCGCCCCACTCGTCACCGAAGGTGCTGCGGAACTTCTCCAGCTTCTGGTAGCCGCCGAGGTCGTCGACGAGCTTCTTCTGGAAGGTGAACATCTTCGCGAAGGCCGGGTCCTTGGCGATGTTGGACTTGCCGTCCTTGTCGAAGTACGCGTGGTCCCAGCTCGACATGTAGTGGTCGACGACCGTCTCGTAGCCGTGGTAGGTCGGCATGAAGCCCACCTGCTCATAGCTGTCGCCCTTGGAGACGGTCAGCTTCTTGGCGTCCTCGGCCAGCTCCGACATCGTCCTCGGCGGGGCGGCGATACCGGCCTTCTTGAAGGCGTCCTTGTTGTAGTACAGCCCGTACGCGTCGCTCAGCAGCGGCAGCGCACACCGCTTGCCCTCGAACTGGGTGTACTCCAGCAGCACCTTCGGGAACGTCTTCTCCAGATCGAGCTTCGACTTCTCGATGAACGGCGTCAGATCGGCGAAGGCGCCCGACGAGCAGAACTTGCCGACGTTGGAGGTGGTGAAGGAGGACACCACGTCCGGGCCCTTCGAACCGCCCGCGCGCAGCGCCTGGTTGAGCTTGTCGTCATTGATGTTGCCGACGACGTTCACCGTGATGTTCGGATGGGCGTCCTCGAACCGGTCGATGTTGTCCTGGATCGCCTTCACCTCGGCCGGCGCGCTCCAGCCGTGCCAGAAGGTGATGGTCGTCCTGGCGTTCGGATCGTCGGACGCGGCGGAGCCCGACTGGCCGGTACAGGCGGTGGCCACCACGGATATCGCGGCGACCGCCACGGCGGAGACGGTGAGACGGCAGTTTCTGAGCATGGCGGTACTCCCGGAAGAGGTGTCGGGGATCTGAGCTATGCGGCTGTACGGGGGGTATGCGGCTGTACGGGGTACGGGTACGGGCTGTGCGGGGTCTGGGGGTGGAGGTGTCGCGCGGTGTACGAGGGGTGCGGGGCCTGTGGGGTGAGGTACGGGCGTACGGACGCGGGTCAGCGCGAGGTGTCGAAGACCTCGTCGCGGGTGGCCGCGAGGGCGCTCTCCAACGCGCCGCGCAGGACGGGATGGCGCTGGACCTCGCCGATGAGGAGCCGGGGGCGGGACGCGGCCAGCTCGGCCAGCTCCGCCTGCACGAGCGCGCGCAGCGGTTCGCCGCCCGCGGCGGTCACCCCGCCCGCGAGGACGATCAGTTCGGGGTCGAGCACGGCGGCGACGGAGGCGAGACCGGTGGCGAGCCGCTGGGCGAACTGCCGCAGCAGACCGGCCAGCCGCTCGTCCTCGCCGTGCCCGGCCGCGGCGCGCGCCAGCAGCCCGGCGGCGACCTCGGCGTACGGCTGCTCCGGGGTGTCGATGCCCAGGGTCCTGGCCAGCCGCGGTACGGACTGCGCGCCCGCCAGCTCCTGGAAGCCGCCGCTGTTCGCCCTGACCACCTGGCGTACCAGCGGAGTGCCCGGGACCGGCAGGAAGCCGACCTCGCCGGCGCCGCCGGTGAAGCCGCGGTGCAGCCGGCCGCCGATGACCAGGGCGGCGCCGAGGCCGTCCTCGTTCCACAGCAGGACGAAGTCGTCGTGGCCGCGGGCCGCGCCGAGGCGCTGCTCGGCGACCGCCGCGAGGTTCACGTCGTTCTCGTACTCGACGGGCATCGGCAGGACCGCCGCCAGCTCGTCGAGCAGGGCGGGGGAGTGCCAGCCGGGCAGATGGGACGCGTACCGCAGCCGGCCGGTCGACGGGTCGAAGGCGCCCGGCGTGCCGATCACCACCCGCTGCACGTCCCCGCGCGCCAGTCCGGCGGCCTTGACCGCCCCCTCCAGCGCGTCCGTGACCTGCTGTACGACACTGCCGGCGCGGCGGCCGCTCTCGGCGCGGCGGCCGGGCGTCGGCAGCTCGAACTCCCCGACGGTGGCGCCGGTGATGTCGGCGACGGCGGCGAGGATCCGCTGCGGGTTCACATCGAGCCCGGCGGCGAACGCGGCGCGCGCGTTGACCGCGTACAACTGGGCGTTGGGTCCTGGCCGGCCCTCGGTGGTCCCGGTGGCGACGACCAGTCCGGCGGCTTCGAGCCGGGCCAGGAGCTGCGAGGCGGTCGGCTTCGACAGGCCGGTCAGCTTGCCTATCCGGGTACGGGAGAGCGGCCCGTGGGCCAGCAGCAGATCGAGCGCGGCCCGGTCGTTCATGGCCCGCAGCACGCGTGGCGTCCCCGGTGACGGAGTGGGTGGCCCGGTCACATCGGTCATGGACTGGACACCTGCCTTTCGCCGCTCGCCGCCCCACACTGTTAGGAAAGTTTCCTATTGGGGTGCGAGGAACGTAAGCCGGACGTCAGGAAGGCGTCAATACTCTCCGGCGGATCACACCCCCGAGGCAACCAAAGCGTTACCTCGGGGACACGGGGCTATTTGGACAGATTCGACGGCGACGGCGAGGGGCCGGGCAGATTCGCCGGCGAGGGGTTGAGGGGCGAGGCCGCCTGCGACTGCGGCGAGGTCGGGCTGGCCAGCGCGGAGGGCGCGGACACCCCGGCCGCCGGATCCGGCGCGGGCGCCTGCTCCACGACCGGCGGCAGACCGCCGACGATCCGGATGCCCGCCTCGTCGAAGGCCCGCTTGATCCGCCAGCGCAGCTCCCGCTCCACGGCCAGCGACTGGCCGGGCATCGTCTTCGCCGAGAGCCGTACGGTCATCGAGTCCAGCAGCACCGAGTCAAGACCCAGGATCTCCACCGGGCCCCAGAGCCGCTCGCCCCACACCTCGTCCTTGGCCATCTTCTCGGTGACCCGACCCAGCACCGCCCGTACCCGGTCCAGGTCCTCCGACGGCCGGACCATCACATCCACGCCCGCGGTCGCCCAGCCCTGGCTCAGATTGCCGATCCGCTTGACCTCGCCGTTGCGTACGTACCAGATCTCGCCGTTGTCGCCGCGCAGCTTCGTCACCCGCAGCCCGACCTCGATCACCTCACCGGAGGCCACCCCGGCGTCGATGGTGTCGCCGACGCCGTACTGGTCCTCCAGGATCATGAAGACCCCGGACAGGAAGTCGGTGACGAGATTGCGCGCGCCGAAGCCCAGCGCGACGCCCGCGACGCCCGCGGAGGCCAGCAGCGGGGCGAGATTGATGTTCAGCGCGCCCAGCATCATCAGGGCGGCCGTGCCCAGGATCAGGAACGAGGTCACCGAGCGCAGCACCGAACCGATCGCCTCGGAGCGCTGACGGCGCCGTTCCGCGTTGACCAGCAGCCCGCCCAGGGCGGTGCCCTCGACCGACTGGACGCTGCGGTTCATCCGGTCTATGAGCTTGGTCAGCGCCCGCCGGATCGCATGGCGCAGCACCAGCGCGATCACCAGGATCAGCACGATCCGCAGTCCGATGCTCAGCCACGTCGACCAGTTCTCCTCCACCCAGCTCGCCGCGTCCGTCGCCCGGGCCGCCGCTTCGTCGAGGGTGACGGGGTCGGACGACGAGGGGCCGGCGGCCGGCAGGGCGGACCAGGACACGACAGGACCTCCAGGTATCGCGGGCGGTCCCACCACACTAACGGGGCAGTGCGGCCGGGCCCGTGCCCCGACGGGCGGAGAGACACGGCTCACGCAGGTCGCGGGCGTGTCGCGCGGCGCGCCGGACGCGCGGGGAGAGGTCGGTGTGGTCGAAAACACTTCGAGCCCGTTACCTGCACGTGGTGGCGTTTCCACCTGGCATGAGGAGAGACTGAGAGCAGATCGTCCCGGCGCGAGCCACGCGCCGCCGGCGTTATAGGAGGCATCCGTGCCGCATGTCCTGGTCCTCAACGCGTCGTACGAGCCGCTCGGCGTCGTACCGCTCCGCCGCGCGCTCGTCCTCGTCCTGGAGAACAAGGCCCTCTGCCTCGAGGAATCCGGCGCCTTCATGCACAGTGAGACCCGAGTCATCCCAGCACCCAGCGTCGTACGGCTGAAGCGGTTCGTACGGGTCCCTTACCGGGGGCCCGTTCCACTGACACGCCGTGCGCTCTTCGCCCGCGACGGCGGTCGCTGTATGTACTGCGGTGGTGTCGCAACCAGCGTCGACCACGTCATTCCGCGCAGCCGTGGCGGACAGCACGTGTGGGACAACGTGGTGGCGGCCTGCCGCCGCTGCAACCACGTCAAGGCGGACCGGCACCTGCGGGAGCTGGGCTGGAGACTCCACCAACAACCTGCCCCGCCATCGGGCCTGGCATGGCGGATCATCGGGACCGGTCACCGGGATCCGCGGTGGTTGCCGTACTTGCAACCGTATGGCGCGGAGGACGCGATGGCTCGGATCGACGGCATTTCAGCCTAAGATCCGGGCCTTTGTCGTCCCGGGACACGGTGTCCTCGATCGCCGGACGGGCTTGCTGTGCTGTGTCCTCAATCGCCGGACGGGCTTGATGTGCGCACTCGGCGCCGGAAAATCCAGCCCGTCCGGCGATTGAGGACACGCGGGGTCAGTCGGCCACCGCATACGCCTCTACCGTGTACAGCGAGTAGCCGAATTCCGTCGCGCGCTCGTCGCCCTGGATGCGGACGAAGCGGGTCTCCCTCGCGTCCATGCCGATCGCCTCCCGGCCGCCCCGGCCCGCGTTCACCGTCGCCGCCGTGCGCCAGGTGCGGCCGTCGGCGGAGACCTGGATGCGGTAGCGGGTGGCGTAGGCGTCCTGCCAGTGGAGGACGACCTGGCCGAGACGGGCGGCCTGCGGGAGCTCCAGCTGCCACCACGCGCCGTCCTCCGCCGGGGACGACCACCGCGTGGCCGGGTCGCCGTCGAGCGCCGCGGAGGCCGGGAAGTCCGGGGTCTCGTCGGCGGACGAGGTCGCCGTCGCCGTACGGGCCAGATCCGGGCCGCCCGTCCGCGGCGAGGCGCGGACCGTCAGCGTGCGCTCCTCGCCCGCGAAGGCGAGCGGTACCTCATAGGTACCGGCCGGCGTCCCCTCGGGCACGCTGACCTCGACCGGCACATTCGTACGGGCACCCCGCGGCAGCGTCGTCGTCTTCGGCACCGTCACCCGGATCCCCGACGGCGCCTTCGCCGTCAGCGCGCCCCGTACCTCGCCCGGCCGCTGCGCGGCGAGCAGCGCCTCGACCTTCTGGGGCTTCCCGCCGATCTGCGCGTCCGCCTCGCCGTCGACGAGGTCCAGCCGGGCCCGCGGCTCGTCGGCGAACCAGGGGACGACATGCCGTACGGAAGGCGCCGGCGCGCCCGGGCCCGCGACGCCCGGACCCGCGCCCGGCGAGACGATCCGTACTGCGTCGATCCGCAGCCCCTTCGCGTCCGACTGCGTCCAGCCGCTCGTCGACAGCGGACCCAGCGCGCGCCAGCCCTGGCCCGGCACATGCGCCTCGACGGTCGCGCCCACCCCCGTACCCGGCTCGGACATGGTGTTCACCGCCTCGACCGGCCTGGCACCGCCCAGGTCGACGGTGTACGAGCGCGCGTCCTGCGTGACCTTCCCGGCGTCCCGGTCCGTCGCGCGGTCCGCGCCCGTCCACGCCGAGGACTCCTCGACCGCCCGGTCGAGGAACGGCCCGAGCACGCCCTCGCCGACCGTCGCCCGGCTCGTACGCGCCGCCTCGCGCAGCGGCTCCAGGTCGAGGGACGCCTGCCAGGCCGCCGCCCCGTCGCCGCGGTCCTGCGCCAGGAGCATGTCGATCGCCAGCTCGCCCGCCGCGCCGTACCGCGCGAGCTGGTCGAGCCAGGGCCGTACCTCGTCGTCGAGCCGCCCGTCCGCGATCCCCGCGAGCCGCTCCGGCGCCTCGCGCATCACCGTGAAGGCGGCCCGCAGAGCGCTCGCGGCGCTGGTTCTGGTCCCGCGGTCCGCGGTCGTACGGGAGTCCCAGAAGTCCTTGAGCAGCGGCTTGAGATACGCGGACTCCGCCGAACCGAGGATCGACGACGCGTCGTTGCCCGCCAGGACGGCCAGCGCCTCACGGGCCTTGACGTCTCCGCCCGCGAGATCGTCCAGCGCGGCCCGCCAGGACTCCTGCGGGTCGTAACCCCGGGGATTCCAGGCGTAGTCCGCCGCCGTGAACAGCGGGATACGGGACGCCGACGCCTGCTCCATCGCGTTGGCCAGCAGCGCGGCCGAGCCGGTCGCGACGGCCGGTTCACGGCCGGTGTACGGACCGAGGAAGATACGGTCCTGCTCGTAGTCGTTGACCGGATAGTTGTCCATGGTGACCAGCGGACGTCTGAACGCGGCGCGTGCGCCCGCCAGTTCCTGCCCCGTGATCGTGCGCGGTACGACCCCGACCCCCGTCCACGCCACCTGTACGCGCGTGTCGAGCGCGTCCGCGAGCGCCTCGCGGTAGTCCGTCGTGCCGTCCTGGTAGTACTCCGTCGGCATCACCGTCAGCGGCTCGGCGCCGGGATGGCGCTCCGCGAGATGGCGCGCGACCGCGTTCGCCACCCGGGCCTGCGCCGCCGCGGCGGCCCGGGGCCCCGAGCCGAAGGTGTCCGCGTCCTCGCCGCAGTGCCACTCCGTATAACTGACGTCCTGGAACTGGAGCTGGACCGCGCGCACCCCGAGCGCCCACATCGCGTCGATCTTGCGGGTGAGATCCCTCAGATCCTTCCGCGACGTCATGCACATGGCCTGCGCGGGGGCCACGGCCCAGGCGAGCGTCACATGGTTGCGGCGGGCGCGCTCGGCCAGCTCGCGGAACTCCGTGCGCTGCGCCGCGGGGTACGGCTCGCGCCAGCGTGCCTGGCGGTACGGGTCGTCGCCGGGCGCGTAGAGGTACCGGTTCTGCTTCGTACGGCCAATGAAGTCGAGCTGGGAGAGACGTTGCTGATGGTCCCAGGGCTGGCCGTAGAACCCCTCCGCCGTCCCCCGTACGGCCGTGCCCGGCCAGTCCCGTACGACCACGCCCTGGACGGCGGGCCGGCCGGACCGCTCGACGACGAGCTGGCGCAGGGTCTGCGCGGCGTAGAACAGGCCGTCGCCGTCGACCCCGTCCAGGGCGACGGTGTCCCGGCCGGCCACGGTCCCCACCGCTATCCGGTAGCCCCCGGCGGGCAGATCGGCGCTGTCGGGCGCGCGCAGCGCCCGCAGCGCCTCGCGCGCACCGGCCCCGCCCGCGAGGACCAGCGGTCCGGTGGCAGGAGCGGAGGACGCGGTGCGTACGGTACGGACACCCGCCCCGCGCAGGATCTCCGCCAGCGCGTCCACGGCATGGGCATCGGCGTCCGCGCCCGCCACGACGGTCACATCGGCGCCGAGAGGCACCGTCCGGCCGGCCGCCCGGATCGTCTGCGGCCGGGGCCAGACCGAGGGCACTTGCCCCGCGCCCTCGCGCTCGGGCGTGGTCGCCGAGGGGGAGCCCGGCTCAGGAGGGGCGGCCAGCGCGCTCGGCGCGGTGCCGAGGAGACCCCCGATCACGGCGACCGCGACGGCGGTCGCGGTGCCCTTTCGCTGCCCGAGCCGCATGTTCTGCTCCCTCGTGCCTCTAGGTCCTGCCCGGCCGGGCAGGACCTGGTCCCGCCCACGCGGCAACGAGCCCACCACCCCCGCGGTGAGGGTGTCAATGCGCGTGGCCGTTGTGTCGCGATTGCCGGTTTGTGATAGGCAGGACGTTCAACTGCCGCACAGGGAACGGATCGTGACTCGGCACACGTTTACGGGCCGTAAGCGTCTGCGGCTCCGCCCGCTGGGTAGGGCTGCTGTGTCCTGTCCTGTTTCCCTGTCCACTGGAGGCGCCGCCATGGCCGCATCCGCACAGCTTCTGCCGACCGCACCTTCCAAACAGACGGACCCGACCCCCCTGACCAGCGAGCCGCCGCTCGCCGACGCAGCCCCGCTCACCAGCGAGCCCCCGCTCGCCGACACCGCTCCGCTGACCAGCGAGCCGACCGCGCCCGGGACGGCCGGCGGCACGGAGTCCCCCGGAGTCTGACCCCCTGGAGTGCGTATGAGCCTGGCCGGACTCGCGGAACTGCATGGTGTCGCCACCTCGTACGCACCGTCGCCGGGCGTCAGTGTCCCGGTCCCCGACTCGACCGTTGTGCTGGTGCTGGCCGCGCTGGGTGTCGACGCCTCCAGCCCGGCGGCGGTGGACAAGGCGCTGAGGCGCGCCGAGTCCGCCGCCGCGCGCCGTCTCCTGCCGCCGACGCTGGTGGTGTGGACGGCCCGGGGCGCGCCAGAAGCACCTCAGGACGACACGGTCACCGCGCCCGCGAGCACCGCGCCCCTGCTGCCGCCCGCCCTCGCCGCTCTGCCGGACGGCTCGGTGCTCCGGGTGGAGACCGAGCAGGGCGATTCGGTGGAGCTGCCCGCGGGGCCCGGCGCGGCCGCCGCCTGGGCCCGGCTCCCGCTCGGGGTGCACCGGCTGACCGTCCGCGCCCCCGCCGCCGGGGGCCGTTCACGGCGCGAGGACCGGGCCGCGCTCGTCGTCGCCCCCGACCGGGTGCCGGAGCCCGCCGCCCGCGCCTACGGCTTCCTGGTGCAGCTCTACTCCCTGCTCTCCCGGCGCTCCTGGGGCATGGGCGACCTCGGTGATCTCGCCGAGCTGGCCGCCTGGTCGGGGCGGGCCCTCGGCGCCGGGTTCGTGCAGATCAACCCCCTGCACGCCGGGGTGCCCGAGGTGCCGGCCGACCCCTCGCCCTACCGCCCCTCCTCGCGCCGGTTCCCCGACCCGGTGCATCTGCGGATCGAGGCCGTCCCGGAGTACGCGTATGTCCACGGCGAGGACCGCGCGCGGCTCGACGGGCTCGCCGAGCGGGCCGCCGCGCTGCGCGAGGCCGTGCTGGACCCGGCCCCGGGCAAGGGCGGGCTGATCGACCGGGACGCCGTATGGGCGCTCAAGCGGACCGCTCTGGAGATCCTGGCCACCGTCCCGCTCGGCCCCGGCCGCCGCGCCGAGTACTGCGACTTCCTGGCCGAGCGCGGCCGGGCCCTGGAGGACCACGCCACCTGGAACGCGCTGGCCGAGGTGCACGGCCCGCACTGGCGCTCCTGGCCGGCCGCGCTGCGCGATCCGCGCTCCGCCGAGACGGCCGCGGCCCGGCGGCAGCTCCTGGACCGGGTCGACTTCCACTGCCGGCTGGCCTGGCTGACCGACGAACAGCTCGCCGCGGCCGGCCGGGCGGCCAGGGACGCGGGCATGGGCGTCGGGATCGTGCACGACCTCGCCGTCGGCGTCCACCCCGACGGCGCCGACGCCTGGGCCCAGCAGGACGTCTTCGCCGCCGGCATGTCCGTGGGCGCCCCGCCCGACGCCTTCAATCCGCGCGGCCAGGACTGGGGGCTGCCGCCCTGGCGCCCCGATGTGCTGGCCGCGTCGGGCTACGCCCCGTACCGCAGCCTGCTCCAGGGCCTGCTGCGGCACGCCGGGGCGCTGCGGATCGACCATGTGATGGGCCTGTTCCGGCTCTGGTGGGTGCCGGAGGGCCTGGACCCCACCCGGGGAACGTATGTCCGGTACGACGCCGAGGCGATGCTCGCGATTCTCGCCCTGGAGGCGCACCGCGCGGGCGCAGCCGTCATGGGCGAGGACCTGGGCACGGTCGAGCCGGGCGTACGGGAGGCGCTGGAGCGGCGCGGGGTGTTCGGCACCTCGGTGCTCTGGTTCGAGCGCGACTGGGACGGTGAGGGCGGGCCGCTGCCGCCGGACCGCTGGCGCGCGGGATGTCTGGCCACCGCCACGACCCATGACCTGCCGTCCACCGCGGCCCGCCTCACCGGTGAGCATGTGGAGCTGCGCCACCGGCTCGGTCTGCTCACGGGACCGCTGGAGCGCGAGCGCTCCGAGGCACAGACGGAGGTCGCGGAGTGGCTCGGCCGGCTCACCTGTCTGGGGCTGCTGTCCGGCGACGACGAGGAGGAGCGTATCCGCGCGGTCTACCGCTTCCTGCTGCGCACCCCGGCGCGGCTGGTCGGGGTCTGGCTGCCGGACGCGGTGGGCGACCGCAGACCGCAGAATCTGCCGGGCACCTGGGACCAGTACCCCAACTGGCGGCTGCCCGTCGCGGACGCCGAGGGCCGGCCCGTGGGACTGGAGGAGCTGGCCGCCTCGCCCCGGCTGCACGCCCTGATGGAGGTGTTCCGGCCGGGTACGGCACCCCCGCCCGCGCGGCCGTCCTAGCCGTTCGCTACGTTTGCGGGGTGGACAAGAAGAACGCTCTGCGCGCCGGCGCCCTGGCGGCCGGTACGACGCTGATGATGCTGCTCATGTCGTCCCCGGCGCTCGCGCTGAGCCGGGACGACGGCGACGACCCGGGCCCCGGCCTGAGCATCGCCGAGACGCTCGGACTGTATGTGGTGGCCCCGCTGGTGATCTTCGGCGTCATCGCGGGCCTGGTCATGGTCCTCGACAAGTCCCACAAGCAGCACGTCTGACCCTGCGCGGGTCCTGAGGGCGCACGAAAAGGGCGCGGACAGCCGACCGGCCGCGCCCTTTTCGTGCGCCCCCATCGGTATGTACGCACCCGCCAGCACGTACGTACCCACCGGCCTTCGCGTACGTATTCACGGGCCGCGCCCTTCCCGTATCCCGTACGTATTCACGTACCGCCTTCCGTCCCCTCCACGGACTGCTGGTGCCGTGGCCGCAGCCTCGCCCCCTGGCCGGGCACGAGCTGCTCCACCACCTCGGTCAGCTCGTCGCAGGCCTCCTCGATCTTGTCGTGGATGTTCTTCTGTTCGGTGACGATCGCCGTCAGCAGCAGTGAGGTCAGCGCCAGCGAGCCGTTGAACGCCTGAAGGGTGATCATCCGCTCGACGATGGTCTGATGGGCGAACGCCCCCTTCGGATCGGTCACCTCCCAGATCGCGCGGAGGGAGACCGCCAGCGCGAACGGAGCGCTCCCGGCGAGATGGAAGCGCAGCGCCGCCCAGATCAGCATGGGGAAGAAGAGAAAAATCAGTGTGAACGGGCTCATGGTGACCAGCCAGGTGATCACGACGGCGGTGATCACCAGCGCCGACACCTCGACCCATCGGTGGAGGCGCAAGGGCCACCGCAGCCTGCACAGCAGGAGCAGGAAGGGTGTGACCAGCAGGACGCCCATGGCGTCACCGGTCCACCACACCAGCCAGGCCGTCCAGAATCCGTCCGGCAGCGCGACACCGCCGAGCCGTATCGCCAGCACCGGCACGGTCGCGGCGACCAGCATTCCGGCCAGGCCGCCGAGGAAGACCAGCGCCACCCCGTCCCGCAGCCGGTCCAGCTCGATACGGAACCCCACCCGCCGCAGAAGGAACAGGGAGCAGAGCGGCGCGAGGGTGTTCCCGGCCGTGATCGCGATCTCGATTCCGCCTACCGGGCCGAGCGGCAGGAAACCGATGAGGGTGCCCAGGGTGATTCCCGGCCAGGCGCCGGCGCCCAGAAGGAGCAGAGCGGTCAGGGCGATGCCCGTGGACGGCCAGAGCGGCGTGAGACCGGTGTCGTCGACCTTCAGGACTTCCTTCTGCAGGCCGATCCAACCGCCCAGGCAGTAGAAGGCGGCGACGCCGAGGATCCGGAGGGCGGCCACGGCCGGACGTCGGAGTTGCTCTGTACGCACCACAGCGGCCATGAGACATCGCGCCCCGCCCGGCCCGGCTGTGACACGCACTGCGGCGCCGACCATGTCACCCGTTGCTTCGGGGGGCGGCCCCCGCTCGGGCCGCCCCCCGCCGGCCCTTACGCGCCGCCCGCCGCCTCGTCCGCCTTCTGCGCCCTCAGCGCGCGCTCGACACCCGACCTCGACTCCGAGACCAGCCGCCGCAGCGCCGCGTTCGGGCCCGCCGAGGCGAGCCAGGTGTCCGTGGCGTCCAGCGTCTCCGGGGAGACCTGGACGGCCGGGTAGAGCCCGACCACGATCTGCTGGGCCATCTCGTGGGAGCGGGACTCCCAGACGTCCGAGACCGCCGCGAAGAACTTCTCCGTGTACGGCGCCAGCAGCTCGCGCTGGTCGGTCTGGACGAAACCGCTGATCACGGCCTCCTGGAGGGCGTTCGGCAGCTTGTCGCTCTCCACCACCGAGGCCCAGGCCTCCGCCTTGGCCTCCGGCAGCGGGCGCGCCGAGCGGGCCGCCGCCGCGTGGCGCTCGCCCGCGGCTGTCTTGTCGCGCTCGTACTCCGCCGCGATCTCGTCCTCGTCGTGCAGTCCCACCGCCGCCAGTCGCTGTACGAACGCCCAGCGCAGCTCGGTGTCGACGGCCAGGCCCTCGATCGTCTCCGTACCGTCGAGCAGCCCCTGCAACAGATCGAGCTGTTGAGGGGTGCGCGCGGTCGCCGCGAACGCGCGGGCCCATGCGAGCTGGTGGTCCCCGCCGGGCTCGGCCGCGCGCAGATGCGCCAGCGTGGCGTCCGTCCACCGGGTCAGCCCCGCCTCGCGCCACGCGGGCGCCGCGTACAGGTCGAGCGCGACCTTCACCTGGCGGTGCAGCGACTGCACCACCCCGATGTCCGACTCCTTCGTGATGCCCGACAGCACCAGCTCCAGATAGTCGCGGGTGGCCAGCTCGCCGTCCCGCGTCATGTCCCAGGCCGAGGCCCAGCACAGCGCGCGCGGCAGCGACTCGGTGAAGTCCCCGAGGTGCTCGGTGACGACCCGCAGCGACTCCTCGTCCAGGCGGACCTTCGCGTACGACAGGTCGTCGTCGTTGAGCAGGATCACCGCCGGGCGCGGGGTGTCCGCCGGGAACGGCACCTCGGTGCGCGCGCCGTCCACGTCCAGCTCGATCCGGCTCGTACGGACCAGACGGCCGCTCTCGTCCAGGTCGTAGCAGCCGACCGCGATCCGGTGCGGGCGCAGGACCGGCTCACCCTTGGCGCCCGCGGGCAGCGCCGGTGCCTCCTGCCGTACCGCGAAGGAGGTGACATGCCCGGCCCCGTCCAGCTCGATCTCCGGGCGCAGGATGTTGATACCGGCCGTCTCCAGCCAGGCTTTCGACCAGGTCCGCAGATCGCGCCCGGAGGTCTCCTCCAGCGCGTCCAGCAGATCCGAGAGCCGGGTGTTCCCGTAGGCGTGCGCCTTGAAGTACGCCTGGACACCGCGGAAGAACTCGTCCTGCCCGACATACGCGACGAGCTGCTTCAGTACGGACGCGCCCTTGGCGTAGGTGATGCCGTCGAAGTTGACCAGCACATCGTCCAGATCGCGGATGTCCGCCATGATCGGGTGCGTGGACGGCAACTGGTCCTGGCGGTACGCCCAGGTCTTCATCGAGTTGGCGAAGGTCGTCCACGACTGCGGCCAGCGCGAGCCCGGCGCGGCGGCCAGGCAGGCGATCGAGGTGTAGGTGGCGAACGACTCGTTCAGCCACAGGTCGTTCCACCACTCCATGGTGACCAGATCGCCGAACCACATGTGCGCCAGCTCGTGCAGGATGGTCTCGGCCCGCATCTCGTACGCCGCGTCCGTCACCTTCGAGCGGAAGACGTACTGGTCGCGGATGGTCACCGCGCCCGCGTTCTCCATCGCGCCCGCGTTGAACTCCGGGACGAAGAGCTGGTCGTACTTGGCGAAGGGGTACGCGTAGTCGAACTTCTCCTGGAACCAGTCGAACCCCTGCCGGGTCACCTCGAAGATCGCGTCCGAGTCCAGGTATTCGGCGAGCGAGGGACGGCAGTAGATGCCCAGCGGCACGGACTGCCCGTCCTTCTCGTACGAGCTGTGCACCGAGTGGTACGGGCCGACGATCAGCGCCGTGATGTACGAGGAGACGCGCGGGGTCGGCTCGAAGCTCCAGACGTTCTCCTTGGGCTCCGGCGTCGGCGAGTTGGACACCACGGTCCAGCCCTCGGGGGCCTTCACGGTGAACTGGAAGGTCGCCTTGAGGTCGGGCTGCTCGAACGAGGCGAAGACCCGGCGGGCGTCCGGCACCTCGAACTGCGTGTAGAGATAGGCCTGCTGGTCGACGGGGTCGACGAAGCGGTGCAGGCCCTCACCGGTGTTGGTGTACGCGCAGTCGGCGACGACCGTCAGCTCGTTCGGACCCTGGAGCAGCTGCGGCAGCGCGATCCGCGAGTCGCGGAAGACCGCGGCGACATCGAGCGCGGTGCCGTTCAGCACGGCCTCGTGCACGGCGGGCGCGACGAGATCGATGAAGGTCTCGGCCCCGGCCTCGGCGCTCTCGAAGCGCACGGTGGTCACGGACCGGTAGGTGCCGCCCTCCTGCGCGCCGCTGAGATCGAGTTCGATCGCGTACGAGTCGACGGTGAGCAGCCGCGCCCGCTCCCGCGCCTCTTCACGGGTCAGATTTGTGCCTGGCACCCGGTTCATCTCCTCGGTTCGTGACGTTTCGGCCCATCCTTCCACGGGGGGCGGGCCGGACGCCCGGGAGTAATCCAGCGGGGAATCGGGGTAGCACTGGAATTCCTACCCGGGTAGCATCTGGAGTATGAAGATCAGTGTGAGCCTTCCGGAGGAAGACGTCTCCTTCGTCGACCAGTACGCGGCCGCCTCGGAGTCGGCGTCGCGGTCCGCGGTGATCCACGCCGCGATCGAGCTGCTGCGCGCGTCCCGGCTGGAGGAGGACTACGCCGCCGCGTTCGAGGAGTGGGACGAGAGTGACGACGCGGCGTTCTGGGAGCGGGCGGCCGGGGACGGGCTGGCCGATGCGCAGGGGTGACATCTTCCTGATCGACTTCGAGCCGGTGCGGGGGAGCGAGGCCAACAAGGCACGGCCCGCCGTCGTCGTCTCCAACGACGCGGCCAACCGCTCAGCCGAACGGAGCGGCAAGGGCGTCGTGACGGTGGTCCCCGTCACCTCGAACACCGCCCGGGTCTTCCTCTTCCAGGTCGTCCTGCCGGCGGAGGAGTGCGGGCTGACCAAGGACTCGAAGGCGCAGTGCGAGCAGGTACGCGCGGTGTCGCCCGACCGGATGCGGCAGCGGCTCGGGGCCGTACCGAAGCAGCGGATGACCGAACTCGACGCGGCGCTGCGGCGGCATCTGGCGCTCTGAGCGTTCGGTGGGCGGGCGGGCCGCCTGTGCGCCGGGGTTGTCGCCGTGGTTGTGCGCCGGGGGAACGGGAGGGAAAAGGGTCGGCCAAGGTCGACCCGGCCGCATTGTTACGCGCCGGGGCCCGGCGAAGGCTGGTCCGTATGGAAAAGACCGCCCGCAGGACCGGGGGCCCGCGTCCGTTACCGCTGTCCGTCTTCGCCCTTGCCGCCGCCACCTTCTGTGTCGTCACGACGGAAATGCTGCCGGTGGGGCTGCTCACCTCGCTCGGCGACGGACTGCGCACCTCGGACGGTACGACCGGGCTCACCGTCACCCTGCCCGGCCTGGTCGCGGCGCTCGCCGCGCCCCTGCTGCCCGTCGCCGTACGCCGTGCCGACCGGCGGACTGTGCTCTGCGCGCTGCTGGCCGTGCTGGCCGCGGCGAACGCGCTCTCCGCGCTCGCGCCCGCCTTCGGGGTGCTGCTGGTGGCGCGGGCCCTGGTCGGGGTCTGTATCGGCGGCGTCTGGGCCATCGCCGCGGGCCTGGGAGCCCGGCTGGTACGGGCGGGGTCCGAGGCCCGCGCCACCGCCGTGATCTTCAGCGGGATAGCCGTCGCGTCCGTGCTCGGGGTGCCCGCCGGGACGCTGATCGGCGGGCCGGCCGGCTGGCGCTGGGCGTTCGCCGCGATGGCGCTGCTCGCGCTGGCGGTCGCGGTGCTGCTCGCCGTACTGCTGCCGCCGCTGCCCCCGGCCGGCGCGGTACGGCTCTCCGAGGTCGCCGGAGTGGTCTGTATCCCGGCGGTACGGGCCGTACTGCTCGTCGTGGCCTTTCTGATCACCGGCCACTTCGCCGCGTACACGTACGTACGCCCGGCCCTGGAGCGGGTGCCGGGGCTCGGCACGGAGGCGGTCGGCGCGCTGCTGCTGGCGTACGGGGCCGCCGGCATCGCGGGCAACTTCGCGGGCGGCGCGGCCGCCGCCCGCGATCCGCGCCGGGCACTGCTGGTGATCTCGGCCGTGCTGGCGGGCGCGGTGCTGCTGAGCGTCCCCGCGGGCGGCTCACTGCCGGCCTCGGTGGCGCTGCTCGTGGTGTGGGGGCTGGCGTACGGCGGGGTCTCGGTCAGCGCGCAGAACTGGCTGATGGCCGCCGCGCCGGACCGCCGGGAAGCGGGCTCGGCGCTCTTCGCCGGGCTGTTCAACGCGGCGATCGCGCTGGGCGCGCTGCTCGGCGGCCGGGCAGCCGACCACTATGGCGCGGCGGGCGCGCTGTGGCTGGGCGGTGTACTGGCACTGGCGGCGCTGGGTGGGGCAATCGAGCCCGTCCGGCGATTGAGGACACAGCACCGCAGCCCGTCCGGCGATTGAGGACGAACCCGCCGTTAGCGCGCCAGCGGAGGACGAACCCGCCGTCAGCGCGTCAGCGCTTCAGCTCCGCCGCCACCAGCTCCGCGATCTGTACCGCGTTCAGCGCCGCCCCCTTGCGCAGATTGTCGTTCGAGACGAACAGCGACAGCCCGTTCTCCACCGTCTCGTCCACCCGGATCCGGCCCACGAACGACGCGTCCTGGCCCGCCGCCTGGAGCGGGGTCGGGATCTCCGACAGCGCCACGCCCGGCGCGTCCTTGAGCAGCTCGTACGCCCGCTCCACGCTCAGCGGGCGCGCGAACCGCGCGTTGATCTGGAGCGAGTGGCCCGTGAAGACCGGCACCCGTACACAGGTCCCGGAGACCTTCAGCTCCGGGATCTCCAGGATCTTGCGCGACTCGTTGCGGAGCTTCTGCTCCTCGTCGGTCTCGAACGACCCGTCGTCCACCAGATTGCCCGCGAGCGGCACCACATTGAAGGCGATCGGCCGCTGGTAGACGGCCGGCTCGGGGAAGTCCACCGCCGCGCCGTCGTGCGTGAGCCGGTCCGCCTCGTCCACGACCTTCCGCGCCTGCCCGTGCAGCTCGGCGACCCCGGCGAGGCCCGAACCCGAGACGGCCTGGTAGGTGGCGGCGACCAGCGCGGTCAGCCCGGCCTCCGCGTGCAGCGGGCGCAGCACCGGCATCGCGGCCATGGTGGTGCAGTTCGGATTGGCGATGATGCCCTTGGGCCGGTTCTTGATCGCGTGCGCGTTGACCTCGGAGACGACCAGCGGGACCTCGGGGTCGCGCCGCCAGGCGGAGGAGTTGTCGATCACGACGGCGCCCTGCGCGGCGACCTTCTCCGCGAGCGCCTTCGAGGTGGCGCCGCCGGCCGAGAACAGCACGATGTCGAGCCCCGCGTAGTCGGCCGTGGAGGCGTCCTCGACGGTGATCGTCCGGTCCTGCCACTCGACGGTGGTGCCCGCGGACCGGGAGGAGGCGAAGAGCCGCAGCTCGGTGAGGGGGAAGTCCCGCTCGGCCAGGACCCTGCGCATGACCGTGCCGACCTGACCGGTGGCTCCGACGATTCCGACCTTCACTGGGGCTCCTCACTCGCGACTGTCCCGGGAACGCGTTCCCACATCATGCGTCTGTCCCGGGCCGGATTGTCCAATCCATTGTCCGAAGGGCGGAACGGCCCGGGGCCCGGGAACGCCGAAGGGGCGGGCGCCCACGTGGACACCCGCCCCTCCATTACCGCACGGGTTACGGAGTGACGCTCCCGATGATCACGCTGCCGGTGCCCGCGGCCGTACCGCGCGCGTTCAGCAACTGGACCTCACCGAAGAACTGCCGGCCCTCCGGAGCCGCGCTCTTCACCAGCACCTCGGCCGAGGCCTGCGCCGAGGCACCGCTGTCGAGCTTGACCGCGCCGTTCGCGCTGATCGTGCCGAGCCCGTCCGAGTAGTACACGTCGCGGTAGTCGTACGCCGTGGTCCCGGCCGGGACCGAGTAGGCGTCCACCACGGCCGTGTACGTACCGGCGGCCGGCTTGATCAGGCTGACCGTCTCGTCGGCGCTGGCGCTGGTCGAGGCGCCGACCTGCACACCGTCCCTGAAGACCAGCAGGTCCAGGTCGGCCCCGTTGTCCGAGGCACCGCCGATGGTGAAGTCGAGCTTCTCGACACCCGCGCCGATGATGACCGTGGACTCGATCTGGTCGCCGTCCGCGATCGTCGGACGGGTGACCTTCGCCGAGCCCAGCGAGCCGCCGCCGAGCTTGCCGTCGATGGCGGCGGCGCTGTTGGTGACCGTCCAGCTCACCGGCGCCGGCGTACCTATCTTCGCCTCCGGCAGCGTGGTGACCGCCGGGTCGAAGACCGCGCCGAGGATCGACACGTCCAGCTTGTACGGGTTGTCGAGCAGAGGCGACGTACGGCGGGCCTCGACCTCGATCTCCCAGACGCCGGGCTGCGGGTTCTGGTATGACCGCAGATCCGGGCGGCAGGTGTTGCTCGGGTTGTTGTAGTTCGGGTAGCAGAAGATCGTGGAGCTGTCCTCCATCGCCACGCCGTACGGGTGGATGGAGATGAACCGGGTCTGGCTGCCCGTGGCCAGCCCGCCCAGCGCCACCTCCAGCGTCTTCGCGCCCTGCGGGACCGTCAGGAAGTACGACGTCGAGCTGTTGCGCTGCACGGACTCGTTCGCCGAGAAGGCGTACGAGGGCGCCGCCAGCGGCTTCGAGACGACCACGGTGGCGAGGATCTGCTTGTCCACGCCCTCCGAGTCACGGTCGTCCAGCTCCAGGATGGCGCTGTGCACCCCGGCGGAACCGGGCTTCGCCTCCACGGCGACCGTGACCGGCTGGTTGAGCGGCAGCTCGACGTTGTGGCTGCCGACCAGCCGGAAGGTGCTGTTGTCGTTGTACTTCCAGTTCAGCCGGTGCTCCACCGGGCCCGCGGGGCCGGTGGTCCGGGTGATGGTGATGTCGTACTTCTTGCTCTGGCCGGCCCGGAGGCCGCCGTCGCGGTCGTACAGACCCGTGCCGAAGCCGGGCGTCTTCAGGAACTCGTCGATCGTGGTGTCGACCGGGGCCTTCACCGTGTACTCGTACGAGCTGGTGTCGCGCTGGATGGCCTTCCACGCCGCCACGACATCGATCAGACCCGCGCCCTGCTCATGCGCCTGCAGACCGTCGATCTTCTCGGCGGTGCTGGTGAGCGCCGTCCGCAGCTTGGCGGGGGTGAGGTCGATGTGCTTCTGCTTGGCGGCCGAGATCAGCAGCGCGCTCGCGCCCGCGGCCTGCGGGGAGGCCATCGAGGTGCCCTGGAGCATCGAGTAGCCGGGCGGCAGGGTGTAGCCCGCCTCGGCGACCGGGGCGCCGGGCAGCCAGGTCTGGGTGCTGTTGATGGCAGCGCCCGGTGCGGTGATCGTCGGCGTGAAACCGCCGTCCTCGCGCGGGCCTCGGGAGGAGAACGGCAGCAGGCTGTACTTCTTCGTCACGCCGGAGCCGTAGTTGGCGGCCCAGGTCTCCTTGGAGATCGACGCGGCGACGGAGATCACCTTGTCGGCCAGGGCCGGGTCGCTGATGGTGTTGGTGCCGGGGCCGTCGTTGCCGGCCGAGATCACCAACTGCACGCCGTAGGTGTCGATGAGCCGGGTGTACAGCTCCGACCTGGCGTTGTTGCCGTCGTTCAGCGGGGGCAGACCGCCGATCGACATATTGACGATGTCCACACCGCGGTTGACGACGAGGTCGATCATGCCCTCGGTGAGCGCGATGCTGGTGCAGCCGCCGCTCCAGGTGCAGGCGCGCGAGGACACCAGCTTGGCGCCGGGCGCCGCGCCGTTCATCTTGCCGCCGAACAGCCCGTTGGCCGCGGTGATACCGGCGACGTGCGAGCCGTGCGCGCCCTCGATGACACCGATGCTGACGAAGTCGGACTTCGCGCCGGCCGCGTTGTAGACGACGTCCTTGCGGATCTCGACGACGAACGGGATGCGCTCGGCCACCGGGGTGGCCGGGTTGTCCGTACCGAAGTAGCCGATCTGGAAACCGTCCTTGTACGGCTTCATCGCGACGTCGTTGGTGAAGTCGCCGTCGTTGTTCAGATCGACGCGGACGGTGCCGGCGGCCGGGTCGTACAGCACGCCCCAGACATCGGTGGTGTCGCCGTCGCGGTTGAGGTCGCCCGCCATCTCGCCGCCGAGCGTGGCGTTCTCACGGAACAGGTTGAACCTGTACGAGCCGGCCGGGGCCGTCCACGTACGCCCGCCCAGGGTGAACGTCGGCCCGGACGCGGCGGTGTTCATGATGCGCCAGGTGCCGTCGCCGTCCGAGACCGGGTCGGTGGCGGTCACCCAGTCGACGATCTTGCGCTCGCCGGTGGTGGTCTTCTGGAGCGCGGGGTGGCCGAGATCGACGCCCGAGTCCAGGATGCCGATGGTGACACCGCGGCCGTCGGCCGTCGGATTCTTTCTGACGAAGTCCACCGCACCGGTCTCGAAGGACGGGTTGTACGGGTTCTCCGCCGCGGTCTTGCTGCTGGGCGCCGGGTACTTCTCGGCGTCGCCCGGGCTCTTGGCGCTCTTCGGACCCTGGACCGTGTCGGCCGCCGGCCGCGGGTCGTCGAGCTTGATCTCCTGGTTGAGATCGATGCCATGGACGGAGGAGAGCTTCTGCGCCGCCTTGATGGCGGCGTCCGCCCGGGCGGTGGGCAGCGTCGCCCGTACATAGCCGAGCTTGTCGTACGTCTTGCCGACCACGGCGCCGGGTACGGCGTCGAGCTGGCCGACGACCTGCTCGGTCGCCCCGGGAGCGGTGGCGACCATGACGGAGACGTTCTTCTCACCCGCGGCCTCGGCCTTGGCGAGCAGATCGGCGTCGGCCGCCCCCAGCTTGTCGGAGGACGACTTGACGGGAGCGGGGACGGCGGGGCCGTCGGCGCCGGTCGCGGAGAACGCGGGTACGGCGCCGGAGGCGATCAGCGCGGCCACCAGGCCGGTCGCCGCAGCGACCCTGGCCACGCGTCTCGGTCCGGATATGGACTCGGATTCGGAGGTCATCAGCATCCCTGAGTGGTGAAAGAGACAGTCCGGATTTCGGTACCGGATGACCGCTCAGCTTTTCGTAAGAGACAGGGGTTTGTGGAGGGTTGTCAGGGTCGTGATTCGGTCATGGCGGAAATCCGCCAGTGCGACGGTTGCGCCATCAGGGGATCAATGGGGCGAGAGGTACGAAGAGGGCCCGGACGCGTACGGGTCCGGCACCGGCCCGCCCGAGTCCGGTGCCGATCCGCCCAAGTCCCGGGCCCGAGGCTGCCCCTGGTCCTACTCTCTCGGGATGAACCAGGAGCTACGAGTGGCCGCCTATGCGGTGTGCGTCCGGCACGAACAGATCCTTCTCGCCCGCTGGGTGGCCCGTGACGGCACAAAACGCTGGACGCTCCCCGGCGGCGGCATGGACCACGGCGAGGACCCCATCGACACGGCGGTCCGCGAGGTCGAGGAGGAGACCGGCTACGACGCCGAGATGACCGCGCTGCTCGGGGTGGACTCGATCCGCCGCCGCTACCCACGCAAACTGGGCACCTTCGCGGACTTCCAGGGCCTGCGCATCATCTACGAGGCCCGGATCACCGGCGGTTCGCTGCGCCCGGAGACGGGCGGTTCCACCGATATGGCGGCCTGGCATCCGCTCGCCGCGGTCGAAGACCTGGACCGGGTCGAACTCATCGACACCGGCCTGAGATTGTGGCGTGAGCGGCCCGCTCTCGGCCGCTTCGCGGTGAACGGCTGAAAACGGGTCAACCCGTTCGGAGCGGCAAACCCTTTCGCAGCTTCGGGCGTCCTGCCTGCCGATCGCATCGGTACAACAGGGGAGTTCACATGGCAGTACGTACGGTCCGGATCGCGCTCACCGGCACACTCGCGGCGGTCGCACTCGCGAGCACCGCCCTGGTCGCGCCCGCCGTGGCGAACCCGGCACCGGACAGAACCGCCGCCGCCCACCGTGCCACCCAGGAGGCCCTCGACGCCGCCGTCGAGGAGGGCGTACCGGGAGCGCTGGCCCGCGCCGACGACAGCAAGGGCACGTGGAACGGCTCCGCGGGCGTCGCGGACCGCGACACCGGCCGGCCGCGCCTTCCGCAGGACCGTTTCCGTGTCGGGTCCATCACCAAGACCTTTGTCGCGACGGTGCTGCTCCAGTTGGAGGCGGAGGGCCGGGTCGATCTGGACGACACCGTCGACAGCGTGCTGCCGGGAGTGGTGCGCGGCAACGGCAACGACGGGCGCCGCATCACCCTGCGCCAGCTTCTCAACCACACCAGCGGTGTCTTCAACTACACCGAGGACGAGGGGCTCCAGGAGAAGATCTTCGGGGACGGCTTCTTCGAGCACCGCTACGACACGTGGAAGCCGCGCGAGCTGGTCGACATCGCCCTGGCCCACCAGCCGAATTTCGCGCCCGGCACGAGCTGGAGCTACTCCAACACGAACTTCATCCTCGCCGGGATGGCCGTCGAGAAGCTGACGGGCCGCCCGTACGCCACCGAGATCGAGCGCCGGATCCTGCGGCCCCTGGGCCTGCGCTCCACCACCGTCCCGACCACCGACCCCCGGATGCCGCAGCCGTCCGGCCGGGCGTACTCGATCCTCATCCCGGACCCGGCCGCGCCGATCCATGACGTCACCGAACTCAACCCGTCGGTGGCGGGGGCGGCGGGCGGGATGATCTCCAACCCGGCGGACCTGAACCGCTTCTACAGCGCGCTGCTCAAGGGCAAGCTGCTGCCGAAGCAGCAGCTCAAGGAGATGAAGACAACGGTCTCCATGGGCGACGAGGCCCCGCCGGCCTACCGCTACGGCCTCGGCCTCCAGGTCCAGGAACTCTCCTGCGGCGAGAAGGTCTGGGGCCATGGGGGCGGGATCCACGGGTCGTCGTCGGGCGCGGTGACGACGGCGGACGGCACGCACTCGCTGTCGCTGAACTTCAACGCGGACTGGGTGGGGGACGCGGGCGCGGTGGTAGAGGCCGAGTTCTGCGCCTAGCCGCGCCAAGCGGTCCGTCCTCAATCGCCGGACGGGCTCTATTTGTGCACCCGGCACCGGCGCTGGCCCGTCCGTCCTCAATCGCCGGACGGGCTTATTTTCGCCGGCGCCGGGTGCGCATCCGGCGCCGGGTGCGGGCAAATCCAGCCCGTCCGGCGATTGAGGACATAGTCGCCTACCGCGGTAGGACCAGGACCCTCGCCGCCGGATCCCTCGCGTCCGCTGTCATGAGGGCCGTGCGGACCACCGTCGCCTGTTGGTCCAGCGATTCGCGGAGTTTTCGCGGGGTCAGGTGGACCACCGTGATCCCCAGCCGCTCCAGGTGCTCCCGCTTGCGCACCGCCTCCGTCCAGCCCGCGCCGTCGTCGTCCTCGTCCGCCGCCGCCCTCGTGTCCAGTTCCACCGCGACCGCGAATTCCGGCCAGTACGCGTCCACGGTGCCGAGCTTCGCCCCGCCGGGCAGGCGAAGTTCGACGTTCCAGACCGGCTCGGAGAGCCCGTACGCGCGGACCATTTCGTACAGGCGGCCCTCCGCCAGCGTCCGCCCCTCCGCGAGCAGGGTGTCCACGGCCTGGACCACATGGGGCCGGGCCAGCAGTCCGGACAGGGTGAGTTCCCGTACCACCACGGCCGGTTCGCAGTGGCCGCCCCGTACCGCCTCGGTCAGCAGCGCGACCACCTCGCGCGCCTCGGACAGGTCCGCGATCGCGTCGGCCACCGCGCGTGCCACGGGCGCCACCGGCAGTCCCGTCACTTGCTCGGGCCGGGGCAGGGCGTGCGCGCGGATCAGGCGGGCGCAGCCGGTGGACCGCAGCCGCCGGGTGCGCGGGACCAGGACATCGATACGGTCCAGCGAGAGCAGCCCGGGCGTGGAGGCGAAACCGTACAGCGCCAGCGCCGCGAGCCCCGTGATCATCACGGAGTCGTACGAAGACGCCCCCGGCCCCGCCTCCGACTCCGGCCCCGCCTGTGCGGGCACCGGCACCGCCTTCGCGGCCGGCCGCCCCGCGTACAGCAGCACCGCGCGCAGCCGCTCCTCGCTGGTCGGTGCCCCCGGGTGCAACAGGAAGACCCCCGGCAGCAGTTGCTGCCAGGGGCCACCGGGCCGGCACTGCGCGGCGGCCCGGGGACCGCCCACCCCGTGCTCACGCAACTGCGCGAGCGTGAGCACACGGCGCCGCACATCGCGGGACGCGGACAGGTCGCTGAGGGGCGCCGATGAGCCGGACGACAGGGGGGCGAGGGGGGTGGTGTTGTTGTTCATGCCCCGGTCATCCCCGGCTTCTGCCTCTTCTCTAACCCCTGTTACGAGTTCGTCGACAAAAATGGACAAGCTCGGCCTAAAGTACGGGCGTTCGACTGCCGATGATGCGCGACTCGTCGTACGAATCAGATGGGCCGCGCCTCCCCATGCCCGTCCCCGGTCACTCCGCCCCGTCCCGCTCCTCCGACCAGTCCCGCTCCTGCGCCCACAGCGCCCGCGCCAGATCGTCCCCCGCCTCCAGCACCAGCCTGCGCAGCGCCGGCGCCGCGTCCTCGTGCGCCGCGAGCCAGGCGTCCGTGGCGTCCAGGGTCTCCCGGTGCGCCTGGAGCGACGGGTACAGCCCCCGCACCACATCCATGGCGATCTGGATCGAGCGCTCCGCCCACACCCGCTCGATCACCTCGAAGTACTTCGCCGCGTACGGCGCGGTCAGCTCCCGCTGCCCCGGTCGCGCGAACCCGGCGATCACCGCCTCCACCAGCGCGTTCGACAGCGCGTCCGACTCGACGACCTGCGCCCACGCCTGCGCCTTCACCGCCGCCGAGGGCCGCGCCGCCAGGCACCGCACCTGGTGGCGCTTGCCCGACGCCGTGTCGTCCAGCGCCAGTTCCGCGTCGATGACCGACTCGTCCGCCGCGCCGTGCGCGGCCAGCGGCTCCAGGAACGCCCAGCGCAGCTCCTGGTCCACGTGGAGGCCGTCGATCTTCGCCGTACCGTCCAGCAGCCCGCGCAGCAACTGGAGGTCCCCCTCCGACGCGGCGATCGACGCGACGAACCGCGCCCAGGTGAGCTGTTGCTCGCTGCCCGGCTCGGCCGCACGCAGCTGTTCGAGCGCGTTCCCCGACAGCAGCCGCTGACCGTGCTCACGCCACTCCGGCGCCGCGTAGTGGATGAGCGCCGACCGCGCCCACGCGTGCACCACCTGGAGCACACCGATGTCCGTCTCGCGGCCCGCGTGGGCGAGCACCAGGGCGATGAAGTCCCGGGCCGGCAGGAGCGCGTCACGGGTGAGATTCCAGGCCGCGGACCAGCACAGCGCCCGGGCCAGCGGGTCGCTGAGATCGCCGAGGTGCGCGCGCAGGGTGTCCAGCGAGGCCGCGTCGAAGCGGATCTTGCAGTACGTCAGGTCGTCGTCGTTGACCAGGATCAGATCCGGGCGGTCGGCCCCGGCCAGCCCGGGCATGACCGTACGCGGCCCGTCGATGTCCGCCTCGGCGCGCGCGTACCGTACGAGCGCGCCCTCCGGCGTGCGCCGGTACAGCCCGACCGCCGCCCGGTGCGGCCGCAGCTCCGGGCGTGACTCCGCCGCCTCCTGCACCACCGCCAGCTCGGTGATCCGCCCGTCGTCGCCGTAAGCGGCCTGCGGAGTGAGGGAGTTGACCCCGGCGCTCTGGAGCCAGGACCGCGCCCAGCCCGCCATGTCCCGCCCGGAGGTCTCCTCCAGTACGGACAGCAGATCGCCCAGCTCGGTGTTCCCGTACGCGTTCCGCTTGAAGTAGCGCCGGGCGCCCTCCAGGAACGCGTCCTGCCCCACGTACGCCACAAGCTGCTTCAGCACCGACGCGCCCTTGGCGTAGGTGATCCCGTCGAAGTTCAGCTTGGCGTCCTCCAGATCACGGATGTCGGCCGTGACGGGGTGGGTGGAGGGCAACTGATCGGCGCGGTACGCCCACGCCTTGCGGTTGTTGGCGAAGGTGATCCAGCCGTCGGTGAAGCGGGTCGCCCCGACGAGCGCGAACGAGCCCATGAAGTCCGCGAAGGACTCCTTCAGCCACAGGTCGTCCCACCACCGCATGGTGACCAGATCGCCGAACCACATGTGCGCCATCTCGTGCAGGATCGTCGTCGCCCTGCGCTCGTACGACGCCCGGGTCACATAGCCGCGGAAGATGTACTCCTCGCGGAAGGTCACCAGACCCGGGTTCTCCATCGCACCGAGGTTGTACTCCGGCACGAACGCCTGGTCGTACTTCCCGAAGGGGTACGGGTAGTCGAAGTGGTCGTGGAAGAAGTCCAGGCCCTGCTTGGTGATCAGGAAGATGTCGTCCGGGTCGAAGTGCCGGGCGAGCCCCTTGCGGCACATCGCGCCGAGCGGGATCTCCAGCACCGTGCCGTCCTCGAACGTACGGCGGTACGAGTCGCTCACATAGTGGTACGGGCCCGCGACCACGGCCGTGATGTACGTCGAGATCGGCGCGGTCTCGGCGAAGTGCCAGACCCCGTCGGTCAGGGTGCCCGCGCCGTTGCTCCACACCGTCCAGCCCTCGGGCGCGGTCACCTCGAAGCGGTACGGGGCCTTGAGGTCCGGCTGTTCGAAATTGGCGAAGACCCGGCGGGCGTCGGCCGGCTCGTACTGCGTGTAGAGGTAGACCTCGCCGTCCTCCGGGTCGACGAAGCGGTGCATGCCCTCACCGGTCCTGCTGTACGCGCACTGCGCGTCCACGACCAGGACGTTCTCCGCCTCCAGGCCGTCCAGTGCGATGCGCGAGCCGTCGAAGACCGCGGCCGGGTCGAGGTCCGTGCCGTTGAGGGTCACGGAGGTGACGGCGGGCGCGATCAGGTCGGCGAAGGACGAGGCGCCGGGGCGTGCGCAGCGGAACCGGATCGTGGTGACCGAGCGGAAGGTCCGGGGGCCGGCGGGCGCAGGGGCCCCGGCGGTGTCCTCCGGAGCGGTGGCCTCGTCCGGAGCGCTCGCGCCGTCCACCGCCGAGCGCAGGTCGAGGCGTACCTCGTACCCGGTTACGGACAGCAGGCCGGCCCGCTCACGGGCCTCGTCGCGGGACAGGTTCTCACCGGGCACGGTCACTCCTTCGTGGCTCGCCGCGTGGTTCGGCGGTGCTGGCAGCGCTCGGCAGTGCTTGTGGCGCTGGGCAGCGCTTGTCTCGAACCCGGCGATCCTCCCATGTGTGCGCGGTGGGCGGCAGCCCATATGCGCCCGGCGGGCGGCGGCGGGGAATGCCCCCGGCCGTCCGGGACGTTCCTCCCACGAGGTGTATCCGAGGTGTGTTCACCGCCTTCATGAGGAGAGTCATGTCCGAGAAGACCCCCGTCGACTTCTGGTTCGATCCGCTGTGCCCCTGGGCCTGGATGACCTCACGCTGGGTGCTCGAAGTGGAGAAGGTCCGCGACATCGAGGTGCGCTGGCATGTGATGAGCCTGGCCGTGCTCAATGAGGACAAGGAAGTACCGGAGGAGTACCGCGAAGGGCTCGCCAAGGCCTGGGCGCCGGTCCGTGTGGTGATCGCCGCCCAGCAGAAGCACGGCGACGAGGTCGTCGGCGATCTGTACACCGCGCTCGGCACCCGCTTCCACAACCGCGGCGAGGGCGCCACCCGCGAGGCGATCGCCGGTGCCCTGGACGAGGTCGGGCTGCCGGCTGACCTGATCGATTTCGCGGACACCGACACGTACGACACGGAGCTGCGCGCCTCCCACAAGGAGGGGATCGACAAGGTCGGCCAGGAGGTCGGCACCCCGGTCATCGCGGTGCCCGGCTCGGACGGCGAGCAGATCGCCTTCTTCGGTCCGGTCGTGACTCCGGCGCCCAAGGGCGAGGAGGCCGCGAAGCTGTGGGACGGCACGCTGATGGTGGCGTCGATCCCGGGCTTCTTCGAGATCAAGCGGACGCGGACGATCGGCCCGATCTTCGACTGACCGGCGTTTCACTGACCGGCGTTTTCGGCTGACCTGCCCGGCGGTGGACCGACCCGCTTTTTGACCCTTTACGCGTAAGGGCCCTCATACGCGGAAGGGCCCCCACGAGTCACGTCCTCGTGGGGGCCCTTCCTCATTCCGTCCGCCCGTGAAGGCTGAGAAGACGATCACGAGCAGGACGCCTCAGGGCGCGAGCAGCAGATTGTTCGCGCGCTCCTTGGCGGCGGCGTAGCGCTTGGCCACGTCCTGCCAGTTGACGACCCGCCACATCGCCTCGATGAAGTCGACCTTCTGGTTCTTGTACTGGAGGTAGAAGGCGTGCTCCCAGGCGTCGAAGACGAGGATCGGCACCGATCCCTGCCCCACGTTGCCCTGGTGGTCGTAGATCTGCTCGACGATCAGCCGTCCGCTGACCGGCTCGTACGCGAGCACTCCCCACCCCGAGCCCTGTGTGGTCGCCGCGGCCTTGGTGAGCTGCGACTTGAAGCCCGCGAAGGAGCCGAAGGACGCGGCGATCGCGTCCGCCAGTTCGCCGGTCCCGTCCTGGGCGAGCGGCTCGCCGCCGCCGTCGCCGGTCATGTTGTGCCAGTAGATCGAGTGCAGGACGTGGCCGGAGAGATGGAACGCGAGGTTCTTCTCCAGCCCGTTGATCGCGCCCCACGCCTCCTTGTCGCGCGCCTCCGCGAGCTGGTCCAGGGCGTCATTGGCGCCCTTCACATAGGCGGCGTGGTGCTTGTCGTGGTGCAGTTCGACGATCTGCGGGTTGATGACCGGTTCGAGCGCCGCGTAGTCGTACGGGAGTTCAGGAAGCGTGTACGTGGCCATGTGTCCGAGCCCTCCGACCTCTTATTGCAAGTCTTGTGCACATGCATGCTAGCGGCAATATGACACTCGTGTGCCGTGGCACTTTGTGCCACCCCCGACAAGCCCCTGACCTCCGCTTTGTGGACGACTGACGGTGATCCGGCGCGAACCCCTGGGTTACGGTCGGGCTGTCCCGGCGCACCCGTCAGGACCGACCCAGCTGGACGCACCTGTCCTGCCGTGCCGCCCTCCCGTTCCGCCCCCTCGACCCCGGAGCCCCCATGACCACCGCCGCAGCGGCCCCCCGTACCGGAGCGGTCCTCGCCGATCTGCTCCCCGCCACCCGTGCCCGGGACCTCGCCCTGGTCGTCGGCGGCGCCGTACTCACCGGGCTGGCGGCGCAGCTCTCCGTACCGGTCCCCGGCTCCCCGGTGCCCGTCACCGGCCAGACCTTCGCCGCGCTGCTGGTCGGCACCTCGCTCGGCGCCCGCCGCGGCTTCCTCTCGCTCGCCCTCTACACCCTGGCCGGGGCGGCGGGGGTGCCGTGGTTCTCGGCCGGTTCGTCCGGCGCGGGCGGGGCGTCCTTCGGCTATGTCCTCGGGATGCTGCTCGCCGCCACGGCGGTGGGCGCGCTGGCCCGCCGCGGCGGCGACCGTTCCGTACTCCGTACGGCGGGGACGATGGTGGCCGGCTCCGTGATCATCTACGCGGTCGGCGTCCCGTACCTGGCCGTCGTGGCCGGGCTGTCACCGAGTGCCGCGATCTCTGCGGGGCTGGTGCCCTTCCTGCTCGGCGACGCGCTGAAGGCGGCGCTGGCGATGGGGGCGCTGCCGGCGGCCTGGAAGCTGATGGGCCGCCGGGACTGACGCCCCTCCGGCCCGCGACCCCGTTGACCGCTGCCCGGTGTCGCGCGTGCCACACTCGGATCATGCGCGTGTATCTCGGTTCCGACCATGCCGGCTTCGAACTCAAGAACCACCTCGTCGAGTGGCTCACCGAACACGGCCACGAGCCTGTCGACTGCGGCCCCCACATCTATGACGCCGAGGACGACTACCCGCCCTTCTGCCTGCGCGCCGCCGAGCGCACGGCCGCCGACCCGGACAGCCTCGGCGTCGTCATCGGCGGCTCGGGCAACGGCGAGCAGATCGCCGCGAACAAGGTCAAGGGCGTACGGGCCGTCCTCGCCTGGAGCGAGCGGACGGCGGCGCTGGGCCGCGAGCACAACAACGCGAATGTGATCTCGGTCGGCGGCCGGATGCACACCCGCGACGAAGCGGTCTCGTTCATCGAGGTCTTCCTCAAGACGCCGTATTCGGGCGCGGAGCGTCACACGCGCCGGATCGAGATGCTCACGGAGTACGAGGCGACCCACGAGCTGCCGCCGATCCCGGCGCACCACCCGCAGAAGGACTGACCGGAAGTACCGTGTGCCGCCGGCCGAGAGCCCGGCGGCACAGCCATGCCGCAGCCCGCACAGATCAGACCCGTACCGATCAGGAGAAGCAGCCGTGCCCGAGGGGCATACGATCCACCGCCTCGCCGAGGACCATCTCGACCGCTTCGGAGGCAGGCCGGTACGGGTCAGCAGCCCGCAGGGCAAGTTCTCCGACAGCGCGGCCCTGCTCGACAGCCGGGTCCTGGAGCGCGTGGACGCCCATGGCAAGCACCTATTCCTCGGCTTCGGCGAGACCCCCGAGGGCAAGGGGCCGGGCGGCAACGGTGGCTCAGGCGGCTTCGGCGAGGACCTGGGCTGGGTCCACATCCATCTCGGCCTCTTCGGCAAGGTCGCCTTCGGCCCCGCGCCCGCCCCGCCGCCCACCGACACCGTCCGGCTCCGGCTCGCCTCCGGCACGGCGTACATGGATCTGCGCGGACCCACCACCTGCGCGCTGATCACCGCCCCCGAGAAGGGCGCGATACACGACCGCCTAGGGCCCGATCCGCTGCGCCCCGCCGACGACGGCGAGAAGGCGTGGGCGCGGATCTCCCGCTCCCGTACGACCGTTGCCGCGCTTCTGATGGACCAGAAGGTCATCGCGGGCGTCGGCAACGTCTACCGCGCCGAGGTCCTCTTCCGCCACGGCATCGACCCGTACCGCCCCGGCAAGGACCTCACCCGCCCCGAGTGGGACGCGGTCTGGGCGGACCTGGTGGCGCTGATGCGCGAGGGCGTACGGAACAACCGCATCGACACCGTCCGCCCCGAGCACACCCCCGAGGCCATGAACCGCCCGCCGCGCGTCGACGACCACGGCGGCGAGGTCTACGTCTACCGCCGCGCCCAAATGCCCTGCCACCTCTGCGCCACCGAGATCCGCACGACCCCGCTCGCAGCCCGCAATCTCTTCTGGTGCCCCACCTGCCAGCCACCAGTAAACTGAATAAACCGAACAAGCGGTTGAGGAGACACCGAGCGCGAAGGAGTTCTTATGTCTCCACAGTCGGTAACCATGCTCGAGCCCCACACTCCTGCCTATCTGGAAACCGCACCGCATGTAATCGTCCGTGGCGAAGGCGTGCGGGTATGGGACAGTGAAGGCCGTTCCTATTTCGACGGCGCGTCCAGCATGTTGTGCGTGAATCTCGGTTACAGCGAGCCGCGGCTCATTCAGGCGGCTTCTGAGCAACTGGCCAAGCTGCCGTTCTATGCGTCCTACGGGCACCGCACCACCGATGTCGCACTGGCTCTCGCCGAAGACCTCGCCGAGATCTCCCCGCTGCGGATGGGGCGTACGTTCTTCGCCAATTCAGGGGCCGAGGCGAATGACAGCGCGTTCAAAATCGCGTGGTACTACCACCGCAGTCTGGGCCGTCCTGAGCGGGTGAAAATCATCTCTCAGGAGCAGGGCTATCACGGCACCACCGTCGCCACGGCATCGGCCACCGGTATCAGCCACATACACCAGGGATTCGGTCTGCCCCTGCCGTATTTCCTGAAGGTGCCCTGCCCCGATCCCCTTTCTCCGCAGGCCCAGGGAATGACGAATGATCAGTTCGTCGACTGGCTTGTCGCGCAGTTGGAGGACCTCATCGATGACGAGGGCGCCGACACGATCGCCGCGTTCATCGCGGAACCCATCATCGGCGCCGGCGGAGTGATCATCCCGCCCCCGGGTTACTACCATCGGGTCGAAGAGGTGCTGGCCCGTCACGACATCCTGTTCATCGCCGATGAGGTCATCACTGGATTCGGCCGTACCGGCTCGATGTTCGCGACGACGGAATTCGATCTGACCCCGGACATGATCACCCTCGCCAAGGGGCTTTCCTCCGCGTACATACCGATCTCCGCCGTCATGCTGGAGAAACGAGTGGTCGACGCGCTGGTCAAGGGCTCCGCCGAACTCGACGGATTCGGGCACGGCTTCACCTATTCGGGACATCCGGTGGGCGCGGCCGTCGCACGCGAGTGCCTCGCCATCCTCCGGGAGCGGGACATCCCGGGCTATGTGCGGACGACCGCGCCGATGCTGGCGGACGGTCTCGGAGCCTTCCGTGGTGCGGAGTTGGTCCGTGACGTACGAGGACACGGCTTCCTCGGCGCCATCACCTTCGACCCGGCCGCCGCCGGAACGGCGGCCGGCGAACTGGGCACGGCCCTGATGGCCCGGTCGGCCGAACACGGCCTGCTCATACGGGCGATAGGCGACACCATCGCCTTCGCGCCCCCGCTGATCAGTTCCGACGCCGAACTCAAGACGATGATCGACTGCTTTGCCGCGGCCTACCAGGACGTTCTCAACGGACTGTAAGGCCTGGAGCGACCCGGGCCGGGTCGCTCAGAAGCCGTGGGGGAGCCAGGGCGCTGTGTCCGAGGAGAAGGCCGTCGATGCCTCGGCGAGGGCGCCCGGGCGGTGTTCCTGGATCCGGGCCGCGCGGGACAGGGAGGTCAGGGAGACGCCGCCCAGATACGCGGCGCCCAGGTCCGCCACCGACAGGGTCAAGTCCGGTGCGTCCGTGGTGCGTTCGCAGGTCGCGCCCTTCGCGTCGCCGGTCAGCCGCCAACGCCCCCCGTTCCAGGGGCAGAAGCCGTCCTCCACCGCCAGGACCACATCGACCGGTGCCCGGTACGTACGGGCCTCCAGCGCCGCGCCGACCTCGACCAGCCGTACGTACAGCGAGTCCCGCAGCGTCAGTCCGCAGCGGCGGATGTCCGAGGCCAGGTGCTGGAACGCGTCGTCCGCCGGCCGGTTACGGGCACGGATCGTCGACGTCAGGTCGATATCGGCGAGGAAGCGCCACAGCGACGCGTACGCCACCGGGTCCAGCGCGTACAGGTCCTGGAGTTCGATCGTCCCCTTCGGTCCGGAATTGTCCCAATCGGGTCGGCTTCGGAAGAGTGTGAATCCCACCACCTCGCCCGCCCGTTCCGCCAGTACGCACCGCAGCGCCGACGCCCCGTCCATCTCCTTCTCGGCGTCCGCCAGCGGCAGCCGCTCCCAGTTGGGCCGGCGGGCCAGCATCCCCGGCCGGGCGCCGACCTCCGCCGCGTACACGGCCTCACAGGCCTTCTGTACGGCCGGATCCCCCGGCCGTACCGCACGCAGCCGGATCTCCTCCGCCCCCTCCGGCACCTCGAACCGCACCCGCGAGGTGTCGATCTCCGCGAGGAGCTGGCGCGTCGCCGCGCCGTACCCGTACCGCCCGTAGATCGGCGGCTCCGACGCCGTCAGTACGGCGAGTGATTCTCCCCACGTCCGCACATCGTCGAGCTGGCGGCGCATCATCGACGTCAGCACCCCGCGCCTGCGGTGCGTCGCCGCCACGCTGACCATCGTGACCCCCGCCGCGGGCACCAGCGCACCGCCCGGCACGGCCAGCCGGAAGCTGAACGCCCCTGCCGTGCCTACGCATTCGTCCCCGTCCCAGACCCCGACCGACCGCTCGCATTCGGTCAGCGACTCCATCAGCGCGCGCTTCTCCGGCGACTCCACGAGCCCCCCGAAGGCGACTTCCAGTGTCCTGTACCAGCGGTCCCATTCGGCCGGGTGCAGTACCCGCAGCTCAGTAGTCATATGCCATCAGTAGCAGGATGATGTCGACGAAGCGACCCGATTTCGAACGCAATGTCTCGGGGTCCCCCTGCACGCCCGTCGGCCGGATCGGTAGGGTCCACACGATGGCCGGTGTCGCGCGAGCGGAGTCGTATTCGGCCCGGTTGCGCAGGAAGCTGCACCGGGTCCGCAACGGCGTGCGCAAATCCGGCGTCGACTACTTCCGTGGCGACGGCTCCGACTGGATCGCCCTCGCCGGACTGCTGCTGACGATTCCGGCCATCGCGCTCACCACCATCGCCATCCCGGTCTGGTGCGCGCCCTCCGCGCTCGTCCTGCCGATCGTGGCCGGCGGGCTGCTGCTGCGGCCCTCCAGCCTGCTCAGCCTGTACGCGGCGGCGGCCGCCGCCCTGATCGTCGAGTCGATGGTCCTCGGCCCGTACCCGGACGGCCCGGCCCGCGTCACGCCCGGCACGGTCCTGGTGGTGGCGGCCTGCGGTCTGTTCGGTCTGCTGATCGCACAGTTCAGGGCCCGCGTCGGGGTGCCCTGGCGGCGTGGCGGAACGATGCTCTTCGACCTGCGCGAGCGCATCCGCGTACAGAGCGCGCTCCCACGCCTGCCCAAGGGCTGGCACCGGGAGATGGCGCTGCGCCCGGCGGGCGGCCAGTCGTTCTCCGGCGACTTCGTCGTGGCGGCCCGTACGAACGGCGGGCGCACCCTCGAAGTCGTCCTCACCGATGTCTCCGGCAAGGGCATGGACGCGGGTTCGCGCGCCCTGCTGCTCTCGGGCGCCTTCGGCGGGCTGCTCGGCTCGCTCCCGCCGCACGCCTTCCTGCCGGCCGCCAACGGCTATCTGCTCCGGCAGGACTGGGACGAGGGTTTTGCCACCTCCATCCACCTTGTCCTGGACCTGGACTCGGGCGACTACGAACTGCTCTCCGCCGGCCATCTGCCCGCCCTCCAGCTCCACGCGGGCAGCGGCCGGTGGGAGGAGAAGTCGGGCGAGGGCCCGCTGCTCGGGGTGTACGACGGGGCGCAGTTCGACTCGGCCAAGGGCACGCTGCGGCCGGGCGATGTGCTGATGCTCTTCACGGACGGTCTGGTCGAGGCGTCGGGCCGGGACCTCGGCGAGGGCATCGACCGGCTGACGGGCGAGGCGGACCGGTATGTGGCGCCGGGGTTCCAGGGCGCGGCGTGGCACCTGATCGAGGCGGTGGCGAAGGACGTGAACGACGACAGGGCGCTGCTGCTGATCTGCCGGGAGGGATAGCGCCCCGGGCGCTGCCCCTCGGCGCCGACGCCCGGGGGCCGGAGGCCAGGCCCCCGTGATAGGGCTCGGGGCCCAGGCCCCCGGCCCTCCTGGACCGTCTCAGGGCGGCGCGGCGCGCGGGAGCGCCCGCGGCTGCGCCGACCGGACAGCGCCTAGCCGTCCGGGGTGGCTCTCTCTCCTCCAGGCGCTTGTGCCGCGTCTGCGGCATTCGGTTGTCAGCGGCGGCGCAGGCGGAGGGAGAGCAGGGCCATCATGCCCATCAGCGCGGGCAGGACGAGCATGGCGGCTCGCAGGTCCACGGCCTCGGCGAGGCCGCCGATGACGGGCGGCCCGGCCAGGAACCCGACGTACCCGACCGCCGAGACGGCGGCGATCGCCGGACCGGGGCGTTCCGGCCGGAGCCGGGCGGCGTGGCTGAAGACCACGGGGATCACCGCCGCCATGCCCAGCCCGACCAGTGTGTAGCCGGCGAACCCGGCGGCGGTGGTGGGCACGGAGATCGAGACCACCGCCCCGGCCGCGGCGACGAGGGCGCAGCCGAGGGTGAAACGTACGGTGCCGGTACGGGCGCGGATCCGGTCGGCGCAGAGGCGCCCGACGACCATGCCGGCCGAGAAGAGCGCGAATCCGATGCCCGCCGCACCGGGCGAGGCGCCGGTCACGTCGTGGAGATAGACCGCGCCCCAGTCGTTCATGACGCCCTCGCCCATCAGGGCGCAGAAGGCGACGAGTCCGGGGATCCACAGCCCGGCGCTGGGCAGGGCGAAAAGAGGACCGGCGTCCTCGGTCCGCCCCTGCGGCTCGGGGACCAGGGCGGTCGCCGCCACGGCGACCGCCACGCACAGGACGAGCGCGGTCACCGTGAAGTGCGGGCGGGTACCGATGCCCGCGGAGGCCGCGAGACTGCCGGCCACGGCGCCCGCGATCCCGCCGAGGCTGAACATGGCGTGGAATCCGCCCAGGATGTTGCGTCCGTAGGCGCGTTCGACCAGTACGCCCTGGGTGTTCATGGAGACATCGACGGCGGTATTGCCACAGGCGAACAGGGCCAGGGCCACGGTCAGCGTCGGCAGGTCGGGGGCGAACGCCAGACCGGTCAGGGCGGCCAGATAGACCGTCATACCGGCGAACAGCACCGCCCGGCTGCCGTACCGGGCCACCAGACCGCCCACCAGCGGAAGGCCCAGGAACGCCCCGCTGCTCAGCCCCACCAGCGCCACCGCGAGCTGCCCTTCGGACAGCCCGAGCCGGTCCTGGATCGCGGGGACGCGCGCGGCCCAGGTGGCGAAGGCGGCCCCGGTGACGAAGAACACGGCGCACACGGCCGCGCGCGCGGCGCGCGGGCGGGCGGGCGCCGAGGGGGGAGGGCCGGACACCCCCGGCCGGGAGCCGGGCCGGGCTGTCCCCGCGCCCGGTAAGCCCGAGGTCCGGTCGTCCGTTGCGTCTGGCTTGTTTCCCATGGAGTCGTGCGTCCTTCTGTTCGGTCCGGTCTGTTCGGTCCGTCGATGCGGGTGTCCCCCGGCAGTCTCCACTGCCGGGGGACACCCCACTGCCGCTCCCCGCGGCGCTCCGCGAAGCGTCCGGGCCGCCGCGAAGCGTCCGGGCCGCCCCGGCAGTCGAGCGCCGCGGCGGTCGAGGTTCAGGCCATGCCGCGGGCGAGCGAGATGAGCGCGTCGCGTTCTTCCACGAGCACCTTGTGGAACACCTCGGCGAACATCAGCATGGTCCGTTCGTCGTTCGGCGGCCCGAGGGAGCTGAAACTCTGCCCGAGGACCAGTCTGCGCCGGCAGATCTCCTCGGCCACCGGGTACTCCTCGGGCCGGTAGCCGTGTCCCGCGGCGGCGTGGCCGCAGGACCACGGGCAGCCGCGTCCGTAGCCGCGCATCTCCTGGAACAGGGTCTGGGCCGGCACGGGCTGGGGCTGCCAGCGCATGATGCCGAGCCCCTCCGCGTTCACCGCCTGCGCCAGCGCGTCCCGGAACGCCTCCACCGGGATGTCGTCCAGACCGAGGTCCTCCGGCTGGACCAGCAGCGGGTAGAAGAAGTAGACGTGTGTCAGGCCGTCGGGTATGACGGGCGGTCGGATGCCGGGGATGCCGGCGAGTGCCGTGGTGAGCGCCGCGCCGTTCGCCTCGCGGATCCGTGACATCTCAGGCAGACGAGTGAGCTGGGAGCGGGCGAAAGCCGCCGCGAGCACGTCGATCCGGTAGTTCCACCCCATGATCCGGGCGTTGTAGTCGCGACCCTGGCCCGGCAGTTCTTCGCCGAACATCAGCACCCTCCGGGCAAGCCGGTGCTCATCCGCGTCGCGGGTCGCGAACAGTCCCCCCTCGCCGAGGGCCGAGAGGCATTTGGAGCCATTGAGGCTGGCTCCGCTCATGGACCCGAGACTGCCCACCGGCCGGCCGTGATACATGGCACCGTGGGCCTGCGCGGCGTCCTCGATCAGATGCAGACCATGGCGGTCGGCGATCCCGCGCAGCGCGTCGTAATCGGCGGGCAGACCGTTGAGGTCGACCGCGATGATCGCGCGGGTACGGTCCGTGATCCGCGCCTCCACCAGGCCGGGGTCGATGTTGAACGTCTCGATGTCGGTGTCGACGAAGACCGGTATCGCGTTCGCCTGGAGGACGCTGGACGCCGAGGCGAGAAAGGTGTCCGCGGGTACGAGTACCTCGTCGCCCGGCTCGACGCCGGCCGCCGCGATGGCCATGTGCAGCGCGGCGGTTCCCGAGTTGGCGGCAAGGACGTACGGCATCCCCGTGAACTGCGCCCAGGCGTCCTCCAGTTCCTGTACGGCCTTCATCGGCCAGTGCCATGGAGTCGCCTGGTCGAGGGCGCCGAGCACGGCCTTCCGGTCCTCGTCGAGGATGTACGGCCACGGTGCCACCGCGCCTTCGGGTATGACGCTCCCGCCTCCGTCCAGTGCTAGCACGACGCCACCGCTTCCGCCTCGCCCGGGCTCACTGCCAGCCGCCTCCTCGGCGGCGGCTCCCTGCGGAAGACCGCCTTGGCCGTGGGCAGTTCGGGGAAGCGGCCCAGTTCCTCGGCGAGCACGGTGAGCCCCGCGTCCAGGGTGACCTGCGGTTTGAACCCGAGGGCGGTCAGGCTTGAGATGTCTGCGACCAGGGTGAAGCTGTCTTCGAGACTGCTGGTGTCGGCCTCCAGACGCGCCGGCCGGCCGGTGGCCCTCGTCACGGCTTCGGCCAGTTCACGCATGGACACGTCCGTGCCACTGCCCAGGTTGTAGATCTCGCCGTCCGTCCCGCGGTCGGCGAGCGTGATGAGTGCGCGGCACAGATCGTCGACGTGGATGAAATCCCGTGTCTTGCGGTCGATGTCCCCGACGACCGGGATCGGCAGCTCGTTGAGATGCCAGCGAAGGAACTGCGACACCTCGCCACCGGCCTGACGCGGGTCCTCGCCCGGACCGTAGATCACGAAGGACCGCCCGATGACGGCCGGCAGTCCGGTGCTCTGGTGCAGGCTGCGCAGTGTGAGTTCGCCCGAGAGTTTGGAGGCGCCATAGGGCAGGAACGGCCCTGTGGGATGGTCCTCACGTATGGGTGTGTGCTGCGGAGTGCCGTACACGATGGCGGAGGAGAGATAGACCAGCCGCCGCACTCCGAGTTCGAGCGAGGCGTTGCCGACGTTGCAGGTCGCCAGCGCGTTGAGGTGAAAGTCGTGACGCGGTTTCTCGACGGACAGTGTCCCGCTGGCGTTTCCCGCCAGGTGGAAGACGGCGTCGGCTCCTTGCAGGGCGAGAAGTGTCTCGCCGTAGTCACGTAAGTCGGCACGCACATGCCGGACGCCGGGCAGCGACGCGATGTCCTCGCCGAGAACGGCGTGGTCGACGACGGTGACCTTCTTGTCCAGGTGGCTCAAGGCTGTGACGAGATGGCGCCCGACGAACCCGGCTCCGCCGGTCACCACCACCTCTTCGTACTCCCGCAGAACACCGAACGTGTCTGATGTGTGGATCAAGGTAACTCCCGCATTGGCTTTGCCCGCGCTTTGCGAAGACTTGACCATGCAACGCGTTGAAGTTCCTCAGGCGCAAGTGGATATCTGGGAATGGCCAATTGATGACCCTGGTATCCGGCGGGGAATGTTCTGTTCCATTCATGTGCTCTTCATCCGCGGCCGGGAATTTCTTCGCCGGGAAACTCGTTCACCGTTTCTCGGTGACGCCCCTCGGATTCGGCTTCGAGTGGCGCTGTTTCCCGGAAATCTTTCTCATTCGGTGTGATCGGTCGCGACTGCCACCGCACGCCAGGTTTCGAGGTCCTTCCGTACCTGATCGAGCTTGGCCGATACGCGCTCCACGCAGTCCGCGCCGAGCTGGAGCCGCATCGGGGGCTCGGTGCCCTCCGGCAGTGACGCCAGATCGACGATCGCCGCCGCGGCCTTGGCCGGGTCGCCGCGCTGCGCGTGGTTGTACGAGGCGGGGACGTCGCGGGTGGTGCCCGAGGTCGTCGCGTAGTCGTCGATCGTGTGCGGCTCGGTGTGCAGGCTCGTACCGTCCAGGAAGTCCGTACGGAAGCCGCCCGGCTGAACAATCGTGACGCGTACGCCGAGAGGCGCCAGCTCCGCCCGCAGCGACTCGGACATGCCCTCCAGGGCGAACTTCGTCGCCGCGTACAGCCCCCACCCCGGGGAGCCGGTGAACCCGCCCACCGAGCTGATGTTGATCACATGCCCGGAGCGCTGGGCGCGCAGCGCCGGCAGGACGGCCCGCTGGGTGGTGAGCACGCCGAAGAAGTTGGTGTCGAACACCGCGCGGGCGGCCTCGTCCGAGACCTCCTCGGCGGCGCCGATCAGTCCGCGCCCGGCGTTGTTGACGAGGACGTCGATCCGGCCGAAGCGGGCGAGGGCGGCGTCCGCGGCGGCGCGGACGCTCGGCTCGTCGGTGACATCGGCGGCGAGGGGGAGGAGGGCGTCGCCGGGGTCGGGGAAGGTACGGCGCAGGTCGTCCAGGTCGCGTCCGGTGGCGGCGACGTGATGGCCGCGGGCGAGCGCCTCGCGGGCGATGGCGGCGCCGAGGCCGCGGGAGGCGCCGGTGATGAACCACACGCTCATGTTCTGTTCCTCTTTCTACGGGCTCTACGGGCTCTACGGGCTCTACGGGCGGCCGGGTACGACGGGTCTACGGCCGGCCGGGTACGGCGCGGGTGAAGGTGAAGACCGTGTCGCGCTCCTGGCCGTCGTCGGGCAGTTCGCGATCGGCCCACCGGTCGACGACCGCGCCGATCTCGGCGGCGAACTGCGCGAGTTCGGCGTCGGTGACCCGGAGCCAGGCCTCGTGCGAGAACGGCCCCAGCGGCCACCGCGCCTGCTCGGCCTGCGGCCGGTCGGCCCAGCGCCGTACATGCCCGGTCTGCCGTTCCAGATTGAGCGATTCGACGGCGTGCGCGACGGCCTCCCCGGCGGCGTCCTCGGCGAAGTCGGCCGAGGACCAGCACAGTGTGGGCGTCGTACGCCGCCACCACCGCTCCCGCCGGTCCCGCGCCAGCTCCGGCGCCTCCTCGATCAGCCCGGCCTCGGCGAGCGCCCGCAGATGATGGCTGACATTCCCCACGGCCTCCCCGGTCTGCTGCGCCAGCCCACTGGCGGTCGCGGGTCCGTCGAGCTTGAGCAGATCGAGCAGCCGCCGCCGGGCGGGATGGGCCATGGCGGCGAGGACGCGCGAGTCGGTGATGGAACGGTCGTGATCGGACATGCGGCCGAAGTTATATGCACAAGACCTGTTGCGCAATGATTCTTGTGCAATGGGTACACCCCAGCCCGTCCGGCGATTGAGGACGAACCGGCAGCCGGACGGACCCGGCGCCGGCGGTGGAACGGCCGGTGGCCCGTACGAGCTCTCAGTAGCGGGCGGGATCGAGCAGCGGAGGGTAGACCGGGGTCTTGTGGCCGTCGACCGTGGCGCCCGCGTATTTCAGCATGGGGCCGACCTCCCGGTTGAGGTCGGCCGGGTAGTTGAGGGTGGGGGCCGATACCTGGTCCAGCGTGTCGGTCTGGGCCCGGGTGAGGGTCAGTTCGAGCGCGGTGAGGTTGGCTTCGAGGTGTTCGAGGCGGCGCGCTCCGATGAGGGTGGAGCTGACGCCGGGACGGTTCCGCAGCCAGGCCAGCGCGACGGCGGCGGAACTGGTTCCGGTCTCCTCGGCGATGGCCGCGACCGCGTCGATGACCGCGTACTGGGCCTCGCTCGGCGAGCCGACGATCGGCGCGCGGGCGGCGTCGGTGGGGCTGGTGTCGCGCCGGGTGTATTTCCCGGACAGGAACCCGTTCTTCAGCGGGCTCCAAGGCGTGATGCCCATACCGGTGTCCTGTGCGAGCGGGACGAGTTCGCCCTCGACGGTGCGGGCCAGCAGCGAGTACTCCACCTGGAGCGCGGTGAGAGGTGTCCAGCCGCGCAGCAGGGCCGTGGTGTGGGCCTGCGCGGTGAACCAGCCAGGGGTGTTCGAGAAGCCGATGTACCGGATCTTGCCCGCGCGGACGAGGTCGTCCAGGGTGCGCAGGGTCTCCTCGACGGGGGTCGACCGGTCCCAGTTGTGCAGCCAGTACAGGTCGATGTAGTCGGTCCGCAGCCGCCGCAGGGACTGTTCGAGCTGGTCGGTGACGGCCTTGCGGCCGGCGCCGCCGCCGTTGGGGTCGCCGAGGTGGAGGTTGCCGTAGAACTTGGTGGCCAGGACGGTACGGTCGCGCAGTCCGCCGTGGCGGGCGAAGAAGTCGCCGAGGATCTTCTCCGAGTGGCCGTTCGTATAGAAGTTGGCGGTGTCGATGAAGTTGCCGCCGCGGTCGAGATAGGTCCGCAAAATCTTCTCGGACTCCTCGACACCGGAGCCGATACCGTCCTCGTCGCCGAAGGTCATCGCGCCGAGGCAGAACGGGCTCACCTTGAGCCCCGACCGGCCGAGGCCGACATAGGAATCGAGTGCCATGTGCGTACTCCCGTAGCTGGTGCGGTGGAATGGACCTCTCCGATCCAAACACCGTGAGCTGCGGAAACGTTAGACCGATACTCCCGTGCCCTTGCACGATCCTCCCACCGCGCGGATGGGGTTTGCATGGACGTACTGCCCAGGATCGAGTACAAGCAGTTCCAGCTTGTCGAGGACCAGAAGGCCTTGGATCTGCCGGCCGACTGGGCGCGGCAGATTGCCGGCGGGCGTATTGCCGTTCCTGGCGGCGCCGGGCTTCTGCTCGCGACCGGAGGTAATGACTTCTATCCGGCGGTACGCGTCGAAGTCCGGGGCGCCGAGCCGCCCGGCGAGGACGCCTTGTGGGAGGTCGTCGAAACCGCGGAGATCCGCACCGAGTCCGGAGTTCTGCGGGTCCGCACCTGGGACGGCGGGATCGTCGGTGAGGGGCTGAGCGTGGCTCCCGGGCGGTGCCGGGTACGGGTTCATTGCCGGGGCAGGGCTGAAGCGGCCGCGCTTATCGGGCAGGAGCTGTACTACGAGGGCGTGGAGGAATGGCTGTTGCGCGTCTGGCCGCTGCCCGAGCGGAACGGGGCCGGGTTGAGCTGAGGCCCAACGCCCGCAGGGACAGGGGCGAGTCCGGGTCGCACCGGTTGCCGCGGGATCGGTACGCTCGCGGGCGGCGCTTGCCGGGCGGGAGTTGGGGGAGTGGGGGCCGTGGTGAAAGCTCTGGCAGTGGGGGATCCGGAGTCCGTGGGGCCCTATCGGCTCACCGGGCTGCTGGGCATCGGCGGGATGGGGCGGGTCTATCTCGCGGCCTCGCCCGGCGGACGGCAGGTGGCCCTGAAGGTCATCCGGCCCGAGCTGGCCGACGAACCCGGCTTCCGTGAACGGTTCGCCCGCGAGGCCTCCGCCGCGCAGGCCGTCAGCGGCGCCTTCACCGCCGCCGTCGTCGGCGCCGACCCGCACGGCGCCGCGCCCTGGCTCGCCACGCTGTACGTACCGGGCCTCTCGCTCGCCGAGGCGATCGGGCGGCACGGCCCGCTGCCCGAATGGTCCGTGTACGCCCTCGGCGCCGGCCTCGCCGAGGCCCTCCAGGCCATCCACGCCGCCGGGCTGATCCACCGCGACCTCAAGCCCTCCAACGTACTGCTCGCCTCCGACGGCCCCCGCGTCATCGACTTCGGCATCGCCATGGAAGCCGGTTCCGACGCGCTCACCAGCACCGGCCTCATCGTCGGCACGCCGGGGTTCATGGCCCCGGAACAGTTCACCCGCCGCAACGTCGGACCCGCCGCCGACGTGTTCTGCCTGGGCGCGGTACTGGCCTTCGCGGGCGCCGGACACGGCCCCTTCGGCACCGGTTCGTCGCACGCCATGGGCTATCGCGTCGTCCACGAGGAACCGGATCTGGCCGGCCTGCCCCCGCGCGTACGCGATGTCATCGCCCGCTGCCTCGCCAAGGACGCCGACGCCCGGCCGACCGTTCCCCAACTCCTCCACGAACTCGCAGGACTTGTCGCCGCGAGCCCCCAACCTGGCCCGGATGCCCCGCCGTTGACGACCGACCGTACCCAGACCCTCGCCCTCGCCCTGCGCGAGTCCCCATGGCTGCCGTCGCCACTGGCCGCGGCGGTCGGCCGAGTGGATGTGGGTACGGGTGCGGGCAGCGTTACGGGTACGGCCGGCGGTACGAGCAGCGGTACGGCTACGAGCAGCAGCGGTACGGATACGACTCCGCCCCCGGCGCCGGCGCCGGCCGAACCCGCCCCGCCCCCGGTCCCGGCCCCAGCCCCGGCCGAACCCACACCGACCGTCCCCGACGCGCCCGCCGCCGAGCCCGTCTCGATGGCCAAGCCCCCGGCCGCCGAGCCCACCCCGGCCGCGAAGCCGCCCGCCGCCGAGCCCACCAGGCCCGCCCTGGCCGCGCGGCCCACACCCGCCAAGCCGACGCCCGTACCCGCCACCCCCGCGCCCCGGCCGTCTTCACGTCCCGCACCGGACGGCGGCGACGACTCCTCCAACGCCCTCCCCGACACCCGCATCTCACCCACCGGCCACTCCCAGACCTGGCTCCGCAAGCACCGCACCCGCGTGCTCATCGGCGCCCTCGCCGTCGCCGCCGTGGCCTCCCTCACCCCGGTCCTCAGCGACGCGTTCTCCGACCGGGGCAATCCGAACGACCCGGGCAGCTCAAGCGGCCGGACCGGCCAGTCCCCCGACACTTCCGGCAGCCCGAGCAGCCCCGACGCCAAGGCCTCCTCCACCGCCCCCGTCTGCGACGACAGCGGCCAGACCCTCGTGGCCTCGGGTTCAAGCACCCTGGGGGACGCCATTGACACCTGGTCCACGGACTACGCCGCGGCCTGTCCCGGCACCCAGATCAACTACGACGCCAAGGGTTCGGGTGCCGGTATCAACGAGTTCCTCCGGGGGCTCAACGCCTTCGCGGGCTCCGACTCCCCGCTCAAGCCGACCGAGGCCGAGCAGTCCAAGAGCATCTGCCAGGGCGGCGGTACGGGCATCAACCTGCCCATGCTCGGCACCCCGATCGCCTTCGCCTACGACCTCGCCGGCGTCGACGACCTCGTACTCGACGCTCCCACCCTCGCCAAGATCTTCTCCGACAAGATCACCCAGTGGGACGACCCCGCCATCGCGGAGCTGAACCCGACCGCCGATCTGCCCGACAAGCGCATCCTCGCCTTCCACCGCGCCGACGAGTCCGGCGTCAACTTCACCCTCGGCAAGTTCCTGGTGGCCGCCGCCGGGTTCGAGAACTGGCCGTACACCAACGGCAACAGGTGGATGGCCCCCGGCGGCCAGAGCATCGCCACCTCCGACCAACTGATGGCGGAGGTCCAGTCGACCGACGGTGCGATCGGGTACGCGGAGCTGATTTACGCGACCAACCGCAGCATGAACACCGTCAAACTCCGGACCGGCGCCGCCGAGCCCGTAGCGCCCACCCCGGCCACCGCCTCCCGCGCCCTCGCCGACGCCCGAGTGGCCGGTACGGGCAAGGACCTGGCCCTGGACCTCAACTACACGACCGCGGCGAAGGGCGCGTACCCCCTCCTCGGCGTCACCTACGAGATCGTCTGCGACAAGGGCAACCTGGCCGCCACCTTTGACGCCCTGAAGTCGTTCCTCACCTACACCGCGGGCACGGAAGCCCAGCAAACCCTCACCGATCTGGACTACGCCCCCCTCCCGGCCCCCCTCGCCACCAAGGTCAGGCAGACCGTCGAGACCATCGACTGAGTACGCGACAATCGCCTGGGGACGGTGCCACGGGGGGAATCGATGCGCAGATACGTCAACCATCAGCTCATGGGCGTCACGATGGCGGTGTGCGCGTCCGCGATCGGCGCGCTGGTGGCCTTCGGCGTGCGCGGGATTCCGGCGGCGGACGACGACTACGGTCGGCAGTTCATCCAGTTCATGTTCGGCTTCTGCGTATTCGCGGGGCTCCTCGGGGCTCTCCCGTTCGTGAAGCACAGCGAGGTACGGACCTTCAGGACGGCAGTGCCGCTGAACGAGCCCGCAGCGGTCCTGCCCGCCGACCACGCGGCGAACCGGCACCTCCTCGACTCGCGCTTCCTTCTCCTGCTCCTCGTGCCGTCCCTGATCGCGGCCCTCGTGTGGTCCCCGTGGGCGGCCCTGTTCCCGCTGGCCCTGGCTGTGGAGTGGCTGATGCGGGCCTGCCTGGGGATTTACTGGGAGCGCCGGCACGGCCTGCTGCTGTGGCGGGGCGAGGTCAAGGAACAGCCGCTCGACAGAGGGCAGTTCCTCTACTCCTCGCCCAGACCCGGCCCACCGTCCGCAGACACACGGGACACACGCGGCCCCCAAGATCCTGTATGATCATCTCGTAACTCCGGTTCACCGCAAGGGAAACGGAAGTCACGCGTCTGTGGTCCAAGGAAAGACGTCCACCTGCCGGTGGGAAATGTAGGTGCAAGGCCTGCCGGGCGCTCCACATGAAAGGCCCCTCCTCACACTGAGGAGGGGCCTTTCGCACGCGCCAACACGGACACCGACACGGACACCGGCCCGCGCCCAGCCCTACCGTGTCCACCAGACCGGAGCCGCCGCGCTCACCGCCTCGACCAGTTCGTCGCGGCCGACGCCGTCGTCCGACAGCCAGGCCCTCAGTGCTCCGGCGAAGCCGTGTGCCAGGAACTGGGCCACGATCCGGTGGTCGATCCCCTCGGGCGGAGCGTGGCCGGACGTGCGCATGAACGCGAGGCTGTAGTCGGTGAAGTGCTCCGTCAGTGCGTCAAAGACTCCATGGTCCGCCGGATCGTGGAGCGCGTGCCGGTAGATCTCGCGATGGCGCTCGACATGGTCGACGATGTCGCCGGTCGCCAGGCGCAGGGCGGCATCCGGCGGCTCCGTGCCGCCCGCCCGCCGTTCTTCGTCCTTGGCGCGCAGGGCCCGCAGGTCGGCGCGCAGTACGCGGGTGAGGGCGTCCAGTGGTGTCGTGTAGCGGTTGTAGAACGTGGCGCGGCTGACGCCGGCTGCCTCGGCCAGCTCCGAGACGCTGATCCGGGAAATGGGCCGGGCGGACGCGAGCGTGATCACGGCGTCCTCCGTGGCGCGCTCCGTCCGGGCAATCCTCGGATCCACCATGCGCCAGTCCTCCTCCCCGCGGTCAGCGACGGCCATCGTCCCACGTCGAGTACGCTATTGGACACCTGTAAAATAGTTGCCGCCGACCGAGGAGACGCCATGGGCATCCACGCCGCCGTACCCATATCCGCACCCATGTCCGAGCAAGAAGCCGCCGACCGTCTCGCCCTGCGCGAACTCGTCGACGCGTACGCGCACTGCGCGGACACCCGCGACGCCGAAGGCCAGATGGCGCTCTTCACCAAGGACACGCACTTCGTCGTCCACATGGACAGCCGCTCGCCCGAACCCACGCAGGAGCTGCACGGCCGCGACGCGCTGGCGCCGGTCTTCGCCAACCTCAACACCTACGACACCACAACGCACTTCAACGGCCAGTCGACCGTGACCGTCGACGGCGACACCGCCACCGGCGAGACCTACTGCCTGGCGCACCACCTCTGGCAACCGGACGGCCGGCGCACCCTGATGGTCGCCTCCATCCGCTACCTCGACACCTTCGCCAAGCTGGACGGCCGGTGGTTCTTCGCCGAACGGAAGCTCATGGTCGACTGGACCGAAACCCGCCTCTCCACCCCCTGATCACCTACCGGTGTGAGTAGTTGCGCCACAGAGGTCCGCTACAGAGGTCCGCTTCACAGGTCACAGAGGTCACAGAGGTCAGGGGGCGATCGTGAGGTCCTCGATCAGACCGGAGCGCAGCGTGAAGCGGTAGCGGAGATCGGCGCGCCCGCCGGGGAAGTCGCCCTCCAGCCGGTTCGTTACGACCCAGTGGGTGTCGTCCAGTTGCTCGGCGCCGAGCCGTTCGGTGGTGAAAGTGAACTCGCTCGCTGCTTTGCCGAGCCACGCCTCGATGGCGGCGGTGCCGGTACGGGTGACGCCCTCGTCGGTGACGGTGGCGCCCTCGTGGAACGCCGCGAGGGCGGTCGCGGTGTCCCGGACGAGGTGAGCTTCCAGATAGCGGCTCACCACGTCGGGCAGCTCGATGGGGTTGGCGTTCATGGGACTCGCAACTCCTTCCGGACGGTGGGCCTGGTCCCGCCGTCGATGACGCATTCCGACGTTAGATCCATCCGGCAAGACGATCCATGCCCAAAAGTCTCGTTCCCTTGACCGTGCGTCTCGCATGAGCCCTCGAATGTAGAGTTTCACTCATGGACGTCGTCAGTGACGCGGTAGCCATGATCCGGACCGGCCGGCCGCACTCGGCACGTACCCATCTCACCGCGCCCTGGGGCCTGCGCTTCGCGCCGATCAGTGGCCCAGGGTTCCACGTGGTGCTTGAGGGCGGGTGCTGGCTGCTGTCGCGCGACTCCGCGCCGGTGGCTCTCGCGGCGGGCGACGTGGTTTTCGTCTCTCACGGGCAGGAGATGGCCCTCGCCGACCACCCTTCAAGTGCGCTCGTCGACGCCACCAAGGACCTGGACGACGCCTGGATCCCCCGTAGCGAAATTCAGCGCACGGAGCCCGCCACCGTACTCATCTGCGGTTCCTACCAGCTCAACCGCGCTCGCTCGCACCCGCTCCTGGCGGAGCTACCGGACCTCATCCACCTGCCCGCACGCGTCAGCCGGCAGGCTCCCCTCTCGGCAGTCGTCGCCCTGCTCGGCGACGAACTCAACGAGCGCAACCCCGGTTCCGACGCCATCGTCTCCAGCCTGCTGGACACGATGCTGCTGTACATCCTGCGTACCTGGTACAAGGAGCAGGCCCGGAGCGCCACCACCGGCTGGGCGGCAGCCCTGTCCGATCCGGCGGTCAGCACCGCACTGCACCACCTCCACCGTGACCCCACCCACCCCTGGACAGTGGAAGAACTGGGCACACGCGCAGGGCTGTCACGAGCCGCATTCGCCCGCCGCTTCACCACCCTCGTCGGCACACCACCGCTCACCTACCTCACGTGGTGGCGCATGACCTCGGCCGGCGCCCTGCTACGCCTCGACAACACGCCCCTGCACACCATCGCGCGGCTGACCGGCTACACCTCCGAATCCGCATTCAACCGCGCCTTCAAACGCGAGTACGGAACAGCCCCCGGCGAGTACCGCCGCCGGCACACCCGCACCACAGACCCACACCCGGCCCACCCCCTCCGGCCCACCCCCTGATTACCTCCGCGGGGCTCACCTCCGAGGGCTGATTCCCAGCACCGCCAGGCCCAGCAGCCGGTGCGCCTCGGCGGTTGGGTCCGCGTGGTGTTCCGTGGCCAGGGCGATGCCGGTGACCAGAGTGATCAGGTCGGCGACGGTCACGTCCGGGGCCACCGCGCCGGCCCGGGCGGCATTCTGGAGCAGCGGATCGGCCGCGCCGGTGAGCTTCGTGGAGCAGGCGTTCACATGGGCCGGGTCGTCGGCCGCCATGCCGTCCTGGACCAGCGCGTCGGCCAGGCCGCGGGCCGACGCGGCGTACGTGGTGAGGGCGCCCAGCCAGTCCAGCAGGGCGGCCCGCGCGTCGGCCGCCCCGGCCAGTTCCTCGGCGCGGGCGCACAAGGCCTCGATCCGTTCGCTGAACACCGCTTGCAGCAGGGCGTGCCGGCCCGGGAAGTGCCGGCGCACGGTGGCGGAGCCGACTCCCGCGATACGGGCGATCTGCTCCAGGGAGGCATCGGCGCCGTGCGCGGCGACCTCCTCCTCGGCCACGGCGAGGATCCGCGCGTAGTTGCGCCGGGCGTCCGCGCGCTGGACGGGCATGGCGTCATCTCCGGGATTGCTTAAGTGGCGGGGTCCTCCGTATCGTACCGGAGCGTAAGTGGCGGGCCTCGCCACTTAGCCGCACGTCACTGTCACCACCCGAGGTAACCCATGACGACAGAACCTGTCCTGGTCACCGGCTCCACCGGCCGGCAAGGCGGCGCCACCGCCCGTGCCCTGCTCGCCGCGGGCATTCCCGTACGCGCCCTCGTCCGCGACCCCGCCACCGACCGGGCCAAGGCCGTCGAAGCCCTCGGCGCCGAACTGGTCACCGGCGATCTCGACGACCGCGACTCCGTACGACGCGCCGCCGAAGGCGCCCGCGCCGTCTTCTCGGTGCAGATGCCCGACATGAACGGACGTGCCTTCGAAGGCGAGTTGGCCCAGGCGGTCAATCTGATCGAGGGCGCGAGGGCCGCCGGAGTGCCGCAGTTCGTGCACACGTCCGTCTCCGGCGCCGGGCAGCACACTGACTGGGTCGCGGGGCCCTGGGCCTGGATGGAGCCCTACTACGCCGCGAAGGCCGGGATCCAGGACCGGGTGCGCGAGGCGGGCTTCACGCACTGGACGCTCATCAAACCGGGCTTCTTCATGGGCAACTTCCACCCCTCCGAAGAAATCATGTTCCCCCGCGGGATCGAGGGCGGCCTCGTGACCCTCCTGAAGCCCACGACCTGGCTGTCCCTCATCGCGGTCGAGGACATCGGCCGGGCGGTCGCCGCGGCCGTCGCCGCGCCCGAGCGGTTCGACCGCGTCGAACTGGAACTGGCCGGCGACCACCTGACCATGACCGACATCGCCGAGATCCTCTCCCGCGCCCTGGGCACCGAGCTGACCGCGCCCGACATGACCGCGGAGGAGGCGACCGCCGCCGGGATGCCCGACATGGGCTTCGGGCAGGCGCGCATCAATGAGTACCCGCAGCCCGCACTCCCGGAGTTCGCGCGGGACCTCGGCATCCCGCTCACCAGCTTCGAGGAGTGGGCACAGGAGCACATGCGGGCCGCGGCCTGACCCGGCCGCGGGGGCATGGGGCGAGGCCGGTACGGGGCCGGGGGGCTGGGCCGTACCGGCCTCTGGTGTCTGTGTGACAGCCGGACGCGCCGCGCGTCGAGGTGACGGACAGGGCGCCCGGCGTGCCATACGTGAAACAGCCAAGCTCGGGCGAAGAGCCGGTCGACGAACTGGCCGAGGGCGGACGGGGGTTGCTGCTGGTGGAGGCCGTGACCGACCGGTGGGGGTGACTCCGCAGAAGGGTGGCGGGAAGACGGTCTGGTTCGAGTGCGTGGCGAAGGTACGGGCGCCGGACTCAGCTTGTGGCTGATGCCTCTTCCAGGCGGCGCGGCCCGTCGGGCTGTCCGCCGCGGCCGTCGCCCCCGTCGCCCTCGCCGCCACGGCGCCCGCCCGGCAGCACGCGGGCCAGCCAGTGCGACCGGCCGGCCGCCAGTGGGCCCAGCACCGCCAGGATCAGTACGTAACCCGCGATGAAAGGGGCGAGCCGCACGTCGAGGCTCGCCCCGGCGGCCATGGTGGCGAGGATCAGGGCGAACTCGCCGCGCGCCAGCAGTGTGGTGGAGATATTGGCCGCGGGGCCGGCTCCGAAGCGGAAGATCCTGGCGGCGGAGAGGCCCGCCAGGATGTTCATCACCAGCGTGACGGCGACGGCGGCCAGCACCGGCCACAGGACGGTCGGCAGATCGCCCGGATTGATCGACAGGCCGAAGGCGAAGAAGAAGATCGCGCCGAAGGCGTCACGCAGCGGGTGGACGAGCTTGCGTATCCGGTCACCCGAGGTCGTACCGCCGAGCATCAGGCCGACCATGAACGCGCCGATGGCGTCCGCGACTCCGAACCACTCGGACACGCCCGCCACGAAGACCGCGATGCCGAGGAAGGAGATCACGAGCAGTTCGTCGTCCTTGGTGGCGATGAACCGGCTCACGAGCTTCGTTCCGTACCGCGCCGCGACCGCCAGCGCCAGCAGGAAGCCGAACGCCTTCGCTCCGTCCATCACCGCCGCCGAGAGGCTGTCGGCGCCGGACAGGATCGGCTGGAGGGCCGCGAGATAGAGGGCCAGGAAGATGTCCTCGACGACGATGATGCCGAGGACGGGCTTGGTCTCCGGGTTGCCGATACGGCCGAGGTCGACCAGGACCTTGGTGACGATGGCGGACGAGGAGATGCCGAGCACTCCGGCGAGGACCAGCGCCTCGCTCGTACCCCAGCCGAGCGCGAAGCCGAAGCCGAGGCCGGCGCCGACGTTCAGGGCGAGATACGTGCCGCCGGCGAGGGCCATCTTCCGGCCGCCCGCCTTGAGGTCGTCCAGATGGAATTCGAGGCCCAGATAGAAGAGGAGCAGGACCAGGCCCAGGGCGCTGAGCATCTCCAGGTCGTGCGGATCGGAGACCAGCACGATGCCGGGTGTGTGCGGGCCGAGAAGGATCCCGGCCAGGATGAAGAGGGGGATCGTGGGCAGCTCGATGCGGCTGCCGAGGCGTGCGAGTACGGCGGCGGCGAGGAAGGCGCCGCCCATGGCGATGAGGGTCTCCGCGTGTCCGATGGGATCGCTCCTCCGCTAGTCAAAGAAGTGTCAAGGAATCGTCAATAATTAGTTTACCAAACGACTTGGGGGCGGCTCTTGGCGACGCTTGAGGGTGGCTCTTGGTGACGGGCGGGTACTGGGGAAAGAAAGCCGTCACCCGGCAACATCTGCGCGGGAGTTGATGGCACCATGGTCCAAGAGGGGTGTACGTCGCGCATGTTGCGCGGCAGGGCTGGGTGAACCGACCGAGGGTGTGATCAGTTGTGGCCATTTCACTGTCTGTGGTGCTTCTCCTGGCGATCATCATGGTGGTGCTGATCCGCGGCGGTTCCCTCAAGGCCGGGCCGGCGATCGTGGCGATCCTCTTCGGCTTCTTCCTGGCCTCCACCAACATCGCGCCTTCAGTGAATCGATTCCTCAATTCACTGGCCGAGATGATCAACCAGATACGCTTCTGAGCGGCAAAAGGCTTCGGCCCGACCGGTGGAGTACGTGGAGCACCCGGTCGGGCCGAAGCCTTTTGAACATGGAGCGGGCGACGGGAATCGAACCCGCGTAGCTAGTTTGGAAGACTAGGGCTCTACCATTGAGCTACGCCCGCACAGCGTGTGCCGCGGACCGAACCGGCCCCGGCACGGACAACATCGTAGCGGGTACGGACCGCTCGCCGCACACCTGGCGGGCGGCCGGGGCGAGGCCAGGGCGAGCCCCCCGTACAAAGCCCCATACAAAGAGGCCGACGCCGTGCCTGCGGGCATGTACCCTACGTGTCGCACCGACGGGGTGTGGCGCAGCTTGGTAGCGCGTCCGCTTTGGGAGCGGAAGGTCGTCGGTTCGAATCCGGCCACCCCGACCATTCAGGCAAGATCGCGGCGCGGCAGCGCATTGTTGGCGGCTTCCCGCTTGCGGTTACTATGCAAGCTGCGTGCCCGTGTGTCTGAAGAGTCTCTGACGAGCCGGGCGGGCATCCGCTGGGGCCGCCGCCGGACGAGGCGAGGGCACAGCAGAACCCCTGAATCAGCCACCAAGGAGACCGAACCGTGAAGAGCGCCGTGGAGACCCTGAACCCGACTCGGGTTCGGCTCACTGTCGAGGTGCCCTTCGAGGAGCTCAAGGACAGCCTCGACGCGGCGTACAAGAAGATCAACCAGCAGGTCACGGTGAAGGGCTTCCGCAAGGGCAAGATCCCGGCCCGGATCATCGACCAGCGGTTCGGGCGTGGTGCTGTGCTGGAGGAGGCGGTCAACGACGCCCTCCCGAAGTTCTACACCGACGCGGTCAACGAGGGTGAGCTGAATGTCCTCGGTCAGCCCGACGTCGACATCACCGAGCTGAAGGACGGCGAACTGCTGGCCTTCACCGCCGAGGTGGACGTCCGCCCGGTCATCGAGATCCCGGACTACTCCGGCATCGAGGTCACCGTCGACGCGGTCGAGGTCGGCGAAGAGGACGTGGACAAGGCCGTCGAGCGCCTCCGCGAGCGCTTCGCCTCCACCGTCCCGGTCGAGCGCGCCGCCGTCGACGGCGATGTCGTGACCGTCGACCTGGAGGCCCGGATCGACGGCGAGGTGCTGCCGGACGGTGTCGCGAGCGGCATCCAGTACACGATCGGCTCCGGCGAGCTGCTCGACGGCATCGACGAGGCCGTCATCGGCCTGGAGGCCGGCGGCGAGGCCACCTTCACCTCCGAGCTGAAGGGCGGGGCCGCCGAGGGCAAGGAGGCCGAGGTCACCGTCAAGGTGTCGCAGGTCTCCGCCCGTGAGGTGCCCGAGCTGGACGACGACTTCGCGCAGATGGCCAGCAAGTTCGACACCATCGACGAGATGCGTGCGGACGAGCGCAAGCGCCTGGAGAACGAGAAGCAGTACGAGCAGGCCACCCAGGCCCAGGAGCGGGTCCTCGACGAGCTGCTGAAGCTGGCCGAGGTGCCGATCCCCGAGAAGCTGCTCGCGGACGAGATCAACACCCGTAAGCACAACCTTGAGCACCACCAGCTCGGTCAGATGGGACTCGACCTCGCGAAGTACCTGGAGATCCAGGGCAAGACCGAGGAGGAGTTCGAGACCGAGACCAAGGAGCAGGCGGTCAAGGGCATCAAGACGCAGTTCATCCTCGACGAGCTGGTCAACAAGGAGAAGCTGAACGTCAACCAGGAGGAGCTGACCGAGCACCTCATGCGGCGCGCGCAGTCCTCCGGGATGTCCCCCGACGAGTTCGCCAAGGCGGTCGTCGAGGGCGGCCAGGTGCCGATGCTGGTGGGCGAGGTCGCGCGGGGCAAGGCGCTGGCCGTGGTCGTCGAGTCCGCGAAGGTGACGGACACGAACGGTGAGGTCGTCGACCTGCGGGACGAAGACGATGCCGAGGACGAGGGCGGCGAGGAGGCCGCCGCTGAGGCTCCGGCCGCGGAGGCCGCCGACGCCGCCGCGGACAAGGCCGACAAGCCCGAGGCCTGAGCCGTTCTCCCGTAACGGCTCCGAGCCGCTGTGAACGCCAGGAAGGGCCCCGGACGCGCCACGCGACCCCGGGGCCCTTCCCGTCGGCGTACGGGCCCGCAGTGGGCCGTACAGCCGTTTGCGCTCCTCAACTACCTTGCGCTCCCAGCGAACAGCCCCGGAACCGGGATGGCGCCCGCCGACCAGCGCGTTAGGGTCCATGAATACGAGGGCTGGGGAGTCTCCCGTCCCCGGTACGAAGACGCTGAGACGGCCAAAGCCGTCAGAGACGAGCAGGTGTATACGCGTGACGAATCTGATGCCTTACGCCGCCGGTGAGCCGTCCCTCGGTGGTGGCCTCGGCGACCAGGTCTACAGCCGGCTGCTCGGAGAGCGGATCATCTTCCTCGGCCAGCAGGTCGACGACGACATCGCCAACAAGATCACCGCGCAGCTCCTCCTCCTCGCGGCCGAGCCCGAGAAGGACATTTTCCTGTACATCAACAGCCCCGGTGGCTCCGTGACGGCCGGCATGGCCGTCTACGACACCATGCAGTACATCCCGAACGACGTGGTGACCATCGGTATGGGTCTCGCCGCGTCCATGGGCCAGTTCCTGCTGACCGGCGGCACGGCGGGCAAGCGCTTCGCGCTGCCGCACACCGACATCCTCATGCACCAGGGCTCCGCGGGCCTCGGTGGCACCGCCTCCGACATCAAGATCCAGGCCGAGCAGCTTCTCCGTACGAAGAAGCGCATGGCCGAGATCACCGCTCGTCACACCGGCCAGACCGAGGAGACGATCATCCGCGACGGTGACCGCGACCGCTGGTTCACCGCCGAGGAGGCCAAGGAGTACGGCATCATCGACGAGATCATCTCCGCTGCTTCCGGCGTTCCGGGCGGTGGCGGCACCGGGGCCTGAGCGCGCCTTGTGAGCAGTAGCGCCGCCCCGTACCAGCCGGCCACGAGCCCGCCACGACCACCGAACGCCACAGGATGGTGAACACCCACATGCACATGAACAGCAATTCCGCGAGCAACAACTCCGCGAGCGGCCTCTACACCGGCCCCCAGGTGGACAACCGTTACGTCGTTCCGCGCTTCGTGGAGCGCACCTCGCAGGGCGTGCGCGAGTACGACCCGTACGCGAAGCTCTTTGAGGAGCGCGTGATCTTCCTCGGTGTGCAGATCGACGACGCCTCCGCCAACGACGTCATGGCGCAGCTCCTCTGCCTGGAGTCGATGGACCCGGACCGGGACATCTCGATCTACATCAACAGCCCCGGCGGCTCGATGACGGCCCTCACGGCCATCTACGACACGATGCAGTTCGTGAAGCCCGACATCCAGACCGTGTGCATGGGCCAGGCCGCGTCCGCCGCCGCCGTCCTGCTCGCCGCCGGTACGGCCGGCAAGCGGCTCGCCCTGCCCAACGCGCGTGTGCTGATCCACCAGCCGTCCAGCCAGACCGGCCGTGAGCAGCTCTCCGACCTGGAGATCGCGGCCAACGAGATCCTGCGGATGCGCGCCCAGCTCGAAGAGATGCTGGCCAAGCACTCCACCACGCCGATCGAGAAGGTCCGCGACGACATCGAGCGTGACAAGATCCTCACCGCCGAGGACGCGCTCGCGTACGGACTGGTCGACCAGATCGTGTCGACCCGCAAGACCACGGCCGCTGCGGCCGCCTGACACACCGGACACACCCGGCGCCCTTGGCGCGGTCACCCGGCGCTCCGGCGCGGTGAGTGTGAACCGCGCCAAGGGGGGCCCGAACGGGGGCCCGGGCAAGGTACCGTCGGATATGAGGCACAGGAGCCGCTGAACCAAAGCTGCTCCCAGGCGAAGGGGAAGCACCTCGTGGCACGCATCGGTGATGGCGGCGATCTGCTCAAGTGCTCGTTCTGCGGGAAGAGCCAGAAGCAGGTGAAGAAGCTCATCGCGGGTCCCGGTGTGTACATCTGCGACGAGTGCATCGACCTCTGCAACGAGATCATCGAGGAGGAGCTGGCGGAGACCTCCGAGGTGCGGTGGGAGGAACTGCCCAAGCCTCGCGAGATCTACGAGTTCCTTGAGGGGTACGTCGTCGGGCAGGAGCCCGCGAAGAAGGCGCTCTCGGTGGCGGTCTACAACCACTACAAGCGGGTGCAGGCGGGGGAGACCGGGGGCGGGTCGGGGCGCGACGACGCGATCGAGCTGGCGAAGTCGAACATCCTGCTGCTGGGGCCGACCGGGTCCGGCAAGACACTGCTCGCGCAGACACTGGCCCGGATGCTGAACGTACCGTTCGCCATCGCGGATGCCACGGCGCTGACGGAGGCCGGGTATGTCGGCGAGGACGTCGAGAACATTCTGCTGAAGCTGATCCAGGCGGCCGACTACGACGTCAAGAAGGCCGAGACCGGGATCATCTACATCGACGAGATCGACAAGGTCGCGCGCAAGAGCGAGAACCCTTCGATCACGCGGGATGTGAGCGGCGAGGGTGTCCAGCAGGCGCTGCTGAAGATCCTGGAGGGCACGACCGCCTCGGTCCCCCCACAGGGCGGCCGGAAGCACCCGCACCAGGAGTTCATCCAGATCGACACGACGAATGTGCTGTTCATCGTGGGCGGCGCGTTCGCGGGTCTTGAGAAGATCATCGAGTCGCGGGCGGGCGCGAAGGGGATCGGCTTCGGGGCGACGATCCGCTCGAAGCGGGAGATCGAGGCGAGCGACCAGTTCCAGGAGGTCATGCCGGAGGACCTGGTGAAGTTCGGGATGATCCCGGAGTTCATCGGCCGCCTGCCCGTCCTGACCTCGGTCCACAACCTGGACCGCGAGGCGCTGCTCCAGATCCTGGTCGAACCGCGGAACGCGCTGGTGAAGCAGTATCAGCGCCTCTTCGAACTCGACGGTGTGGAACTGGACTTCGACCGCCCCGCCCTCGAAGCCATCGCCGACCAGGCCATCCTCCGCGGCACCGGCGCCCGAGGCCTGCGCGCGATCCTCGAAGAGGTCCTCCAGTCGGTGATGTACGAAGTCCCGTCCCGCAAGGACGTCGCCCGCGTCGTCATCACAGCGGCAGTGGTCCGCGACAACGTCAACCCGACCCTGGTCCCACGGGAACCGAGGATCGTGAAGAACGACGGCAGACACGAGAAGTCGGCGTAACGCTTTTTTCAGCGTCTTTTACGCACAAAGCGCCCGGGCGGAGTGGATGCCCGGGCGCTTTTGTGTGGTGGGTCAGTGGGTCAGTCTTCGTCGTACCCGAACGGGGCTTGGAAACCCTCGGTGCTGAGGGTGCAGTTGAACGGTGCGGGAATGAGGATGTCCTTGCCGAACGGCACGGTGAGGTGAGACTCGTACCCCTTGGTGGTCGGAGACCAGAAGACGGTGGCGCTGTCCTCCTGCATGTCGAGCAGCAGATAGACGGGAACGCCGGCCTTCCCATAGCGCTCGACCTTGTCGACCAGGTCGGCGTCCCTCGTTGAGGCCGAGGTCAGTTCGGCGATGAAGGACAGGCCCTCCCCGTCCAGATGCCGGCTCGTCGTCCTGCGGGTCCGGCCATCGGCCGCATGGACGTCCGGACCGTACGCCCGCTCGATCCCCGGGAAGACATAGAGCGCAGGGGCGGAGCTGATGCGATGGCCCCCGGGGAGATGGGCACGCATCTGATCGCAGATCAGGTCCATGACGTCGAGGTAATACGCCTTCGACCACGGCGACACCACGATGTTCGCCCTGATGATCTCGGCTTTGAAGCCGTCCGGCACGTTCAGCTCGTCGAGGGCCCTGCACAGGTCCTCGAAGCGTCGGGGGTCGTTGCCGTCTATCGTCGGGCGCTCAAGCATCACAGTCATGATGCGTCTCCCTCGCGCAGTGGGCCAGTCCGGTACTCAGCGTAACCGAATGATTCCTGAACGTGGAAAGCGGGCGCCCGGGCGGGGTGGATGCCCGGGCGCTTTTGTGTGGTGTGTGCGGTGGGGTCAGAGCGCTACGCGGACGTCGTTGCGGAGTTTGGCGGCCAGGGTGGCGGCTTCTTCCAGGGATGTGGGCTTACCGGTGGCGAGTTGGGCCAGGTCGATGGAGAGCACGTAGACCGCGGTGCTGTGGTCCGCCCAGATGCAGGTGGGGAAGGACGACGACTTGCCGCTGTCGGTGATCTTGGCCTCCTGGCACTTCATCACACCGTTCTCGAAGCCCTCCGGGGTGAACTCCTGGGGGCTGCCGACCAGTTCACCCTCGGTGGACTTGTCCGCCTGGCCGGTCTCGGCCTTCATCTTCGCGAAGAGCGAGTCGACGACCTGCTCCGGGTCGTCGATCGTGCCGTACACACCGCTGAAGGTGAGCTGCTTGCTGGTCAGGGAGTCACCGCCCGCGGAGTAGCCCGCGCCGACGTCCTTGGGGTTCTTGACGCCCCAGCCCTCCATGTCCTTGAGGTCCTGCTCGGACATGCCGTCGTCGCCGCCCGCGCCCGAGTCGACCTTCTTGTACGAGCCGCCGATGACCGTCTCCGGCGTGGTCAGCTTGTGCGGGCCGTCGTCGGCGACCGAGCCGCCGCCACCGCTGCCGCCGGAGGTCAGGAAGTACGCCCCGCCGGCTATGACCGCCAGCGCCACCACGACGACCCCGACGATCAGCCCGGTCTTCTTCTTGGGCGCGGCGGGCGGAGGGGGCGGGTACTGGCCCGGGCCCGCGCCGTACGGAGGCTGCTGCGGCGGCTGCCCGTAAGGCCCGCCCTGCTGCGGATACCCGTACCCGGGCTGCGGCGGCGTCCCCGGCGGGGGCGGGGCCTGCTGCGGATAACCGTAGCCGGGCTGCGGCGGCTGCTGCCCGTAAGGCCCGGGCTGCGGCTGCCCGTACGGCCCCGGCTGCTGAGGCGGCTGGCCACCGTACGGGCCCGGCTGGTTGTAACTCATCTGTCCTGTCCCCTCCAGAAACTTATGCGTTCCGAACATCCTGACGGACGGGACAGTGACCTGGGCCACCCGGGGCAGCTCCGTTACCGAACTATCCCGTTTCAGTACGGGCCTGTGACACCTCTAAACTGGCCCGGTGACCGAGAACACTCAGCAGCAGCCAGTCAGCGACCCCGAACTGCCGACGCAGTACGTGCCGGCCGAGGTGGAGGGAACGCTGTATGAGCGCTGGGTAGAGCGCGGGTATTTCGAGGCGGACGCGAAGAGCGGCAAGGAGCCGTACACCATTGTCATTCCGCCGCCGAACGTCACCGGAACGCTGCACCTCGGGCATGCCTTCCAGCACACGCTGATGGACGCCCTCACCCGCCGCAAGCGCATGCAGGGGTACGAGGCGCTGTGGCTGCCCGGGATGGATCACGCCGGCATCGCCACGCAGAACAAGGTCGAGCAGCAGCTCGCCGAGGAGGGCAAGTCCCGGCAGGACATCGGGCGGGCGGAGTTCGTCGAGCGGGTCTGGCAGTGGAAGGAGGAGTACGGCGGGCGGATCCTCGGCCAGATGCGGCGGCTCGGCGACGGTGTCGACTGGTCGCGCGAGCGGTTCACCATGGACGAAGGGCTGTCCAAGGCCGTCCTCACGATCTTCAAGAAGCTGTACGACGACGGGCTGATCTACCGCGCCGAGCGCATCATCAACTGGTGCCCGCGCTGTCTCACCGCGATCTCCGACATCGAGGTGGACTACCAGGAGGACGACGGCGAGCTGGTCTCGCTGAAGTACGGCGAGGGCGACGAGACGGTCGTCGTCGCGACGACCCGGGTCGAGACGATGCTCGGTGACACCGCCGTCGCCGTCCACCCCGACGACCCGCGGTACGCGCATCTCGTCGGCAAGCGGATCAAGCTGCCGCTGACCAGCCGTACGATCCCGGTCGTCGCGGACACGCACGTCGACCCCGAGTTCGGCACGGGCGCGGTCAAGGTGACCCCGGCGCACGACCCGAACGACTTCGAGATCGGCCGGCGGCACGGTCTGGAGTCCATGACGATCATGGACGAGCGCGGTGTCATCACCGCGCCCGGACCCTTCGCGGGGCTCGACCGGTTCGAGGCGCGCTCGGCGATCGTCGAGGCGCTGCGCCAGCAGGGCCGGGTCGTCGCGGAGAAGCGTCCGTACGTCCACTCCGTGGGCCACTGCTCGCGCTGCAAGACGACGATCGAGCCGCGGCTGTCGCTCCAGTGGTGGGTCAAGGTCGAGCCGCTGGCCAAGGCCGCGGGCGACGCGGTCAGGGACGGGCGGGTGAAGATCCACCCGGAGGATCTGTCGAAGCGGTACTTCGACTGGGTCGACAACATGCACGACTGGTGCATCTCGCGCCAGCTCTGGTGGGGCCACCGCATCCCGGTCTGGTACGGCCCGAACGGCGAGACCGTGTGCGTCGGACCGGACGACGAGGCGCCCACGGGCGAGGGCTGGACGCAGGACACGGATGTCCTGGACACCTGGTTCTCGTCCGGCCTGTGGCCCTTCTCGACGCTCGGCTGGCCCGAACAGACCGCGGATCTCAAGAAGTTCTATCCGACCGATGTGCTGCTCACCGGGCACGACATCATCTTCTTCTGGGTGGCCAGGATGATGATGTTCGGGCTGTACGCGATGGACGGTGTCGCGCCGTTCCACACGATCGCGCTGACCGGTCTCGTCCGTGACGAGCACGGCAAGAAGATGTCGAAGTCCAACCCCAACTCCGTCGACCCGCTGGACTGGATGAACGCGTACGGCTCGGACGCCGTCCGCTTCACCCTGGCCCGTGGCGCCAACCCCGGTGCGGATGTGCCGATCGGCGAGGACTGGGTCCAGGGCTCCCGCAACTTCGCCAACAAGATCTGGAACGCGACGCGCTTCGCGCTGATGAACGGTGCCACGGTCGAGGGCCCGCTGCCCGAGGCCGGGGAGATGTCGGCGTCGGACCGCTGGATCCTGTCGCGGCTGAACGAGACGGTCGCGCAGGTCGACGCGTACTACGAGGACTACCAGTTCGCGAAGCTCAGCGACACACTCTTCCACTTCGCGTGGGACGAGGTCTTCGACTGGTACGTCGAGCTGTCCAAGACGACCTTCTTCGAGGGCGGCGCGCAGGCGCGGGTCTCCGGGCGGGTGCTCGGGGAGGTCCTCGACGTGTTGCTGCGGCTGCTGCATCCGATCGTCCCGTTCGTCACCGAGACGCTGTGGACGACGCTCACCGGCAAGGAGTCGGTCGTCATCACGGACTGGCCGCTCGACAGCGGGTTCCGTGACGCGGCGGCCGAGGCCGAGATCGGGCATCTCCAGCAGGTGGTCACGGAGGTCCGGCGGTTCCGGGGTGACCAGGGGCTCCAGTCGGCGCAGAAGGTCCCGGCGCGGCTGGATCTGTCGGGTACGCCGCTGGCCGCGCACGAGGCGGCCATCCGCCAGGTCCTGCGGCTCCAGCCGGAGGGCGAGTCCTTCCAGGCGACGGCGACGCTGCCGGTCGCGGGGGCACGGGTGGAGCTGGACCTGTCCGGCACGATCGACGTCGAGGCGGAGCGCAAGCGGCTGACGAAGGATCTGGGCGCGGCGGAGAAGGAGAAGGCGCAGGCGCTGGCGAAGCTGGGCAACGAGGCGTTCCTCGCGAAGGCGCCGGACCAGGTCGTCGAGAAGATCCGCGGACGGCTGGCCAAGGCGGAGGCGGACATCGCGCGGCTCACGGCGCAGGTGGAGACGCTGCCGGTGGGCTGATGCCCCTGCGAGTTGAGCCGGGGTTCGGGGGCGGTGCCACGCCGGGGTTCGGGGGCGGTGCTCCAGGCAGGGCTCCGCCCCGGACCCCGGTCCTCAATCGCCGGACGGGCTTGATGTCACTCCCCCCGGCCCAAGGCGGCCGGGGGGCCGGGCTGTCGGTGGGGCTCCGTAGACTGGGGGCGTGAGCGAGCAGCGTCCATTCGACCAGCCCGGTGAGCACGACGACTTCGACGAGATCGTCGCCGCCGAGACCGACCGTGATCCCGATCTGGCGGTGATCGAGGCCGGCAGCCGTACGCTGCGCGCCCAGGCCGGTCCCGTGAGCGGGGACGGGGTGCCCGGGCGCCCCGAGGACCCCGAGGTGGACAAGGCGCTGCGCGCCGTCGAGCAGGAGCTGGCGGGGCGGTGGGGCGAGACCAAGCTCGAACCGTCGGTGAGCAGGATCGCCGCGCTGATGGATGTGCTGGGCGAGCCCCAGCGCTCGTACCCCTCGATCCACATCACCGGCACCAACGGCAAGACGTCCACGGCCCGCATGATCGAGGCCCTGCTGGGCGCGTTCGATCTGCGTACGGGCCGGTACACCAGCCCGCACGTCCAGTCGGTCACCGAGCGGATCAGCCTGGACGGCGCGCCGGTCTCGGCCGAGCGGTTCATCGAGACGTACGAGGACATCAAGCCGTACGTCGAGATGGTCGACGGCTCGCAGCCGTACCGCCTCTCCTTCTTCGAGGTGCTGACGGGCATGGCGTACGCGGCGTTCGCGGACGCGCCGGTCGATGTCGCGGTCGTCGAGGTCGGCATGGGCGGGCGCTGGGACGCGACGAATGTGATCGACGGGTCGGTGGCCGTGGTCACCCCGATCGATCTGGACCACACGGACCGGCTCGGGAAGACACCCGGCGAGATCTCGGTGGAGAAGTCCGGGATCATCAAGCAGGGCGCGACGGTGATCCTGGCGCAGCAGCCGGTGGACGCCGCGCAGGTGATGCTCAAGAAGGCCGTCGACGTGGACGCGACGGTGGCGCGCGAGGGCATGGAGTTCGGAGTGGTGGCCCGCGAGGTCGCGGTGGGCGGGCAGTTGCTGACCCTGCGCGGTCTGGGCGGGGAGTACGAGCAGGTGTTCCTGCCGCTGTACGGCGCGCATCAGGCGCACAACGCGGCGGTGGCGCTGGCCGCGGTCGAGGCGTTCTTCGGGGTCGGCGCGCAGCACGCCCGGCCGCTGGACATGGACACCGTCCGCAGGGCGTTCGCGTCGGTGTCCTCGCCGGGCCGGCTCGAAGTCGTACGGCGCTCTCCGACGGTGGTGCTGGACGCGGCGCACAATCCGGCCGGGGCGCGCGCCGCGGCCGACGCGATGACCGAGTCGTTCGGCTTCAGCCGGCTGATCGGGGTCGTGGGCGCCAGCGACGGCAAGGATGTGCGCGGGGTGCTGGAGGCGCTGGAGCCGATCTGCACGGAGCTGGTCGTCACCCAGAATTCGAGCCACCGGGGGATGGACGCCGACGCGCTGGCGGCCATCGCGGTGGAGGTGTTCGGGGACGACCGGGTGCAGGTCGAGCCGCGCCTCGACGACGCGCTGGAGGCGGCGGTCACCCTCGCGGAGGACGAGTCGGAGTTCGCGGGGGCCGGGGTGCTGGTGACCGGCTCGGTGATCACGGTCGGCGAGGCCCGGCTGCTGTTGAAGAAGGGCTGAATTCCATGCGAACGCTCTGCGCGTCGACACTGCTCGCCGAGGTCTTCGTGATCGGTTTCGCCGGTCTGGTGGCCATGAAGTCGGACGGGCTGTCGACGGGGACGGTGTGGACGGTCTGCGGTGTCGCGATGCTGTTGTGTCTGCTGCTGTGCGGGATGATCACCCGGCCCGGCGGTGTGCAGCTCGGCTGGGCGCTGCAGATCGCGCTGGTCGCGAGCGGTTTTGTGGTGCCGGTGATGTTCGTGCTGGGGGCGGTCTTCGCGGCGCTGTGGTGGGCGTCGGTGCACTACGGGCGGCTCATCGACCAGGCGAAGGCGCGCTGGGCGGAGCAGGCGGGGGAGCCCGGTACGACCTCTGCACAAGCCCCCGGACAGGCCTCGGCAGAGGCTGACGCTGTGTAATCGAGGCGGGCCGGGCCCTGTAGCCTCTGAGTCCCGCATCCCGCACATGAAGGAGCCTGTACCGTGACCGAGCGCACTCTCGTCCTCCTGAAGCCCGACGCGGTCAGGCGCGGGCTCATCGGCGAGATCATCGGCCGTATCGAGCGCAAGGCCGGGTGGACGATCACCGCTCTGGAGCTGCGCACGCTCGACCAGGACACGCTGGAGACACACTACGGCGAGCACAAGGGCCGGCCCTTCTACGAGCCGCTCCTCGTCTTCATGGCCTCCGGCCCGGTCGTCGCCCTGGTCGTCGAGGGCGAGCGGGTCATCGAAGGAGTGCGCGCCCTCGCCGGTCCCACTGACCCGATCGCCGCGGCCCCCGGGTCCATCCGGGGGGATTTCGGCACCATCGTCCGGGAGAACCTGATCCACGCCTCGGACTCGGAGGAGTCCGCCATTCGGGAACTGAAAATTTTCTTCCCCGGCCTTTCCTGACCTCCTGTCAGCCGAACGAGGCCGGCAGCCTGGGGCGACCGAAGGAATTCGGTCGCCTTTGGGCATATGCGGGACCATTGCGGGAACGCATCGGACCGACACTTCGTCACTCTTAACGAGCCCTTGCGAGGCGGCCCAGCGAGCAGACGCCGCACAGGCGTGACTACGATGTAGGCCTCCACTCCAAGCACCCACCTCGCCATCCTGAGAAGCCATCAAAGCCTCTATTTGGGAAGGCCAGACGCATCCTCATGGGGAACAACATGTCGTTCATCGGCCGTGACATGGCTGTCGACCTCGGGACCGCCAACACGCTGGTGTACGTCAGAGGCCGGGGGATCGTACTCAACGAGCCGTCCGTCGTCGCCATCAACACCAACACGGGCGGCATTCTCGCGGTCGGCGCCGAAGCCAAGAAGATGATCGGGCGGACCCCCGGCAACATCGTCGCCGTCCGGCCCTTGAAGGACGGCGTGATCGCCGACTTCGAAATCACCGAGCGCATGCTGCGCTACTTCATTCTCAAGATCCACAAGCGCCGCTATCTCGCCCGGCCGCGCGTTGTCGTCTGTGTGCCCTCGGGCATCACGGGGGTCGAGCGCCGCGCCGTGATCGAGGCGTCCACACAGGCGGGCGCGCGGCAGGTGCACATCATCGAGGAGCCCATGGCCGCGGCCATCGGCTCCGGACTCCCGGTCCACGAGGCCACCGGCAATATGGTGGTCGACATCGGCGGCGGCACCACCGAAGTCGCGGTGATCTCGCTCGGCGGAATCGTCACCGCGCAGTCGATCCGGGTCGCCGGTGACGAACTGGACAACGCGATCATCCAGCACATCAAGAAGGAGTACTCCCTCCTTCTGGGTGAGCGCACCGCGGAAAGCATCAAGATCACCATCGGTTCCGCATACGACCTCGACAAGGACGAACACACCGAGATCCGCGGCCGCGATCTGGTCTCCGGACTGCCGAAGACCGTGGTCATCTCCGCCGCCGAGGTCCGCAAGGCCATTGAAGAACCCGTCAATTCGATCGTCGACGCCGTGAAGACCACCCTCGACAAATGCCCGCCCGAGCTGTCCGGCGATGTGATGGACCGGGGGATCGTGCTCACCGGCGGAGGCGCGCTGCTGCGCGGTCTGGACGAGCGGCTGCGCCGCGAGACCGGAATGCCCATCCATATCGCGGAGGACCCGCTGGACTCCGTCGCGCTCGGAGCCGGCAAGTGTGTCGAGGAGTTCGAGGCGCTCCAGCAGGTGCTGGACGCCCAGCCCCGTCGGTGACACGCTCTCCGCGCCGCCGTACGGAATCCGCTCCCCCGGACCTCCCGTACGGCGGACCGCCGGTATCCCCGATCCACGCTGAAACATTCCTACGAGGAAGGCACGGCCGCCGCACGTGAGGGACACACGAGAGAGCCGGCTGCTCCTGGTGCTGCTGATCGCCATCGCGTTCGCACTGATCACGGTGGACATCCGCGGTGGCGAGGGATCCCCGGTCGACGGCGCGCGGCGGGCCGCCGCGGCGGTCTTCGGCCCGGTGGAGAACGGCGTCGCGGCCGCGGTGAATCCGGTGGGCAACGCCATAGGAGCCGTACGGGACTCCGGCGCGCGGCACGACCGTATCGCCGCTCTCCAGAAGGAGAACACCGAACTCAAGCAGCGGCTCGGCAGTGACGCCCGCAACCGCAGCCGGGTGCGCGAGCTGGACAAGATGCTCAAGAAGGCGGGGGCCGGGCAGTACGGCATCAAGGGCGCCGAAGTCATCGCCATAGGAGCCGCGCAGGGCTTCTCCTGGACGGTCACCATCGACGCCGGCGCCGACGACGGCATCCAGCGCGACATGACGGTCATCAACGGGGACGGTCTGGTGGGCAGGGTCACCACGGTCGGCCCGAGCACCGCGACCGTACTGCTCGCCAATGACCCGGACTTCACGGTCGGCACCCGGATGGAGACCACCGACGAACTCGGCTTCGCCACCGGGCAGGGCGACCAGCCGCTGTCCGTGCAGCTCCTCAACGGCAAGTCGAAGGTGAAGAAGGGCGACCGGCTGGTGACCTTCGGGTCCAGCCGCGACAAGCCGTTCGTACCCGGAGTGCCGGTCGGCGAGGTCGTACGGGTCGATCCGTCCGGCGGCAACCTCACCCGGACCATCTACGTACGGCCGTTCGTCGGGTTCACCAAGCTCGACATCGTCGGTGTGGTGGTCGAGGCGCCCAGGACGGATCCGCGCGACACGGTGCTGCCGCCCAAGCCCAAGGCCGAGCCGACGCCCACCGTCACCGTGACGGTCACCCCGTCGCCGGGGGCCAACCTCGAAGCGAACGGTGACGCCGCCGAACTGGCCGACGGGAACGACCCCGGGAACGGTACGGGCGTGGCGCCCGCCAACCCGCCCGCGAATCCGGCTGATCCGCAGGCGAATCCCCCGGCCAATCCACCGGGCAACCCCCCGGACAATCCGGCCGCCGATGACAACGCCCAAGCGGACGACGACGAGTAGGGCTGATTCCCATGCGCTTCAACCGGATTCTGCTCTCGGCCACGCTGATCGTGGTGGCCCTGGTCGTCCAGGTCTCGATCCTCTCCCGGCTCCAGCTCCCCGGCGCCGTCCCCGACTTGATGCTGCTCGTCGTCCTCGCGCTGGCCTTCGCGTACGGGCATGTCAGCGGCGCGCTGATCGGCTTCGGCGCCGGGCTGCTGGCCGATCTGGCGCCGCCCGCCGACCATGCCGCCGGGCGCTATGCCCTGGTGCTCTGTGTGATCGGCTATCTCGCCGGACTCGCCAAGCCCGAGAAGGGCCAGATGAGATCGGCGCTCGGGCCGATGACCGCCGTCGTCGCGGCTGCGGTCGGCTCGACGCTGCTGTACGCGGCGGTGGGTGCCCTCGTAGGGGACACCGCCGCCCGCCATGTGGGCCTCGGCAGCCTGCTGTTCACCGCGGCCGTCTACGATCTGCTCCTCGCGCCGTTCACCATTCCGCTGGTCATGTGGCTGGCGAGACGCGCCGACAACGATCCGCTCGCCGGGACCGAGAGCAACAACAGTGTCGGTGGCTCGGACGTCACCGCGAGCTGGCTCGCCTCCGGCACCGGACTGCGGATCGGCGGGCAGCGCGGCGGACTGTGGGTCAAGGCCGCCCGTAGCCGTGCGGCAAGGGCGGGACGTATCAAGGGGGTCAGGCGGCTGTGAGCAACATCCCGGAGACCGGGCGGACCCCGCGGGTCCAGATCCGGCTCATGGTCATCCAGGTACTGGTCTTCTCCCTTCTTCTCACCCTCGGCGGGCGGCTCTGGTACCTCCAGGTGCGCAACGGCCAGGAGTACACGGACGAGGCCAAGAGCAACCACGTACAGCAGGTCGTGCAGCCGGCCGTGCGCGGCTCGATCCTCGACACCCGGGGCGTGCCGCTCGCCGACAACGAGACCCGGCTCGTCGTCTCCACCAGCCGTACGGAGCTGATGAAGATGGACGACGGCGGCAAGGGCGTCCTGACCCGGCTGGCCGATGTCCTCGGGATGAAACCCAAGGACGTGATGGACAAGGTCAGGCTCTGCGACTCCAAGACCCCCCAGCCCTGCTGGAACGGTTCGCCCTACCAGCCGATCCCGGTCACCGACGAGGCCACCACCCAGCAGGCCCTGCAGATCCGCGAGCGCGCCGAGGACTTCCCCGGTGTCACCGCCGAGCCCACCGCCGTACGCCGCTACACCGCGCCCGGACTCGCCAACACCGCCCAGGTGCTGGGGTATCTCTCGCCCGTCACCGACGAGGAGATCACCAAGGCGCAGGACACGGACTCGCCGTACCTCCGCTCCGACCAGGTCGGCCGCTCCGGCCTTGAGCGTACGTACGACAAACAGCTGCGCGGCAAGGCCGGGGTGACCCGCTACGAGGTCGACAACCTGGGCCGGGTCATCGGGCTGGCGCGCAGTGACCAGGCCGTGCCCGGCGACCATGTCGTCACCTCCATCGACGCACGCGTGCAGGCCGTCGCCGAGTACGAGCTGAACGAGGCCATGAAGGCCGCCCGCAAGGAGATGGACCGCAACACCAACACCCACTACAAGGCGGACTCCGGCGCCGTGGTGGTCATGGAGGCGAAGACCGGCCGGATCGTCGCGATGGCCTCCCAGCCGACGTACGACCCCAACGCCTGGGTCGGCGGTATCTCCGCGAAGGACTACGCCAGGCTCACCGGCAAGAAGTCCAACTTCCCGCTGCTGAACCGGGCCATCCAGGGCCAGGCGGCCCCCGGCTCGATCTTCAAGGTGGTCTCCTCGACCGCCGCGGTCAGGGCCGGATACAAATTCAACGGCAGCTACCCGTGCCCCAGTTCGTACAGCATCGGCGGCCAGACATTCCAGAACTTCGAGTCCCGGGGCTACGGCAGCATCAGCCTCGGCAAGGCGCTCGAAGTCTCCTGCGACACCGTCTTCTACGGGCTCGCGCACAAGGAGTGGATCAAGGACGGCGGGCTGAAGCCCAAGAAGGACGCCAAGAACTGGTTCTACACGACGGCCCATCTGTTCGGCCTCGGCAAGGAGACCGGTATCGACCTCCCCAACGAGGTCACGGGCCGGATCCCGGACCGCGAGTGGAAGCAGAAGTTCTGGGAGGCCAACAAGGACAGCTGGTGCAAGCAGGGCAAGAAGGGCGGCACCTACATCCAGCGGCTCGCCTACGAAGGCTGCCTCGAAGGCAACCGGATGCGCGCCGGTGACTCCGTCAACTACTCGATCGGCCAGGGCGACATCCTCGTCACCCCGATACAGATGGCGACCATCTACTCGGCGATCTCCAACGGCGGCACCCTCAACAACCCGGTCGTCGGCAAGGCGATCGTCAGCGCCGACGGCAAGAACGTCAAGAAGATCGAGCCCAAGTCGCACGGCAAGCTGCCCATGAACCAGAAGACGCGCGACCAGATCGACGCGGCTCTCGCGGCGGTCACCACCACCGGATCGGCCGCGTGGCGGTTCGGCGGATGGCCGCAGAAGCAGATCCCGATGCACGCCAAGACGGGTACGGCCGAGGTCTACGGCAAGCAGACGACCTCCTGGTTCGCCTCGTACACCAGCGACTACACGATCGTCATGACCATCTCCCAGGGTGGTACCGGCTCCGGGGCCTCGGGCCCCGCCGTACGGAAGATCTACGAAGCGATGTACGGGCTGGACCCGAAGGGCAAGCAGGACGTCAGCAAGGCCCTGATGCCCGAGCCGCGTACGGACCTGCCGAAGATCCTGCCGGACGGTCAGATCGAGGCGCCGAAGATCCTGCCGTACGAACCGCCTAAGGAACCGCTGGACGAACAGACGCTCGCGGGCCCGCCCGCGGTCGTCACCGCACGAAGGGACTGAGCCATGGCCGGCACAGGTGGCTTCTCGGTCTCCTCATACGGTCCGAAGCGGGGGACGTGGACGCGGCTCGCGGCGCGTGACTCGATGGTGCGCCGGCTCGACTGGCCGCTGCTCTTCTCGTCGCTGGCGCTGTCGCTGCTGGGCTCGCTGCTGGTGTGGTCGGCGACCCGCAACCGTACCCAGCTCAACCAGGGCGACCCGTACTTCTTCCTGCTGCGGCACCTGCTGAACACCGGTATCGGGGTCGTGCTGATGATCGGCACGATCTGGCTGGGGCACCGCACCCTGCGGGGCGCGGTGCCGGTGCTGTACGGGCTGTCGGTCGTCCTGGTCGTGCTGGTGCTCACCCCGCTCGGCGCCACCATCAACGGCGCGCACGCGTGGATCCTGCTGCCCGGGGGCTTCTCGCTCCAGCCGTCCGAGTTCGTGAAGGTCACCATCATCCTGGGCATGGCGATGATGCTGGCGGCCCGGGTGGACGCGGGGGACCAGATCCATCCGGACCACTGGACCGTCGCGAAGTCGCTCGGGGTCGCGGTGCTGCCGATGGCCATCGTGATGCTGATGCCGGACCTCGGTTCGGTGATGGTCATGGTGGTGATCGTGCTCGGGGTGCTGCTGGCCTCGGGCGCGTCCAACCGGTGGGTCTTCGGGCTGATAGGAGCGGGGGCGGCCGGCGCGGTCGCGGTCGCGGCGCTGGGGGTGCTCGACGAGTACCAGATCAACCGCTTCGCGGCGTTCGCCAACCCGGAGCTGGACCCGGCGGGCGTCGGCTACAACACCAACCAGGCGCGGATCGCGATCGGTTCGGGCGGACTGACCGGCACCGGGCTGTTCAAGGGCTCGCAGACCACCGGGCAGTTCGTGCCCGAGCAGCAGACCGACTTCGTCTTCACGGTCGCCGGCGAGGAGCTGGGATTCGTCGGCGCGGGGCTGATCCTGCTGCTGCTCGGCGTGGTGCTGTGGCGGGCCTGCCGGATCGCGCGGGAGACGACCGAGCTGTACGGGACGATCATCGCGGCCGGGATCATCACCTGGTTCGCGTTCCAGTCCTTCGAGAATGTCGGGATGACGCTGGGGATCATGCCGGTGGCGGGTCTGCCACTGCCCTTCGTGTCGTACGGAGGAACCTCGATGTTCGCCGTGTGGATAGCGGTCGGGCTGCTCCAGTCGATCCGCGTGCAGCGGCCGATGTCGGCGTGAGCCGGGCGCCGGCCTGAGCCGGGCGCCGGCCCGAGCTGCGTGAATGGGCTGTTGGGGTCGCAGGGGCTGCCCGAGGGCGGTCCCTGCGACTAAATTCGGTATATGGCGGACATCAAGTGTGAGATCGAGCGGAAGTACGAGCTTCCCGAGGGCGGCCGGGGCCGCGCGGCCAAGGGCGGCGGGCCCGACGGGGCCTTCGAGCTGCCGGATCTGACCGGGGTCAAGGGGGTCTCCCGGGTCCGCCCCAAGGGCGTCGTCGAGCTGGACGCGGTCTACTACGACACCCCCGATCTGCGCCTCGCCGCCGACCGGCTCGTCCTCCGCCGCAGAACGGGCGGCGCGGACGAGGGCTGGCATCTGAAGTTCCCGGTCTCGACCGGCATCCGGGACGAGATCCGGGCTCCGCTGACCGAGAGCGTCCCGCGCGAGCTGTACCGGCTGGTCCGCTCCCGGGTCCGGGACGCCGAGCTGGCGCCGCTCGTACGGCTGCGGTCCTCCCGCGACCTCACCCATCTGGTGGATACGGAGGGCACACTGCTCGCCGAGGTGAGCGTCGACGCCGTACAGGCGGAACGCCTCGCCGGTGAGCCCGCCGACGGACAGCCCGCCGCCACCGCCTGGACCGAGGTGGAGGTGGAGCTGGGGGACGACGCCGATCCGGCGGTGCTGGACGCGGTGGAGAAGAAGCTGCGCAAGGCGGGGCTGCGGCCCTCGGCGGTCGGGTCGAAGCTGAGCAGGGCGCTGGCCGAGACGGTCGGGAAGGTACCTGGGGAGAAGGCCGGGAAGGCCGGCGGCGCGGCAGGCACCGCCGCGGACCATGTGCTCGCCTATCTGCGGGCCCAGGCCGACGCGATCGTCGCCCAGGACCCCGCGATCCGCCGCGACCTCCCGGACTCCGTGCACCAGTTGCGGGTCGCCACCCGCCGGATGCGCTCCGCGTTCCGTACGTACGGCAAGGTCATCGACCGGTCCGTCACCGACCCGATCGGCGAGGAGCTGAAGTGGCTCGCCGCCGAGCTGGGCATCGACCGCGATCAGGAGGTGCTCAACGAACGGCTGCTGGCCCGGGTCGGCGAAGTGCCCAGGACCCTGCTGCTCGGGCCGGTGCGCGGGCGGCTCAGGGCCTGGAACGCCGGGCGCCGGGCGGGCTCGCGGAGCAGGACCGTCGGCGTGCTCGACAGCGAGCGCTACCTCGCGCTGCTCGACCGTATCGACGCGCTGCTGGCGGACCCGCCGCTGCGGCCCGCCGCGGCCGGGGCGCCCGGCAAGGTGCTGCCCGCCGCGGTCGTCAAGGACTACGGGCGGCTGGCGGGCCGGGTCGAGGAGGCGCTCGCGCTGCCGCCCGGCGAGGAGCGGGACATCGCCCTGCACAACGCCCGCAAGGCGGCCAAGCGCGCCCGTTACGCGGCCGAGGCGGCGGGGCCCGCGCTGGGCAAGCCGGCCAAGCGGTTCGTCAAGCGGATGAAGACCGTGCAGACCGTCCTCGGCGACCACCAGGACAGCGTGGTGGCGCGCGACGCGCTGCGCGATCTGGCGATCCAGGCACACGCGGCGGGCGACTCGGCGTTCACCTGGGGGCTGCTGTACGGGCACGAGGAGGCCCAGGCCGCGCGCAGGGAGCGGGAGCTGCCGAGGGTGTGGGAGAAGGCGTCGGCACCGAGGCTGCGGGCGGATCTGACGGGCTGAGGGCCGGGGTAGGCTGGATGGCCAGCGTTGTCGGGCCACGCGGTCCGGCCGTCCGGTCCACCCACCCGGTCCGTCTTCCCGGTCCGTCTACCCGGTCCACGAAAGATCTGTGATGCCTGAATCGGTCTTCCCACAGCTCGAAGCCCTGCTCCCGCATGTGCAGAAGCCGATCCAATATGTGGGCGGCGAGCTGAACTCCACCGTCAAGGACTGGGACTCCTGCGATGTCCGCTGGGCGCTGATGTACCCGGACGCGTACGAGGTGGGGCTGCCCAACCAGGGCGTCATGATCCTGTACGAGGTGCTGAACGAGCGCGAGGGCGTGCTCGCCGAGCGTACGTACAGCGTCTGGCCGGACCTCGAAGCGCTGATGCGCGAGCACCGGGTCCCGCAGTTCACGGTCGACTCGCACCGGCCCGTCTCCGCCTTCGACGTCCTCGGGCTGAGCTTCTCCACCGAGCTGGGCTACACCAACATGCTCACCGCCCTGGACCTCGCGGGGATCCCGCTCGCGGCCCGGGACCGTACCGTCGACCACCCCATCGTCCTCGCGGGCGGCCACGCGGCCTTCAACCCCGAGCCGGTCGCGGAGTTCATCGACTGCGCGGTCATCGGCGACGGCGAGCAGGCCGTCCTGGAGATCACGGAGATCATCCGCGCCTGGAAGGCCGAGGGCAGGCCCGGCGGGCGCGAGGAGGTCCTGTTCCGGCTCGCGAAGACCGGCGGGGTGTACGTCCCCGGCTTCTACGACGTCGAGTACCTGCCGGACGGCCGGATCGCCCGGGTCGTACCGAACAGGTCGGGCGTGCCGTGGCGGGTGTCCAAGCACACCGTGATGGACCTCGACGAGTGGCCGTACCCGAAGCAGCCGCTCGTACCGCTCGCCGAGACCGTCCATGAGCGGATGTCCGTGGAGATCTTCCGCGGCTGTACGCGCGGCTGCCGCTTCTGCCAGGCCGGCATGATCACGCGCCCGGTGCGCGAGCGCAGCATCACGGGCATCGGCGAGATGGTCGAGAAGGGGCTGAAGGCGACCGGCTTCGAGGAGGTCGGGCTGCTCTCGCTGTCCTCCGCCGACCACAGCGAGATCGGCGACATCGCCAAGGGGCTCGCCGACCGGTACGAGGAGGACAAGATCGGGCTCTCCCTGCCGTCCACCCGCGTCGACGCGTTCAATGTCGACCTGGCCAACGAGCTGACCAGGAACGGCCGCAGGTCCGGGCTGACCTTCGCGCCCGAGGGCGGCTCCGAGCGGATGCGCAAGGTCATCAACAAGATGGTCTCGGAGGAGGATCTGATCCGTACGGTCTCCACGGCGTACGGCAACGGCTGGCGCCAGGTGAAGCTGTACTTCATGTGCGGCCTGCCGACCGAGACCGACGAGGACGTCCTCCAGATCGGCGACATGGCCGTCAAGGTCATCGCCGAGGGCCGCAAGGTCTCCGGGCAGAACGACATCCGCTGCACGGTCTCGATCGGCGGTTTCGTGCCCAAGCCGCACACGCCGTTCCAGTGGGCGCCGCAGCTCAGCGCCGAGGAGACCGACGCGCGGCTGGAGAAGCTCCGCGACAAGATCCGCGGCGACAAGAAGTACGGCCGCTCGATCGGCTTCCGCTACCACGACGGCAAGCCCGGCATCGTCGAGGGCCTGCTCTCGCGCGGCGACCGGCGCATCGGCGCGGTGATCCGCGCGGTGTACGAGGACGGCGGCCGCTTCGACGGCTGGCGCGAGCACTTCTCGTACGACCGCTGGATGGCCTGCGCGGAGAAGGCGCTGCCGGAGTACGGCGTGGACGTCGCCTGGTACACCACGCGCGAGCGTACGTACGAGGAGGTCCTGCCCTGGGACCACCTGGACTCCGGTCTCGACAAGGACTGGCTCTGGGAGGACTGGCAGGACGCGCTCGACGAGACCGAGGTCGAGGACTGCCGCTGGACGCCGTGCTTCGACTGCGGTGTGTGCCCGCAGATGGACACGCAGATCCAGATCGGCCCGACGGGCAAGAAGCTGCTGCCGCTGACGGTCGTCAAGTAACTGACCTGAAGCAGCTGATCTGACGGTCGTCACGCAACTGTCATTCGTACGGAGCGGGCAGGGGGCACGAGCCTGGGGAACTCCTGGGGGCCCGTGCGCGTACTCTGGGTAGTACAACGATCGTCCCCGGGGGACGGCCCCCATGTCCGAGGGCGGCGCGTCACCGCGTACCGCCCGCACCGAGGAGAAGAAGCACTGGGCAAGCGACAGCCCGAAGGCCCGCCGCCCGCACCGGCGGTGCAGCGCATCCGACTGCGCTACACCAAGCGAGGCCGCCTCCGGTTCACCAGCCACCGTGACTTCCAGCGCGCTTTCGAGCGGGCACTGCGCCGCGCCGACGTACCCATGGCGTACTCGGCGGGGTTCACCCCGCACCCGAAGGTGTCGTATGCCAATGCCGCACCCACCGGCACGGGCAGCGAGGCCGAGTTCCTGGAGATCGCCCTGGCGGAGGCCCGCGACCCGGAAAGGCTGCGTGAGCTGCTCGACGAGTCGCTGCCGGCCGGGCTCGACATCATCGACGCCGTCGAGGCCCGTACGTCGGGGCTCGCCGACCGGCTGACCGCTTCCGTATGGGAGCTGCGGCTGGACGGGGTCGAGGCCGAGACGGCCGAGCGGGCCGTGGCGGCGTTCCTCGCCGCCGAGTCGGTAGAGGTGGAGCGCCGTACGAAGAACGGTCTGCGGACCTTCGACGCACGGTCCGCCGTGGTCGCGCTGGAGGCGGGTCGTCCACAGGCCGATAGGCCGGGGGACGCGCCCTGTGCGATACTGCGGCTGGTTGTTCGGCACGCAACACCCGCCGTACGACCCGACGACGTCCTGTCCGGTCTCCGAGCTGTGGCCGACCTGGCGCCGCCGGTCCCCGCTGCGGTGACCAGGCTGGCGCAGGGGCTCTTCGACGAGGAGTCCGGCACGGTGACCGACCCGCTCGCGCCCGACCGCGAGGCAGTGCGGCCCGCCCCATCCGAGGCCGCCGTACTCGCCGCCGCGAAGGCGCCGGAAGGTGCTGGTTCCGCGTAGGGCGGTCGTTGTAGCGCAGCCCTGGGACTCGGGAGCCACCTGGGTCGGGCCACGCGATGACCAGAAGACTTTCGCCAGGCCGTGCGTACAGCGCGCAGGGAACCGGCGAGCCAGACATAACAGCTCCCGTGCGGCGCCCGCGCCCCGGACGGCGGCATTCGCGCACTGCGCGGGCCGCGGCCGGACCGGACCAGGCGTGGCGCCCGGGAGCGTGACGGGAGAAACCCCCGCATGCTTGAGCCCATCGAACCCGGGATGCCCGGGGACACCAACGACAACGAACAGACCGAACAGAGCGAGCCGGCGGCGCAGAATGAGCCGGCAGCTCAGAACGACACCCCCAGTGACACGCTGCCGCCGCGCCGCAGGCGCCGTGCCGCGTCCCGGCCCGCGGGGCCGCCGGCCGGGGCCGAGGGGGCGGCGGAGGCCGTGAGCGCGGCCGAGACGGTCATGCCGGCCATACCGGCCGCTGAGGCGGCCGAGGCCGTGGAACCTGCTGAGGCCGAGGAGACGGAAGAGACCGAGGCGGCCGCTGCCGTCGTCGAGGAGCCCGCGCCGCCGCGGGTGCGCCGTCGTGCGACGCGCAAGGTCGCGGCACCGGCTCCCGAGGTGACCGCGACGGAGAGTACGGAGAGTGCCACGGCGGTTGCGGCTGATGCGCCGGAGCCCGCTGAGGCTGCCGCGCCGGAGCCCGTAGCGCCGCGTACCCGGCGGCGTGCGACCCGTAAGACCGCGGCTCCCGAGGTGACCGCCGAGGCCGCCGCAGCGGATCAGGCCACTGAGCCCGCTGAGGCCGCCGTGTCGGACGAGCCCGCCGCCGAGCCCGCTCCCGCGACCCGTACCCGGCGGCGTGCCACTCGTAAGGCCACCGCGCCCGAGGCCACCGCCGCCGAGCCCGCCGGGACCGTCGTTCCCGAGGCCGCCGCCGAGGCCGTTGAGGCCGTCGCCGAGGAGCCCGCGCCCGCCACTCGTACGCGCCGCCGCGCCCGCAGGGCCACCGCGCCCGCCGGAGCGCCGGGCGCCGAGGGGAGCGAGAGCCAGGAGGGCGAGGGCCTGCCGCAGGACACGGTCGCGCAGATCAGCGCCGACGAGGAGCAGGTCAGGGCCGCCGAGAAGGCCGCCAGCCGGGGCCGTACGCGCCGCAGGGTCACCGCGCCGGAGACCGCCCCCGAGCCCGAGCCGGTGGCCGCCGCCGCGGCGGAGCAGGAGGCCGAGGCGCCCGAGCGCACGCGCCGCCGCGCCGTCCGGCCCGCCGTCGCCGTCTTCCAGGCGCCGGTCTTCACCGAGCCGATGTTCCAGACGCCGGAGACCGCGGCTGCCGCTGCCGCCGCTGTCCGGCCCGCGTACGACGACACGTACGACACCGACCCGGCCGCCGACGACTTCGACGCCCGCTACGCCGACCACGCCGACGACTCCGTCGACCCCGTGCACGAGAGCGCCCCGGCGCCCGAGCCGGCCGCCGCGCCGGAGCCGTCAGGCCGCCGTCGGCGCCGTCGCCGCGGTGAGCAGGCCGAGCCCGCCGAGAGCGCGCCGGCCGCGGAGGACGTGTCCCACGAGCTGGACGAGTCCGGCGCCGAAGCCGAGCAGTCGGCCGAGGGCGACGACTCCGACGAGTACGAGGACCGGCCCTCGCGCCGCCGCCGCAGGGGCGGCCGGCGCCGCCGCCGTGGCGAGTCCGCCGAGGCCGACGAGACCACGGACGAGCAGCAGGACGAGTCCGCCGCCGAGCACCCTGAGGACTCGGCCGAGGACACGGACCGCGAGAGCGACACGGACGACGAGGACCACGAGGCCGAGGGGGCTGCGGAGCCATCCGGCGGCGGCTCCTCCAGCAGCCGACGCCGCCGTCGCCGCCGCCGTCGCAGCGGTGACAGCGCCGCCGAGGCCGACTCGGGCGGCGACGACCCGGAGCGTACGGTCGTCAAGGTCCGCGAGCCGCGTGAGCGGCGCGGCAAGGACACCGAGTCCGGCACCGGCGGTGACGAGGTCCAGTCCATCAAGGGCTCGACCCGGCTGGAGGCCAAGAAGCAGCGCCGCCGCGAGGGGCGCGAGCAGGGCCGCCGCAGGGTGCCGATCATCACCGAGGCGGAGTTCCTCGCCCGTCGCGAGGCCGTCGAGCGTGTGATGGTCGTCCGCCAGAACGGCGAGCGGACCCAGATCGGCGTCCTCGAAGACAATGTGCTCGTCGAGCACTACGTCAACAAGGAGCAGGCCACCAGCTACGTCGGCAACGTGTACCTGGGCAAGGTGCAGAACGTACTGCCGTCCATGGAGGCCGCCTTCGTCGACATCGGCAAGGGGCGCAACGCCGTCCTGTACGCGGGTGAGGTCAACTTCGAGGCGCTCGGCATGGCCAACGGGCCGCGCCGGATCGAGAGCGCCCTCAAGTCCGGACAGTCCGTACTCGTCCAGGTGACGAAGGACCCGATCGGGCACAAGGGCGCCCGGCTCACCAGCCAGGTGTCGCTGCCCGGCCGCTATCTGGTCTATGTGCCCGAGGGTTCGATGACCGGCATCAGCCGCAAGCTGCCCGACACCGAGCGGGCCCGGCTGAAGACCATCCTCAAGAAGATCGTCCCCGAGGACGCGGGCGTCATCGTCCGTACGGCCGCCGAGGGCGCCAGCGAGGACGAGCTGCGCCGCGATGTCGAACGGCTCCAGGGACAGTGGGAGGACATCAGGAAGAAGGCGAAGAGCGGCAACGCGCCGACCCTTCTCTACGGTGAGCCCGACATGACCGTCCGGGTCGTCCGCGACATCTTCAACGAGGACTTCACCAAGGTCATCGTGAGCGGTGACGAGGCGTGGCGGACCATCCACGGCTATGTCACGCATGTCGCGCCGGACCTGTCCGACCGGCTGTCGCGCTGGACGAGCGAGGTCGACGTCTTCGCGACGTACCGCATCGACGAGCAGCTCATGAAGGCGCTGGACCGCAAGGTCTGGCTGCCCAGCGGCGGTTCGCTGGTGATCGACAAGACCGAGGCCATGGTCGTGGTCGACGTCAACACCGGGAAGTTCACCGGGCAGGGCGGCAATCTGGAGGAGACCGTCACCAGGAACAACCTGGAGGCGGCCGAGGAGATCGTGCGCCAGCTCCGGCTGCGCGACCTCGGCGGTATCGTCGTCATCGACTTCATCGACATGGTGCTGGAGTCCAACCGGGATCTGGTGCTGCGGCGGCTGCTGGAGTGCCTGGGCCGTGACCGTACGAAGCACCAGGTCGCCGAGGTCACCTCGCTGGGCCTGGTGCAGATGACCCGGAAGCGGGTCGGGCAGGGGCTGCTGGAGTCGTTCTCCGAGACCTGCGTGCACTGCAACGGCCGCGGTGTGATCGTGCACATGGAACAGCCGACGGCGGCCGGTGGCGGCGGGAACGGCAAGCGGTCCAAGAAGCGCGGTCGCGGTGGCGCCGGCGCGGACCACGAGCACGACCATGAGCACGAGCCCCTGGAGATCGTGGCGGAGACCGAGGCCGAGCGGGAGAGCGAGGCCGAGGTAGCGGCGGAGGTGGCCGCTCCGGCCGCGCTGGCCGAGCCCGCGTTCGCGCCGGACGAGGAGCTGTACAGCAGCGTCGCGGAGGCGGAGGCGGCGGTACGGGGCCGTTCGCGGCGCCGGGCGTCGCGCAAGGCGTCCGCACCGGCCGGTGCGCCCAAGGCCGTGGAGCCCGAGGTGCCCGCCGAGGTCGAGGCGGCGCTGTCGGCACCGGAGGCCGAGCCCGAGGCGCTGGTGGAAGCGGCGGAGGTCCCGAGGGCCCGTACGCGCCGCCGGGCCACGCGCAAGGCGACGGCTCCGGCCGGTTCGCCGAAGGCGGCGGACGCGGCGGCGGCGGCCGAGGTGGTGCTGCCCGCGCCCGAGACCGTACCGGCGCCGGCCGGTCCTGAGCTGGTGTCCGAGCTGGTCGCCGCCGAGACGGCCGTGGCCGGGGCGCCTGTGGCTGTCGCCGAGGAGGCGCCGGTCGTGGCCCCGCCGCGGGCGCGGCGCCGGGTGACCCGCAAGGTCACCGCACCGGCGGGCCCGCCGTCGGGCGCGGAGGACGGAGCGGTTGTGGTGGTGGCTTCGGCCGCGCCGGCCGCGTCGCCCGCCAGGTCCGAGGAGGCCGCGGAGACGTCCGTACCGGAGCCCCAGGAGGCCGCGGACACCGCGGAAGCCCCCGAAGAGGCGTCCGTACCGGCCAAGAAGACGGCACGCAAGACCGCCGCCAAGAAGGCCACCACGAAGAAGGCCGCCGCCAAGAAGACGACGGCCAAGAAGGCCGCGGCGAAGAAGACGACGACGGTCAAGAAGACGGCCGCGAAGTCGGCGGCGAAGAAGACCGCGGCGGCGGAGCAGCAGACGCCCTCGGGCGTCAGCGCCACCACGGAGGACTGAGGTCCAGGACGCGTCCCTGAAGCTGGACGGACGCGTCCCCGACAGCGGACGGGCCGGCCCGAGTGGCCGGCCTGTCCGGTGTCAGGGACCTGGTTTGACCCTCCCGAGGGCGGGCCCGTAGTCTGAACCTTCGGCGTGCTCCTGTGCGCGCCCACTCCTGAGCACCCACCTCCCGGACTCCGGGGGAGGCCGCTCGTCCTGTCAGGACCGCCATGGGCCCCGGCCCGTGCGGGCGGCTGGCATCAGGGGTTCCGTTCCGAGCGAGAGTGAGATCCGCGTGTACGCCATCGTGCGCAGCGGTGGCCGCCAGCACAAGGTTGCTGTCGGCGACATCGTTGAGGTTGACAAGATTTCCACCGCCAAGGTCGGCGACACGGTGGAGCTCAGGACCCTGCTCGTGGTCGACGGCGACGCCGTCACCAGCGACCCGTGGGTGCTGGACGGTATCAAGGTCACGGCCGAGGTCGTGGACCACCACAAGGGCGCGAAGATCGACATCCTGCGCTACAAGAACAAGACCGGCTACCGCCGTCGCCAGGGTCACCGTCAGCAGTACACGGCGATCAAGGTCACCGGTATCCCCGCGGCCGCGAAGTAAGGGACTGAGGAGACATGGCACACAAGAAGGGCGCATCGTCCACCCGGAACGGGCGCGACTCGAACGCTCAGCGGCTCGGCGTGAAGCGCTTCGGCGGTCAGGTCGTCAACGCCGGTGAGATCCTCGTCCGCCAGCGCGGCACCCACTTCCACCCGGGCTCCGGCGTCGGCCGCGGCGGCGACGACACGCTGTTCGCGCTGAACGCGGGCGCGGTGGAGTTCGGCACCAGCCGTGGCCGCAGGGTAGTGAACATCGTTCCGGTCGCCGAGTAATCCGGTACCCGTAGAGCGGTTCTCCTCTGCTCGGCGGACTGCGCCGCAGAGCCGCTGAGCAGAGCGTTTCACTTCGCGAGGGCGGACCTCACTTCCCGGCCGGGAAGCGGGTCCGCCCTTCGCATGTTGCACGTCAGAGATGTACGTACGTACGGGAGGCACCCCATGACCACCTTCGTGGACCGCGTCGAGCTGCATATCGCCGCGGGTAACGGAGGCCACGGCTGCGCCTCCGTACACCGGGAGAAGTTCAAGCCGCTCGGCGGCCCGGACGGCGGGAACGGCGGGCACGGCGGCGATGTGATCCTCGTCGTCGACCAGTCAGTGACGACCCTGCTCGACTACCACCACTCGCCGCACCGCAAGGCCACCAACGGCAAGCCCGGCGAGGGCGGCAACCGGTCCGGCAAGGACGGCCAGGACCTGGTCCTGCCGGTGCCCGACGGTACGGTCGTCCTCGACCGGCAGGGCACTGTCCTCGCCGACCTGGTCGGGCAGGGCACCACCTATGTCGCCGCCGAGGGCGGCCGCGGCGGGCTCGGCAACGCCGCGCTGGCGTCGGCCCGGCGCAAGGCCCCGGGCTTCGCGCTGCTCGGCGAGCCCGGCAGAGCGGGCGAGATCGTGCTGGAGCTGAAGACGGTCGCCGATGTGGCGCTCGTCGGCTATCCGAGCGCCGGAAAGTCCTCGCTGATCTCGGTGCTCTCGGCGGCCAAGCCGAAGATCGCGGACTATCCGTTCACCACGCTCGTGCCCAACCTGGGCGTGGTCACGGCCGGTTCGACCGTCTACACCATCGCGGATGTCCCCGGGCTGATCCCGGGCGCCAGCCAGGGGCGTGGGCTGGGGCTGGAGTTCCTGCGCCATGTCGAGCGCTGCTCGGTGCTCGTCCATGTCCTGGACACGGCGACGCTGGAGTCCGACCGCGATCCGGTGACCGACCTCGATGTGATCGAGGAGGAACTGGCGCAGTACGGCGGTCTGGGCGGCCGGCCGCGGGTCGTCGTCCTCAACAAGGTCGACATCCCGGACGGCCGGGACCTGGCCGAGATGATCAGGCCCGAGCTCGAACAGCGCGGCTACCGCGTCTTCGAGGTGTCGGCGGTCGCTCATTCGGGGCTCAAGGAGCTGTCGTTCGCGCTCGCCGAGATCGTCGCGCAGGCGCGCGCCGAGAAGCCGAAGGAAGAGGCGACCCGGATCGTCATCCGGCCGAAGGCCGTCGACGACGCGGGGTTCACCGTCACCCTGGAGGACGACGGGATCTACCGGGTGCGCGGCGAGAAGCCCGAACGTTGGGTGCGCCAGACCGACTTCAACAACGACGAGGCCGTCGGCTATCTCGCGGACCGGCTCAACCGGCTCGGGGTCGAGGACGCGCTGATGAAGGCCGGTGCGCGGGCGGGCGACGGAGTGGCCATCGGGGCGGAGGACGACGCGGTCGTCTTCGACTGGGAGCCGACGATGATGGCGGGCGCGGAGATGCTCGGGCGGCGTGGCGAGGACCACCGTCTTGAGGCGCCGCGGCCGGCGGCGCAGCGGCGCAGGGACCGGGACGCGGAGCGGGACGAGGCGCAGCGCGAGTTCGACGCGTTCAACCCGTTCTAGGGCGCGCACCCCTTCCGGGTCACGCTTTCCGTGCCGGCCGTACACCTTTCGTTCACCGGAACCGGTCGGTTGCCGGGTTTGTCCTTAATCGCCGGACGGGCTTGAACAGCCCGTCCGGCAATTCGGCGTACGCAGAGTGGTGTATTAGTGTTCTCAGGTGAATCAGGGGTTGCGGGCCGATGTCGCTGGGCTGTGGTCCACCTTGCGAGAGGATTGCCGCGGGTGGGACCATCGCCTCATCCTCTGAGCCCGCAAGGTAGGTCAGTCCTGTGTCTGCAACTCCCGCGTCGCCCGCGAAGCCCCGTACCACCGCCGTCGTCCTGGCGGGCGGCACCGGTCAGCGAGTGGGCCTGTCGATCCCGAAGCAGTTGCTGAAGATCGCGGGGAAGGCGGTCATCGAGCACACACTGTCGGTGTTCGAGCGGAGCGACTCGATCGACGACGTGATCGTGCTGATGGCGCCCGGCTATGTGCCGGACGTGGAGAAGATCGTCGCCAAGGCCGGTCTCGCCAAGGTCAGCAGGATCATCGAGGGCGGCTCGACGCGGAACGAGACCACCGAGCGCGCCATCGCCGCACTCAGCGAGGGCCTGGCCGAAGGCGAGGACCGCAATGTCCTCTTCCACGACGCCGTGCGCCCGCTGCTCTCGCAGCATGTGATCAAGGACTGTGTGGACGCGCTGGAGCGCTACCAGGCCGTGGATGTGGCGATCCCGTCCGCGGACACGATCATCGTGACCCGTACGCACGGCGAGGACGGCGAGTTCATCACGGACGTCCCCGACCGGTCCCGGCTGCGGCGCGGCCAGACCCCGCAGGCGTTCAAGCTCTCCACCATCCGCAAGGCGTACGAGATCGCCGCCGGCGACCCCAACTTCCAGGCGACCGACGACTGTTCGGTGGTGCTGAGGTATCTGCCGGACGTGCCGATCCATGTGGTGGCGGGCGACGAGTTCAATATGAAGGTGACGCAGCCGGTCGATGTCTTCATCGCCGACAAGCTGTTCCAGCTCGCCTCCGCCACCGCTCCGCAGCAGTCCTCGGACGACTCCTACCGGGAGCTGCTGACCGGCAAGACGGTGGTTGTGTTCGGCGGCTCGTACGGCATCGGCGCGGACATCGCGCAGCTCGCGCAGGACTTCGGCGCCGCGGTCTACGCGCTGGGGCGCTCCACGACCGGTACGCATGTCGAGAACCCGGAGCATGTCGACGACGCGCTCTCCCGCGCCTATGCGGAGACCGGCCGTATCGACTACGTCATCAACACCGCGGGCGTGCTCCGCATCGGCAAGCTGGCCGAGACGGACAACACCACCATTCAGGAAGCGCTGAACGTCAACTATCTGGCCCCGGTGCAGATCGCCCGGGCCTCGTACAAATACCTTGCCGAGACCAAGGGCCAGCTCCTGCTCTACACCTCCAGCAGCTATACGCGCGGCCGTGCCGAGTACAGCCTCTACTCGTCCACGAAGGCGGCCATGGTGAATCTCACCCAGGCCCTCTCCGACGAATGGGCGGCCGACGGGATCCGGGTGAACTGTGTGAATCCCGAGCGCACGGCCACTCCCATGCGCACCAAGGCGTTCGGCCAGGAGCCCGAGGGATCGCTGCTCTCCTCCGAGGCGGTCGCCAGGACCTCGCTCGACGTGCTGCTGTCCGAGCTGACCGGCCATGTCATCGACGTACGGCAGCAGGACCCGACCCGGGGCGCCTCCGAGGCGTCCGATTTCGAGCAGGCGCTCGCCGCAGTACTGGACCGTCAGGAAGATGTGAAATAATCCCCATTTTCCCGTTTATTCACTCTCTCGTTCTCCCGCGGTCTGGAGCAGGTTTTCCGTGATTTCGACAGCCATTCGCCTGGCCCGTGTGGGCAGCGGAGCAGAGCTGGCAGCCGCACTTCTGCTGGGAATCTCCTTCCCGTGCGTGATGGTCGCCGCGATAATTCCCGAACTCTGGTTCTTCGCGGCGGCTGCCGCTGTGACCTATCTCGCGGACACCTTTCTGCATCAGCGCGGCAGCTATCTGGTGAACCGGCTCGCCAAGGTGCGCGCCGGGCTGTCGATCCGCTTTCTGATCCGGCAGATGCTGCTGGTGCTGCTGGTCGCGCGCTCGGGGCTCGGCGAGGACCGGATCTTCTATGTGACCGTGGTCGCCGTGCTGGCGTTCTACGGGCTCCAGGCCCCGCACGGCGCGATCGTCACCCTGCTCAGGCTGCGCCGGAAGCTGCCCGTGGTCACCCGCAACATCGACCTGGGCGCGCTCCGGATCCCGGACGCCCCGCCGCGCTGGCTGCTCAACCGGTCCGCCGAGAAGATGCTCCATCTGGACGTCTTCGCCATGGCGGGGGTGCTGATCACGCTGGAGACCCGGGACAACCTGTACGGCTTCGCGGGCCTCGGTCTTTCGGTGGTGCTGGCCGCGGGCTATGTCGCGGGGCTGCTGCCGTATCTGCGCCCGAGCCGGCTCGTACCGCCCGCCGAGAAGGTGCTCAAGGCGGTGGACGGCTGGCTGGCCGACTACCGGCCGACCGTGATGCTGTACTTCTCCGGCTCCAAGGAGTCCGCGTACCAGGTCAACATGTGGCTGGAGACGATGGGCGAGCTGGAGGGGCGGCCGCTGATCGTCCTGCGCGAGCGGGTCATAGCGCAGCAGCTCGGCCCCACGGCCGTGCCGGTGCTGTGCGTGCCCGGCGGGGTGCATCTGATGAACCTGGACCTGTCGACCGTACGGGTCGCGCTGTACGCGGCGAACGTCGGCAAGAACATCCATATGCTGCGCGTCCCGACGATGCGGCATGTCTTCATCGGGCACGGCGACAGCGACAAGCTCGCCAGCGTCAACCCGTTCAGCAAGGCGTACGACGAGGTGTGGACCGCGGGCCGGGCCGGGCGGGACCGGTACGCGCTGGCGGATGTCGGGGTGCGGGACGAGGACATCGTCGAGGTGGGCCGTCCGCAGCTCGCCCCGATCCGGCCGGCGGGTGGCGCCGGGGCCGGTGGCGCTTCGAAGAACCCGATTCCGACCGTGCTGTACGCCCCCACCTGGGAGGGCTGGGACGACAGCCCCGGCAATACCTCGCTGATCGCGGCCGGCGAGAACATCGTCAAGGCGCTGCTGACCGCGGAGCCACCCGTTCGGGTGCTCTACAAGCCGCATCCCTTCACCGGGACCCGCAGCCCCAAGGCGAAGGCCGCGCACGAGCGGATCGTCGCGCTGCTGGAGAAGGCCGCCGCCGAGCGCGCCACCGACACCCGCTGGGCCGATCAGGGCGCCGCGCTCCGCGCCGACCGGACGGCGGCGCGGGCTGAGCTGTCCCGTATCGAGACGCGGCTGACCGAGCTGTCCGCGATGGCCGACGCGAGCCGGGACGAGGCGGAGGAGTCGCGCGACGCCAAGGCCGACCCGGCGCGGCTGGCGGAGCTGACCCGGCTGCGGGACGAGTGGAACGGCGCGTACTGGCGCTCCTTCGGCTGGTGGGAGCACTGTGTCATCGGCGGCGCCGAGCCCCGGCTGTACGACTGCTTCAACGAGTCGGACGCGATGGTCTCCGACATCTCCAGCGTGGTGTCGGACTTCATCGCGAGCGGCAAGCCGTACGCGGTGACCGACTCGGCGGGTCTGGGCGCCGAGGAGTTCAAGCGGCAGAACACCGCGGTGCGGGCGGCCGTGATTCTCTCCAACAGCGCAGAAGAACTGGGGCAGTTGCTCGCCGCGGTGGCCGACCCGGCCGCCGACCGGCTGGCGGCCGACCGCCGCGAGCTGAAGCGGTACCTGCTCGGCCCCGACGAGCCCTCGTCGATTCAGCGCTTCAACGCGGCGGCACGCGCGCTGGCGGCCAAGGCGCAGGCACGCAACGCGGGAGTCGAACAGCGGATGGCGGGTCCCGAAGAGGCCGCGACACCGGCCGTACGGGGGTAACTCCCCGACGGTACGCGGCAGATGAGGCCCTGAAGCACGGCCTCGGCCCGGCAGGGCGCCTTCGGGCGCGCTGCCGGGCCTTTTCCGTACGGGAGTTGAGCACCGCCCCGGCGCGCCGGACGTGCACTGTGACGCGCATCACGCATACTGGCGATCGTGACAAGACAACCAACATCCGATGACGATTGTCTTGAATTCTGATGAACGATAAGTCAGTTCCCGACGTAAGCGTGATCGTCGGGGCATATGAAGCGATGCCTTATCTGATCCGCTGTCTGGAATCGGTGGAGGCCCAGACGCTGGGCGCCGGCCGTATCGAGATCGTCGCCGTCGACGACGGCTCGACCGACGGCACGGGGGAGTACCTGGAGGAGTTCGCGGCCAGGAGCGCCATCCCGACCAGGGTGGTGCGGCAGGCCAATTCGGGCGGCCCCAGCGGCCCCCGCAATGTCGGTCTCGGCCTGGCCCGGGGCCGTTACGTCTTCTTCCTCGACGCCGACGACTACTTCGGCGAGGAAGCACTGGAGCGCATGGTGGGCATGGCCGACCGCGCCGGTACGGACGTGGTGCTCGGCAAGATCGTGGGCGTGAACAGGGGCGCGCCCGGCTCCATGTGGAACCGCACGGCGGACCGCGTCGACATCTACAGCTCGCAGGTGATCTTCACCCTCAGCGCACAGAAGCTGTTCCGCCGCGAACTGCTCGAAAGGCTGAATCTGCGCTTCGACGAGACCCTCAAGACCGGCGAGGACGCCCTCTTCACCATGGAGGCGTACATCCGCGGCCGGGGCGTCTCGGTGATCTCCGACTACACCTGCTACTACCTGGTCGGCCGCGACGACGGCAAGCATGCGACCAAGACCGGCAGCTACGCCCTGCGGTTCGAGGCCACAGGGGCGCTGATGGCGCTGATCGCCGATCTGGTGCCGGCGGGCCCCAAGCGCGACCGCTTAATGGTCAGGCCCTTCACGGTCGGACTGATCCAGCAGTTCGGGCACGGACTGGTGAAGCAGTCCGAGACGGTCCAGCGGCACAAGATGGAGCTGGCCGCGCCGCTGATGGCACGCCACTGGACCCCGTCGGTGGCCCGGCGCATCAAGGTCTCCGAGCGGCTGCGGCTGGAGTGCGTGGCTCTCGGCCGGATGGATCTGCTCCGGGACATGCTCGCCTTCGTCAAGGCCGAGGCGAGGCCGGAGGTGGTCCGCAGGGGCCGCGCCCGCACCCCGTACCTCGCCTTTCCGCACTTCGGGGACCGCAGCACCGGCCTCAAGGACGCCTCGTACGAGGTCACCGTGCCCGACTGGGTGGGCAGACCCGGACTGGAGCGCATCGAGGCGCCCAGGACCGTACGCCGGCGAAGATCGCTGCTCTTCCGGCTGGCCAGGCGCGTGCGGACCCGGGTGCGGACCCGGTACGCGGTGCCCTCGCCGTAACGGCACAAGCACTCCGGCTGTCCGGTTCCGGCCGGTCAAGGTGTACGGCGAAAGGCCGTGCCGGAAATCGCAGGTAAAATCATGCCGTCGGGCGATGGCCGGACAGCACCAAAATCTCAGCATGGGATAGGGAATGTGAAGGCTCTCGTACTGTCCGGCGGGGCAGGCACCCGTCTGCGCCCCATCACACACACGTCCGCGAAACAGCTCGTACCGGTGGCGAACAAGCCGGTGCTCTTCTACGGCCTGGAAGCCATCGCCGAGGCGGGCATCACCGAGGTCGGCGTCATCGTCGGCGATACCGCGGAGGAGATCCGCGAGGCGGTCGGCGACGGCTCGCGCTTCGGCATAAAGGTCACCTACCTCCAGCAGGACGCGCCGCTCGGTCTGGCGCACGCCGTGCTGATCGCCCGAGACTTCCTGGGCGACGACGACTTCGTGATGTACCTCGGGGACAACTTCATCGTCGGAGGCATCACCGGACTGGTGGACGGCTTCCGCGAGGAGCGGCCCGACGCCCAGATCCTGCTCACCAAGGTCCCCAACCCGACCTCGTTCGGTGTGGCCGAACTGGACGCCGAGGGGCGGGTGGTGGCCCTGGAGGAGAAGCCGAAGGAGCCCAAGAGCGATCTCGCGCTCGTCGGGGTCTATCTCTTCACCCCGGCCGTCCATGAGGCCGTGCGCTCCATCGAGCCGTCCTGGCGCGGCGAGCTGGAGATCACCCACGCCATCCAGTGGCTGATCGACCAGCGGCGCGACGTCCGCTCCACGACCATCTCCGGGTACTGGAAGGACACCGGCAACGTCGCCGACATGCTGGAGGTCAACCGCTCGGTGCTGGAGACCGTCGAGCCCTGCCGCGACGGCTGGGTCGACGGGGCGACGGAGATCATAGGGCGGGTCAGGATCGAGGAGGGCGCGCGGGTCACCGGCAGCCGGATCGTCGGACCCGCGATCATCGGCGCGGGCACGGTCATCAGCGACGCCTACATCGGTCCCTTCACCTCCGTCTCCGAGGGCTGCCGGATCGAGGACAGCGAGATCGAGTACTCCATCGTCCTGCGCGGCTCCTCCCTCACCGGTGTGCGCCGGGTGGAGGCGTCACTGATCGGACGCGATGTCGAGATCACCCCCGCCCCCCGCAATCCGTCCGCCCACCGACTCGTCCTCGGCGACCACAGCAAGGTGCAGATCTCCTCATGACCCACAGGATCCTTGTGACCGGCGGTGCCGGTTTCATCGGCTCGCACTACGTCCGTACGGTGCTGGGGCCGCAGGGCCCCGGCGACATCGAGCTGACCGTGCTCGACAAGCTCACCTACGCGGGCAACCCGGCCAACCTCGACGAGGTCCGCGACCACCCCGGATTCTCCTTCGTCCAGGGCGACATCTGCGATGCCGAGCTGGCCGCCAAGCTGATGGCCGAGCACGACCAGGTGGTGCACTTCGCCGCCGAGTCGCATGTGGACCGCTCCATCGACGGCGGCGCCGAGTTCGTCCGTACGAATGTGGTGGGCACCCACACCCTGATCGACGCCGCGCACCGCGCCGGGGTGAAGACCTTCGTGCACATCTCCACCGACGAGGTGTACGGCTCGATCGACGAGGGCTCCTGGCCCGAGACCCATCCGCTGGAGCCCAACTCGCCGTACTCCTCGGCCAAGGCGTCCAGCGACCTGATCGCCCTCTCGTACCACCGCACCCACGGCCTGGACGTGCGGGTGACCCGCTGCTCCAACAACTACGGGCACCACCACTTCCCAGAGAAGGTCATCCCGCTCTTCATCACCAATCTGCTGGACGGCAAGAAGGTCCCGCTGTACGGCGACGGCGGCAATGTCCGGGACTGGCTGCACATCGACGACCATGTCCAGGGCATCGAACTGGTCCGTACGAAGGGCCGGGCCGGGCAGGTCTACAACATCGGCGGCGGCACGGAGCTGTCCAATAAGGAGCTGACCGGGCTGCTGCTGGAGGCCTGCGGAGCCGACTGGGACACCAGTGTCGAGTACGTCACCGACCGCAAGGGCCACGACCGGCGCTACAGCGTCGACTGCGCCAAGATCCGTACGGAGCTGGGGTACGAGCCGCGCAAGGACTTCGCCACCGGCCTCGCGGAGACCGTGGCGTGGTACCGCGACAACCGCGCCTGGTGGGAGCCGCTGAAGGGGCGTGCGGCGCTGTGAGCGGCCGGCCGGGCGGCTGGCTCGTCACCGGCGCCGGCGGGATGCTGGGGCGCGATCTGCTGGCGCGGCTCGCCGTGGCCGGGGAGCACGCGGCCGGTCTGGACCGTACCGCTCTGGACATCACCGACCCGGGCGCCGTGCGCGCCGCCATGGACACATACGCGCCATCGGTGGTCGTCAACTGCGCGGCCTGGACGGCCGTGGACGACGCCGAGGCCAAGGAGACCGAGGCGCTCGCGGTCAACGGCACCGGGCCCCGGGTCCTCGCGGAGGCCTGCGCGGCCTCCCGCGCGATCCTGATCCAGGTGTCCACGGACTACGTCTTCGCGGGGGACGGCCGGACACCGTACGGCGAGTACGACCTCACCGCGCCGCGCAGCGCCTACGGCCGCACCAAGCTGGCCGGTGAGCGCGCGGTGCTCGCCGCCCTGCCGGAGACGGGCTATGTGGTCCGTACGGCCTGGCTGTACGGAGCGGGCGGCGGGAACTTCGTCCGTACGATGATCAAGCTGGAGTCCGTCAAGGACACCCTGGACGTGGTGGACGACCAGCGCGGCCAGCCCACGTGGACCGCGGATCTCGCGGACCGGCTGGTACGGCTGGGGCAGGCGGCCCTCGTGCGGGCGGCGGAGCCCGGGATCTACCACGGCACCAGCGGCGGCGAGACGAGCTGGTTCGGCCTCACCCGGGAGATCTTCCGGCTGCTGGGCGCGGACCCGGAGCGGGTCCGTCCGACGACCAGCGAGGCCTTCGTACGGCCGGCGCCCAGGCCCGCGTACAGCGTCCTGGGGCACGAGCGGTGGAAGCCCGTCGGCATCGAACCGATCCGGGACTGGCGGGACGCGCTTGAGGACGCGTTTCCGGCGCTGGTGGCGGCGGAGCGCGGGCAGGTGGCGGGCCGCCGAATGGGTGTTACTGATCGGTAGATGTTTACGGACAACATCTGTACCCACTAAGTTCACTGAGAATCAATCCGTACGTTGTTGATTCTCAGTGATCTCAGTGAAGGGCCCTTACGTGGATCGCCACGGCTTCCTGCGCCGACTGCACCGTGTGTACAAACCCCGCAACTATCTGGAGATCGGGGTCAATGACGGGCGCAGCCTGGCACTGTCCCGGGTTCCGTCGGTGGCCGTCGACCCGGCGTTCCGGGTCGTCACGGACATCAGTTGCGATGTCCATCTGGTCAAGGCCACCAGCGACGACTTCTTCGCCCGCAAGGATCCTCTGATCCATCTGCGCAACGGCCGCAACCCGTTCCGCGCGCTGGCCCGCCGTGACCCGGTCAATCTCTTGGGCGGCGAGCCGAAGCTGGAGATGTCGTTCATCGACGGCATGCATCTCTTCGAGTTCGCGCTGCGGGACTTCATGAATGTCGAGAAGCACTCCCGCTGGTCCAGCGTGATCGTCCTGGACGACATGCTGCCGCGCGATGTCGACGAGGCCGCGCGGGACCGGCACACCAAGTTCTGGGCCGGCGATGTCTACAAGGTCGCGCAGGTGCTGCGGCGGTTCCGCCCCGATCTGCTGGTCGTCGACGTCGACACCGAGCCGACCGGGGTGGTGGCCATCTTCGGCGCCAACCCGGAGAGCACGGTGCTGAAGGACAAGTACGACAAGATCATCGAGGAGTATGTCGTCCCGGACCCGCAGAAGGTGCCGGACGAGGTGCTGGTCCGCAAGAACGCGGTACGGCCCGAGGCGCTGCTCGGGGCCGGGTTCTGGACGGGGCTGGCGCGTGCTCGTAACCTGCGGCGCCCGCGGTCGGCCTTCGCGCCGCTGCGCAAGCAGATCGAGGCGATCACCGGCTGAGATCGCACTCGTATCGACAGGCCTGTACCGGCCTGTGTACGGAAGGGGAAGAACAGCCCCCGATTGGGCCGGACCCTCC
>NZ_JBHVGV010000006.1:0-90254 GCF_042800555.1 Streptomyces sp. NPDC057617 | reverse complement strand
CTAAGGGGGGGGCTCACCTTTGCAAGAGCGGCGCTGTCAGGGCTGGGGGAGGGGGGGGCTGCAATTCTTGTGCCTTGCCCGCCCCCTTCCGTATCCGCGTACGTGCTTGCCGTCAGCCGCGGGCGGCCAGCTTGGCGGCGTACGCCCGGCAGTCCGCGTACAGGGGCAGCAGGCCCGAGGCCTCGGCCTCGGCGAGCGTCGGGGCCGCCGCGTCCTTGTCGGAGAGCAGCGGGGTGATGCCCTCGGGCCACTCGATCGCGAGCGCCGGGTCCAGCGGGTTGACACCGTGCTCGCGCCCGGGGGCATACCCCTCGGAGCAGAGATAGACGACGGTCGCGTCATCGGTCAGGGCCATGAAGGCATGGCCGAGCCCCTCGGCGAGATAGACGGCGCGGTGGTCCACATCGTCCAGCCGTACGGCCTCCCACTGCCGGTACGTCGGGGAGCCGACGCGGATGTCCACGACGACGTCCAGCACCGCGCCCCGCACACACTTCACATACTTGGCCTGGCCGGGCGGCACATCGGCGAAGTGGATACCGCGCAGGGTGCCGAGGCTGGACACCGAGCAGTTGGCCTGGGCGAGCTGGAGGGAGTGGCCGGCCGCGCCGGTGAAGTCGGCGGCCTTGAACCACTCGTGGAAGCTGCCACGGCTGTCCGGGAAGAGCTTCGGTTCCTGGACCCAGGCGCCTTCGACCGAAAGCTGCCGCATGTGATCACGTCCTTGTTGTTCTTGGTACAGGGTGTTCGTTCTCATGGCCCGCTCGGTGCGCGGGGCGCGGGGCGGGGTATGGGTCAGAAGCGGGCCGCGAGGCGCCGTACCTTCTTCCGCGCCGAGGCGGGCAGCCGCCGTACGATCGGGCCGCCCGCCGAGCGGAGCACCCGGCGCAGGGTTGCCCTGCGGCGCTGCACCGCGACCACCCGTACGAGTGCGGGGTCGGCGGCCGGCAGACCGGCGTGGTCCAGCCGGATCCGGCCGCCGGGGCCCACGGGGGCCTCGCAGAGCGGCAGTTCGGGCCCCTTCGGACCGTCCAGCCGCACGGACAGCCGTACCGTCCCGGCCGGCAGGTCCGCCACCCGTGCGGGGATGCCGAGATGCGCCCGGCCGTGGTCGGGGCGGAGCGTGGCCCCCAGGGTCCTGGTGGAGCCGTCCTGGCCGGTCAGCACCAGCTCGACGGCCCGGGGACCGGACTTGCTGCCGGTGAACACATCGAGGCGCAGCTCCGGACTGCCGCCGGGCATCCGCAGGACCGGGCGGTCCGCGAGATAGGTGGCCATCTTCTTGGCGCGGCCCGCGACATCGAGGGTCAGATTTCCGTGCGGGTCCGTGAAGTACGGGATGACCGGACGGGCGGGTGAACCGAGCACCGCGGGCAGGCACTTGGCGTCCACCTCCGGCGCGCGGTCGGCGCCGAGCCGGGCCTTCCGTACGAGACCGAGGCCGCGCAGCGGCACCCAGACGTCCCAGAAGCCACGGGAGACCCTGCCCCGGCCCTTGACCGCCTCGCTGGTGACATGGCCGCGGCCGCGCAGCACGACCTCGTAGCTCTCGCCCTCGGTGCCGCCGCCGTTGCCCGTGCCGTTGCCGGGCAGCTTCTCGATCTCGGCGCTGAAGTCGACGGGGCACGGCCACTCGACGGCCGTCTCGCGGTTGCGCAGGGACAGTTCGCCCTTGAATCCGTCCATGTCGTCGGTGACATCGAGGAGTTCACCGGCCGGCAGCAGACCCTCGGTGATGTCCGGGTGCAGGAAGTACTGGCCGTCACGGCGGATCAGGCGCAGCGGCTCACGGTCCTCGCCGTGGACCAGCCGGCCGGTCAGCGAGAGCGCGATCCTGCCGTCGGACTCCCAGGCGAAGTCCTCAAGACGGGCCGCGCCCTTGACCGAGGAGGCGAAGCGGGCGATCCGCATCAGCCCTTCGCGGTCGTCGGCGCGCAGCAGAGTGGAGCGCAGCCGGGTCAGCGAGCCGAGTCCCTCGTGCACGCCGTCCGTGATGAAGTCCCGGACGAGCGGGCGGATGGCCTCGACCATCTCGTCGAGGTACTCGGGGGTGAACTTCAGCACACCCGGCTCGCTCAGCCGTCCGAGCATCTCCACCCGGTAGAAGCGGCGCAGCAGCCGGTCCCGGAATTCACCCGGTTCGGTGTTGTCGACGACGACCTGGAGGACCTCGCGGAGGTTGCCGTAGTACCCGGACGGTACGAGCTTGGCCGATCCGGCGTTCTGGCCGTCGTCCCGCTTCGAGTAGTAGTAGCAGGTGTAATTCCCGAGGATCGACACCACTTTCGCCGGGAAGTACGACTGCATCATATAAAGCTGGTCTTCCAGCCGGCGCTTGCCCTCGGGGTACGCGATGCCGTTCTCGCGGAGGAACTCCGTACGGAACATCTTGTGCGGGGTGAGGCTGTCGTACAGCGGGGCACTGCTCAGATCGCACTTCTCGCGGTTCGTCCTGAACACCCCGTGCGGGACGCCGCGGAAATTGGACGCGACCTTGCCGATCACGATGTCGGAGCTGTTGCGGTGGCCCATCTCGTACAGGCGTCGCAGGGCGTCGGAGGCCAGATGGTCGTCCTGGTCGACGAACTGGACGTACTCGCCGCGCGCTTCGGAGACGCCGATGTTTCTGGGCTTTCCCGGCCAGCCGGAATTGGGGATGTGGATCACCCGGAAGTGAGGGTGTTCGTCCGCCAGTTTGTCGAGCCGGGCGGGGGAGTCGTCGGTGGAACCGTCGTCGACGAAGAGGACCTCGAAGTCGGCGGCCGGCAGCGTCTGGGCCAGCAGTGAATCGACACAGGGGTCGATGTACTTACCCGGGTTGTATACCGGAATGACGACGCTCACTTTAACTGGCATTTACTGGTGGCCCATCTCGTGTGTGATTGCCCGGCGTGCTACACGGGGGGAAGGGGGCGCCGCCGTCGGCGGAGCGAGGGGCGCTGCCGACGGTCAGCCTATCCCCGCCCGGAGGACGATGTTTCCCTCCCGTTGTTACACCTGAAAGACAGTTGTCACCCGCATCCGGTTGTGCGGTGGCGCGGATTGATTGATCGAAGCGGGTCCGCGGGGGCCGTCCCACCCACTGAAAAGGCCCGCCGTCCGGGGGCGCCGCGCGCGTACGCTGACCGGACGGGAGGCCTGCCGGGCGCGGGCCTCCGCGGCAGCGCGCGCGGTGAGCCCGGCGCGAGAGCACGCGGTGTGAGAGCACACGCGGTGTGAGAACAGAGGCAGAGCACGTGGCAGCGGCACGGCAGGACGCGGCGGGGGCGGAGCTGACGGGGCGGCCGGGACCCGGGGACCGGCCGGAGCCGACGGGACAGCCGGAGGCAGCGGCGCCGGAGCAGCCGGAGTCGGCCGGGCGGGCCGAGGCGGTGGCGCAGGCCGAGGTGGCCGCGCGGGCCGACGTGGTGACGCGCGCCGACGTGGTGACGCGGGCCCGGCGCATCGTCGTCAAGGTCGGCTCCTCCTCGCTCACCACCGCCGCCGGGGGCCTCGACGCCGACCGCGTCGACGCCCTCGTCGATGTCCTCGCCCAGGTCAGAAAGGGCGGCGAGAAGGAGATCGTCCTGGTGTCCAGCGGCGCCATCGCCGCCGGGCTCGCGCCGCTCGGTCTCGTACGCCGCCCCCGGGACCTGGCCCGCCAGCAGGCCGCGGCCAGCGTCGGCCAGGGGCTGCTGGTGGCCCGCTACACCGCCTCCTTCGCGCGGTACGGCGTACGGGTCGGGCAGGTGCTCCTCACCACGGACGACACCAGCCGCCGGGCCCACTACCGCAACGCCTACCGCACCCTGGACCAGCTCCTCGGCATGGGGGCCGTGCCCGTCGTCAACGAGAACGACACCGTTGCCACGGACGAGATCCGGTTCGGCGACAACGACCGGCTGGCCGCCCTCGTCGCCCATCTCGTACGGGCCGATCTGCTCGTCCTCCTGTCGGATGTCGACGGGCTGTACGACGGCGACCCCAGCAGGCCCGGCACCTCCCGGATCGACGAGGTGCGCGGCCCCGCCGATCTGGCCGGGGTCTCCCTCGGCAGCGCGGGCAAGGCGGGCCTCGGCACCGGCGGCATGGTCACCAAGGTCGAGGCCGCGGCCATCGCCACCGCGGCCGGGGTCCCGGTCGTCCTGACCTCGGCAGGCCGGGTCGCCGACGGCCTCGCGGGCCGCGACACCGGCACGTACTTCCACCGCACCGGCCGCCGCTCCACGGGCCGGCTGCTCTGGCTCGCACACGCCTCGGCCCCGCAGGGCGCGCTCACCCTGGACGACGGCGCCGTACGGGCGGTCGTCCAGCGGCGCACCTCACTGCTGCCGGCCGGGATCGCCTCCGTGGAAGGCGAGTTCAGCGCCGGGGACCCGGTCGAGCTGCGGGACGGCCAGGGCCGTGCCATCGCCCGCGGACTCGTCAACTTCGACGCCAAGGAGATCCCCCAGCTCCTCGGCCGCTCCACCCGGGATCTGGCCCGCGAACTGGGCCCCGCATATGAGCGGGAAGTCGTACACAGGGACGATCTGGTCATCCTGCACTTGTGACCGGCCCCTGAAACGGCTGAAACTGCTGCCTTTGAACAGGGACCTTTACCAAAAGCACCCCATGCCGCGCCCGGGACTGGTCAACTTTGTCTCAGGGGTACAGGCGGGGAACAGCACGACGACGCAGCAACAGGAGGCCGCTGGTGAGACGAGCGCGCCCGGGGGCGGCGCCCCGAGGGACCGGGGGCAGTGCCCATGCCCGCCGGGCCATGGCGCAGGAAAGGGCCCTGACCAGCGTCGAAGCGGGGGAAGACTTCGACGAAGAACGACAGCGGGAGGCCGTATCGAGAAGGGACGCCCGCGGGGAGGGCCGGGCGGTGTCGAAACTGTGGCACATCACGCTCAGCGTCTCGGGTGCCGAGGCCCCGCTGACGGAGGTCCGGCGTGGCTTGGAACAGTTGGCCCACGACCATCCGTTTCTGCTCACGAGCCGGTACGCCAACGACCACGCGGAAATCCGCTACTGGGAGGAGGCCCGGGATCTGCACGACGCCGCCGCGGTGGCGCTGCGGCTCTGGGGCGAGCACCGGTCGAGCGCGAAGTTGCCGCCGTGGGAGATCGTCGGCCTTGAGGTCATCGACCGCGAGACGTACCACCTGCGGATCGCGGAGGGATACGGCCCGCCCCCGGCGGCTCCGGTGGGCGTCCATCCGTTCTGACCCCGCTGACCTCCCGCGCGGGCCGGAAGCGCTTTCGGAAGTGTCTCGGAGTACGGAATACGAGCGGAATGCCCGCAGGAGGCGCACTACCCTGCGGGCATGACCTCGCTTTCGCCGTACGACAACCTCTCCCCGGTCACCAGGGCCGCCTACCGGTCCCGCGCGGCGGCCGCAGACCTCGCGCCACTGCCGCGCGCGGCCAAGGACGACGCACTGCTGGCGATCGCGGACGCGCTGGAGGTCCGTACGCACGAGATCGTCACGGCCAACGCCGAGGACGTCACCCGCGCCCGGGAGGCCGGGACCAGCGAGGCGGTCATCGACCGGCTGACCCTGACCCCCGAACGGGTACGGGCCATCGCCGCGGATGTACGGGACGTGGCGGCGCTGCCCGACCCGGTCGGCGAGGTCGTCCGCGGCTCGACGCTGCCGAACGGGATCGATCTGCGCCAGGTCCGGGTGCCGCTCGGGGTCGTCGGGATCATCTACGAGGCGCGGCCCAATGTCACCGTCGACGCCGCCGCGCTCTGCCTGAAGTCGGGCAACGCCGTCCTGCTGCGCGGCTCGTCCTCCGCGCGCTCCTCGAACACCGCGCTCGTCCGGGTGCTGCGCGACGCCGTCGGCGGCGCCGGACTGCCCGCGGACGCCGTCCAGCTCGTACCGGGCGAGGGCCGGGAGTCCGTGCAGGAGCTGATGCGGGCGCGCGGGCTCGTCGACGTACTGATCCCGCGCGGCGGCGCCTCCCTGATCCGTACGGTCGTCGAGGGCTCCAGCGTCCCCGTCATCGAGACCGGCACCGGCAACTGCCATGTGTACGTCGACGCCGAGACCGATCTGGACATGGCCGTCGAGATCCTGATCAACTCCAAGGCGCAGCGGCCCAGCGTGTGCAACGCCGCCGAGACGCTTCTCGTCCACCAGGACATCGCGGCGGCGTTCCTGCCGCGCGCCCTGGACGCGCTCGCCGACGCCGGGGTGACCGTGCACGCCGACGAGCGGGTGCTGGCGTACGCGGAGGGGTCCAAGGCGCGGGTTGTGGCGGCCACCGCGGAGGACTGGGAGACCGAGTACCTCTCGTACGACATCGCAGCCGCGGTGGTGGACTCGCTGGACGCGGCCGTCGCCCATATCCGGCTCTGGTCGTCCGGCCATACGGAGGCGATCGTCACCACCTCGCAGGCCGCAGCCCGGCGATTCACCCGGCTGGTCGATTCCACGACGGTCGCTGTGAACGCGTCCACGCGGTTCACGGACGGCGGACAGTTCGGCTTTGGCGCCGAGATCGGGATCTCCACGCAGAAGCTGCACGCGAGGGGCCCGATGGGGCTGCCGGAGCTGACCTCGACCAAGTACATCGTCACCGGCGACGGCCACATCCGGTAGGCGCCCGCCCGCCCGCCCGTCGGCCGGTGCCGGTGGGGCAGGGGTGACCGGGTGGGGCGGGTGCGGTGAACGAAGCCGGGAGAGTCCGGGAGAGTTCGGACTCCGCCTGCCCAAAACGGCGGCCCAGGTCTACTCTGAAGAGGTGCCGGACGACGTGGGGGGCAGGCCGTTCCCGGACGGCCGGGAGCCCGACGACGACCGCGGAGGCGCGGACGAGGAGTTCGCCTCCGTGGTGTTCGACGAGGACTTCGTCCGGTCGGCACCCGTCCATGAACCCTCCGCCGTCGAGCGGCTGCTCGCCGCCGCCCAGGCGCGCGCGGAGGCCGAGGCGGCCCGCGCGAGGGCCGGCGGAGGACCGCCCGAGGACGAGCTGTACGAGGAGCTGTACGGCCGGGACGGCGTGTACGGCGGCGAGTACCCGTACGACGGCGAGTACGACCCGGATGACCCTGACGGGCTCTCGGGCCCGTACGGACGCCATGGCGGCGCTCTGCGCCCGTACCGCGGCAGCGCCCGCTGGCACCGGCCGGTCGCCTGGCTGCTGGCGCTGCTGATGGGCATCGGGATGGTCGCGCTCGCCTTCACCGCCGTCTACCGCGGCGCCTCCAGCAGCCGCGACGACCAGGTGCCGCAGCCCGCCACTTCCGGGATCGACAAGCCGGGTCCGGTCGGGCCCAGCGTCTCGGTGTCGGTCTCCGCGGTCCCCACGGCGCCGCTGCTCTCCGCGGTTCCGCATACGCCCTGAGCGCCCGGCTCCGCATACGGCCTGAACGTCCGCGGTACACGTTCCGCGCGCCTGCGGGACCGCCCGTACGCCCTCCGGAAACACCGTTCGAATCCGGCCGGAAACCCGGCTGAAATTGCTTTGGATTTCCGGGTTTTCACCCGGACGGCGGAACGCGGCCGTACCGGCACTTGACTCGCGGCCGAGCGTTTACGATCGCCCCCGCCGACCTACCCTGAAGGTATGGCAGGGCGTGGAGACCCACCCGAAGGGGAACCTGAGGGGCTCCCCGGCGGAGGTGACGACGAGTACGGGTCCGTCGACTTCGACGAGTCGTTCATCCGAGCTGCCCGGCTCCGTGAGGCCTCAGCCAAGGAGCGGATGAGGGACCACAGCCATGCGGTACGGAGGGTCCCGCCGCCCCCGCCGAGAAGGCGGTTCAGACGTTCCGGATTCCGGAACGGCCCCAAGCGGCTGCTGCTCCTCCTGCTGGTGATCGTCCTGGCCTTCGGCTCCGCGATCTATCTCGGTCTGCGCAATCCGTACCGGCCCATCACGGCGGGCACCGTGCCGCAGGCGCGGATGGCGGTGGTCCCGCTGGCCCCGAGCGACCGCGTACCGGGCGGGGCACCCGACGATCTCTTCGCGCACAGCCCGGCGGCGCAGTTCCGGGAGGGGGCGGCCGGGGTCGCGCTGCCCGCGGCCCGGGACACCGGGGACTTCTCCGAGGGCCAGGTGATGGCCGCGCTGACCACCGTCAAGGACTATCTCGTGGCGTCCTCGATGGACCCGGACGTCCTCGCGGGCCATACGGTACGGCCGGTGCGGGTGCTGCTCGACCCCGACCAGCTTCCCCAGTTCGACCGCAGCATCTCCGCCCCCGCCAATGACGGCAGGCACTCCCCGGCCGGCTGGCTCGTACGGTTCGACCCGGCGAAGGCCGTACCGGCCGGCAGCGGGGTGCGCGCGCACGGGACTCTGCGGTACGAGCAGACCTCGGCCGGGACGCTGGAGGTGGTCTCGGAGCATGTCTTCGTGTACGCGCTGAGACCGGCGGCTTCCGCGGCGCGGCCGGTGCGGGACGCCTCGCTGTTCACCGTACGGCGCGAGATGCGGTTCCGGTTCGATGTGGAGGACCTGCTGAAGCACCGTACGGAGGTGCTGAGCAGCGATGTGCTGGCGGGCCCGCAGGCCTGCTCGGCGGAGGCACCGGCGACGCTGCGGCCGCTGCTGGCGGGGGAGCGGGCCAAGCCGGACGATCCGGCGGGCACGGACCCGTACGCCACGGGCCCGGCCGATACGGCACTGTGCGGCACCCTGGCCCGCACGGCCCAGCCGGACGGGCTGAATTCCAGCCCGTCCGGCGATTGAGCACAAACCGGCTGGCCGGCCGGGCCCGGCGCTACTTCTTCTCGCCGCCGGACTCCGTACCGCCACCGCTACCCGTACCGCCGCCCGTGAAGACGTCCCGCAGCTTCCCGCCCAGATCCCCCGCGCCGCCCGCGATATCGCCCACCAGCTTCATCAGCGGGTCCTTGCTCCCCCGCACCGTGTCCGCGTAATGCGCGGCCGAGTCGCGGAAGGAGTCCGTGACCGAGGTGTCCTTGTCCTCGTCGCGGCGCGGATAGTGACCGTCCATGATCCGCTGGTAGTCGCGGCTCTCCGCCCACTTCTTCAGCTCGGCGGCCCGCACGGTGGTGAAGGGGTGCGTACGCGGCAGTACGTTCAGGATCTTCAGCACCGAGTCGCGCAGATCGCCGCCCGCCTCGTACTCCTCGGCCTGCGCCAGGAACGCGTCCACATTCATCTCGTGCAGATGGTTGCCCCCGGCGATCTTCATCAGGCCGCGCATCGAGGCCCGTACATCCTGCCCGACCAGCAGCCCGGCCCGGTCCGCCGACAGCTCCGACTTGCGGAACCACTCGCGCAGCGCCGTGACGATCGCCATGATCGCGACATTGCCCAGCGGGATCCAGGCGACCTTGAGGGCCAGATTGGTCAGGAACAGCAGGATCGTGCGGTAGACGGAGTGACCGGAGAGGGCATGGCCCACCTCGTGGCCGACGACCGCCCGCATCTCCTCCTCGTCGAGCAGCTCCACCAGCCCGGTGGTGACCACGATGATCGGCTCGTCCAGACCGATGCACATCGCGTTGGGCTTGGGGTCCTGCGCCACATACATGACCGGGACCTTCTCCAGGTCCAGGATGTAACAGGCGTCCCGCAGCATGGCGTGCAGATGCGCGAACTGCGCGTCGCTCACCCGCACCGAGTCGGAGAGGAAGAGGAGCCGCAGGCTCCGCTCCGGCAGCAGCGCGCTCAGTGCCTTGAACACGGTGTCGAACCCGCTGAGCTTGCGCAGCGCCACCAGCGCCGAACGGTCCGCGGGGTGTTCGTACGCCCGCGAGGAGATACCGGGGAAGCGCTTGCGCTGCCTGCTCGGCACATTCTTGTGGAGTGCTTCGTGCCCGGCTTCTTGCTCGCGGTTGTCTTCGGCTTCGGTCATGGATGTCCCCGCTTCCTGCTTCCTACGAGTCCAAGGCTCGTCCCCCTGACCCGATCCAGCCTATGGGGTGGGTCTACCGTGTGGAGGGGGGCCGCGGCCGCGATTCCCGGGGAGCGCCCGCGGGCGCCGGCCGGAACGACCGGGGCGTGCCACCGACCACCGAGGAGCGCAACCGCCATGCCGGACACCGCCACACTGCTCGCCGCCACCCGTCTCGCCGCGGCCACCGACGGGCAGGGACCCGGCGACACCCTGCGGATCGTGCTCGCCGTCTCGATGGTGGGAGCCGTCTTCTTCGCGTGGTTCCTGCTGCGCGGATACCGCGACGACGGGTCCGGGAACGGTCCTGAGGAGCCCGGAAAGGGCCCTGAGAACCAGACCGACTGAGTCGGCGGAACCGCAACGACTGAGTCGGCGTGAGCGTGCCCGCGGGCCCCGCATACGATGTGCGCGAAGTCTCCGCTACGACACGATGTCCGACACGATGGATAGGGCCTGCTGAAGATGAGCCTCAACGGCACCGCCGCCAACCTGGTCATGCTCGCCGAGGGCGCCGAGGGCGGTAACCACGAAAGCCTCAGCCCGTACCTCATCGGCGGCGGGGCGCTGTTCGGGCTGCTTCTGCTGCTGTGGATCACCACCCGGTTCAACCGCGACCGCTGACCCCGGCCCGTAACCCGGTGCAAGTAGGCTCTGCACGCATGGGAGAGCAGCAAGCGTCCGCCGGCACCGGAACCGGCCACGTGACCGGACCCGGAGCCGGCTCCGGCGTGGGCCGGGCCAGGCGCCGGCTGGGTGTGATGGGCGGGACCTTCGACCCGATCCACCATGGACACCTGGTGGCGGCCAGTGAGGTGGCGGCGCTGTTCCATCTCGACGAGGTGGTGTTCGTGCCGACCGGGCAGCCGTGGCAGAAGACCCAGCGCGCGGTGTCCCCGGCCGAGGACCGCTATCTGATGACGGTCATCGCCACGGCGTCCAACCCGCAGTTCTCGGTCAGCCGCAGCGACATCGACCGCGGCGGCCCGACCTATACGATCGACACGCTGCGGGACCTGCGGTCCCTTCACGGTGACGCGGATCTCTTCTTCATCACCGGGGCCGACGCGCTCTCCCAGATCCTGAGCTGGCGGAATCACGAAGAGCTGTTCTCGCTCGCCCACTTCATCGGTGTCACGCGGCCGGGGCACGATCTGTCGGCCGACGGGCTGCCGAAGGGCGGGGTGTCCCTGGTGGAGATCCCGGCGCTGGCGATCTCGTCGACCGACTGCCGGGAGAGAGTCGCGAAGGGCGATCCTGTCTGGTACCTGGTGCCCGACGGTGTGGTGCGCTACATCGACAAACGGCAGTTGTACCGCGGCGCTTGAGCGACTGAGCCACGGAGAGGGGCACCGGTGAACGACCAGCAGCAGCCGTACGATCCGTACGACCCGTATTACACGCAGCCCCAGCTCGTCGGGTACGACGAGTACGGGCAGCCGGTGTACCAGCAGCCGCAGCAGCCCCAACAGCAGCAGCCTCAACAGCAGCAGGGGTACGGGTACGACCCGTACGCCCAGCAGCAGCCGCAGCAGTCCCAGCACCCCCAACAGCCGCCGTCCCAGGGGCAGTACGACCCGTACGCCCAGCAGCATCAGCAGCCCCAGCAGCAACAGGGGTACGACGGGTACGGGTACGGCTACGACACCGGGCAGCAGCAGGCGTACGAGACGGGCCGGCAGCCCCCCGTGGCGGTCGACACCACGCAGCAGTGGAGCATCCCGCACCAGCAGCAGGCCCCGCAGGCCGGGCATCAGCAGGCCGGGCAGGCCGGGGATGTCACGCACCAACAGCCTTCCGCGGGCGGGACGGTGGAGGAGCCGGGCGCCGCCGGGCCGGCCGCCGGGCAGCCGTCCGTACCCGGGCAGCGGCGCTCCGGCGCGCGGGAGCACGACGGGTCCCAGGACGGCGAGGGCGGGCAGGACCGCGACTACCGGACCGAGCAGTTCTCCTTCATCGAGGAGCCGGACGAGGACTCCCAAGACGTCATCGACTGGCTCAAGTTCACCGAGAGCCGCTCCGAGCGGCGCGAGGAGGCCCGGCGCCGCGGCCGTAACCGGGTGGTGGCGCTGATCGTCGTCCTCGCGCTGGCGCTCGTCGGGGGCGTCGGCTACCTCTGGTACGCGGGCAAGCTGCCCGGGCTGTCCGCGGCGGAGGAGAAGAAGGCCACCGCCACCGGACCGCAGAAGCGCGATGTGATCGTGGTGCATCTGCACAACACCAAGCAGAAGGGCACCTCCACGGCCCTGCTGGTCAACAACTCCACGACCGGCCGGGGTACGACCGTACTGCTGCCCAACTCCCTCGCGGTCGCCAATGACGACGGCACCTCCACCACGCTCGGCAAGTCCGTGGACGAGGACGGCTCGGACGGCACCCGCGAGGCCATCGGGACCCTGCTCGGCACCAAGATCACCGGTACGTGGCGGCTGGACACCCCGTATCTGGACAATCTCGTCGAGCTGGTCGGCACGATCGATCTGACCACCGACACCGAGGTGCCCGGCGCGAAGAAGACCGACCCGCCGGTGGTGAAGAAGGGCGCGGACCAGACGCTCAACGGGCGGATGGCCGTCGCGTACGCCACCTACCGCGGGCCTGGCGAGCCGGAGACGAAGCAGCTCCAGCGGTTTGGGCAGGTGCTCCAGGGCGTGCTGCGGAAGCTGTCGGACGATCCGCAGGCCGCGACGATCACCGTCGAGACGCTGGCGCAGATCCTCGACCCCTCGCTGCCCGAGAAGGACCTCGGCGCCTCGCTCGCCAAGCTCGCCGAGCACGCCAAGGTGGGCGACTACACGACGACGGTCCTGCCCGTGGAGACGGACGGCACGCTCAGCGACGAAGCCGCGAACGGTGTGGTCAAGGACATCCTGGGCGGCTCGGTCAGCGCGCCGGAGAAGGGCACCGCGGTACGGGTCGGGGTGAAGAACGCGAGCGGGAACGAGGACGCGGCGGAGTCCGCCCGGATCGCCCTGGTCAATGGCGGCTATGGCTTCGTGGACGCCGGGAACGGTTCCGCGCTGACGTCCTCGCAGGTCAGCTATGGCGACGAGGCGAACAAGCCGCAGGCGGTGGAGGTCGCCAAGACGCTGGGCCTCCCGACGAGCGCGGTGAAGAAGGGCACCCCCGCCCCGAACGCCGATGTCTCGGTGGTGCTGGGCGAGGACTACAAGGTGAGCATCGAGTAGCGGCCGAGTGCCGTGACCGGGACCCCTGACGCCCGCGGCGGGTCCCGGTCCACAGCGGTTCCGTCGCGGGTCCCGGCCGGGGTCTCGGCGCGGGCCCTCCGGGGCCTTGGAGAGGGGCCTCGGTGCGGGCGCCGTTTATGGCTGTGCCGGGGAGCGGTGGGGCGTGAGATCCTGGATGTCGCCCCAACCGTCGACGAAAGCCTGCTTGTGACCGCTACTGATCGTTCCATCCAGCTTGTGAACGCCGCCGCACAGGCGGCCGCCGACCGGCTCGCGCACGACATCATCGCGTACGACGTCAGCGATGTGCTGTCGATCACCGATGCCTTTGTCCTCGCCTCCGCGCCCAACGACCGCCAGGTCAAGTCGATCGTCGACGAGATCGAGGAGCGGCTCCAGAAGGAGCTGGGCGCCAAGCCGGTGCGCCGCGAGGGAGACCGCGACGCCCGCTGGATCCTTCTCGACTATGTCGACATCGTCGTGCATGTGCAGCACAGCGAGGAGCGTGTCTTCTACGCCCTGGAGCGGCTGTGGAAGGACTGCCCCGAGCTGGACCTGCCCGAGGACGCCGTCAAGACCCGGGGCAAGGCCGCCGAGCACGCCGGAGTCGCGGGCGCGGCCGGAGCCGCCGGGTCCGGTGGCACGACGGACGGTGAGCTGCGCTGAACGGCGGCAGGAGCGGCCGTGGCCGCCGCGTCATCCTGTGGCGGCACGGCCAGACGTCCTGGAATCTGGAGCGCCGCTTCCAGGGCTCGACCGATATCGAACTGAGCCCCACGGGCAGTGCCCAGGCCCGCCGGGCGGCCCGGCTGCTGGCCTCGCTGAAGCCCGACGCGATCATCGCGTCCGACCTCAGACGGGCCACCGCCACCGCCGCCGAGCTGGCCGTGCTCACCCGGCTGGACGTCTCGTACGACTCGGCCCTGCGCGAGACCTACGCGGGCGCCTGGCAGGGGCTGACCCATGAGGAGATCGTCGAGCGGTTCGGCGAGCAGTACGCGGCCTGGAAGCGCGGCGAGCCGGTACGGCGCGGCGGCGGTGAACTGGAGACCGAGGTCGCCGACCGGGCCGCGCCCGTGGTGCTCCACCACGCCGAGAAGCTGCCCGACGACGGCACGCTCGTCGTGGTCAGCCACGGCGGCACCATCCGCACCACGATCGGCCGGCTGCTGGGTCTGGAGGCGCACCATTGGGAAGGGCTCGGCGGGCTCTCCAACTGCTGCTGGTCGGTCCTCGGCGAGGGCGCGCGCGGTTGGCGGCTGCTGGAGCACAACGCGGGAACCCTCCCCGAACCGGTGCTCGGCGACGACGACTGAGACGACGGCCGGGCAGCTACTGCCGGCGGTCCGCCGGATTTCACTTTCCGGCAGGTCGCAGGCTAAGGTTCTTCTTGTTCACGGCGCGGAGCGCGAAGAACGCACGGGGCTATAGCTCAGTTGGTAGAGCGCCTGCATGGCATGCAGGAGGTCAGGAGTTCAATTCTCCTTAGCTCCACAGGATCGAGGGCGGAGTGTGCTCGCGGAAAGCGCGAGCCTCTCCGCCCTTCGTCGTTCCCGCGAGGGGCTTCGCCGAGCCTCGCCACTCGTACTCCCGGCCCTTGTCTCCTGGCCCTTGTGTCTCCCCTCGCCCTTGGCCCTGAGCGTCTAAGCGTCCGCACCGGGTTCCCTGGCCCGCAGTGCGGCTATCCGGCGACCGCTCTCCTCGTCCACCGGTGTGTAGACGACGATCCGGCATTCCGGCATTCCGTTGACCGACAGCGACACCGTGGTCATCCGTATCTCCCCGGTCTCCTCGTGCCGGAAGGTCTTCACCCGGGGCCCCGGCGGGGTCACATCCCCGCTCTCCCACAGTTCGGCGAAGCGCGCACTGGCCGCCGAGAGCCGCCGTACGAACGACTCCCAGCCGGGCTCGCCCACATGCCGGCCGTACGCACCGCGCAGCGTCGCCACCATCACCGGCAGCTCCGCCTCCGGATAGACCAGCGGACAGCGGTGCTCGGCGACGGTGAACAGGGTCCACAGCGCGTTCGGCAGTCCGTACTCCGTCTCCGGAAACGGTGCGAAGTCGAAGAGGCCGCGGTAGGCGGCGTTGCTGGCCAGGATGTCGTACCGCGCGTTGTACGCCACTGCCGGGCGGGGATCGAGCGCGTCGAGGATGCCCTCTATCTCCGGTCCGACCCCCTCCGCGTCGGCCTGCGGATCCGGTTCGTGCGGCACTTCCGCGAGGTGGTAGAGGTGCTCGCGCTCGGTCCGGTCGAGCCGGAGCGTACGGGCCACCGCGTCCAGCACCTGTGCCGAGGCGTTGATCGGGCGCCCCTGCTCCAGCCACGTGTACCAGGTCACCCCGACCCCGGAGAGCTGGGCGACCTCCTCCCGGCGCAGCCCGGGTGTACGGCGGCGGAGCCCCGGTGGCATCCCGACATCGGCAGGGGTCACCCTGGCCCGGCGCCCGCGCAGAAACGCCGCCAGCTCCGCTCTGCGGCGCCTGCCCGCCGCGGCCCGGACACCCCGTGCCCCCGCTGTGTCCGCCCCGCCCGTCGCGGGCGCGGTGTCTGCCGCATGCCGTACTGCCATCGTCGTCACGCCCCCATCGTCGATCCGTGAACCCACCTCTGCCAGGTGCTGCCGGTACCAGCATCGGCGGGCTCTCGTTACCCGTACCCGACCGCGCCCAGGCTCGGTCCCATGACGACGACCTCACCCGAGAACTCTCGGCACACCCACGGATCCAGTAAAGACCACGGCACTGACAACGCCCCCGGCGCGAGCGCGGGCGGCGGTCCGGCGGCCGGTGCGGGAAGACGGCCCGGGCTGCTCGCCGTGGTGCTCGCGGCCCAGTTCATGGCGCTGCTCGACGTGTTCATCGTCAATGTGGCGGCCCCGACGATCCGCACCGAACTCGACGCGTCCGGCGCCGCGCTCCAGCTCGTCATCGCCGGCTACACCATCGCCTACGCCGTCCTGCTGATCACCGGTGCCCGGCTCGGCGATCTGCTGGGCCACCGCCGGATGTATCTGGGCGGGCTCGCGGTGTTCACCGCCGCCTCGCTCGCCTGCGGACTGGCCGCGGGCACCGGCCAGTTGATCGCCTTCCGGCTGGTCCAGGGCGCGGGCGCGGCGCTGATGATCCCGCAGGTGCTCAGCCTGATCCAGCGCAACTTCACCGGTGAGCGGCGGGTACGGGCGCTCGGCGCCTACTCGGCCGTCCTCGCCACCGGCGCGGCGGCGGGGCAGGTCGTCGGCGGTGTCCTGGTCAGCGCCGACCTGTTCGGCGCGAGCTGGCGGCCGGTCTTCCTCGTGAACGTACCGATCGGACTGGCGCTGCTGGCGCTCGGCGCCCGGGTGCTGCCCCAGGACCGCCGCGACGAGCCGGAGCGCACCCGCGGTCTCGATCTGCCCGGTCTGGTGCTGCTGGCCGCGGCCGTCTCGCTCCTCACCGTTCCACTGGTCCTCGGCCAGGAGGAGGACTGGCCGGTCTGGTCCTGGGCCTCCATGGCCGCCGCCGTGGTCCTCTTCGGCTGCTTCCTGGCCTTCGAGTCCCGGCTCGCCCGGCGCGGGGGCGCTCCGCTGGTCGCGCCCAGGGTCCTCCGAATCCCCGGGATGGGACTCGCGGCCGTACGGATCCTGCTGGTGATGGCCGTCAACGCGGGTTTCCTTTTCACCCTCACCCTCTATGTGCAGGGCGGGCTCGGCTACAGCGCCCTGCGCGCGGGACTCACCTTCGTACCCATGGCCGTGGTCTTCGGTCTTGTCGGGCTGACCTGGCGCAACTGGCACCCGGGTCTGCGGCGCGCGCTCGTCCCCGGCGGGTTCGCGCTGACCGCCCTCTCGGCCGTCGCCGTCGGCTGGGTGATGCGCGACATCGGCGACGGGGGACCCGCGATGTACGCCGCCTATGTGGGGGTCGGCGCGGGTCTGGCGCTCGGCTTCAGCCCCACCCTGACCGGCGCGCTGGCGACCGTACGCCCCGAGGACGCGGCTGACGCGAGCGGGCTCCTCGCGACGGTCACCCAGCTCGGCCAGCTCATAGGAGTGGCGACCTTCGGGACGCTCTTCCTGAACCGGCTGGAGGCGGGCCCCGCCGCTCCGGCCGACGCGCTCTGGGTGTGCGCGCTCGCGCTGGCGGGAGCGGCGGTCCTTGGCGCACTCGCCGGGTTGGTCAAGAAGGCCTCCTGAAGGCCCCTCAAATGGACCTCTTAAAGAAGGTGAGCCAACCCGTTACCCGGCGCCGTCCGGTATAAGCCCTTACCGGGCGGCTTTTTCCGGCTGACCACCTGGCCCGATCGTGGCAGAATCGGACGACCGAGGGGACTGGGCCGGAGGGGAGAGCCGTATTGTCCGCCAGCAGCATCGAGGAGCCCGATGACCTGCTTCCCGCGGCGGAGGTGCCCGTCGGCCTTCTCTGCCCCTCGTGCGGTTCGTCCCATGTGGCTCAAGTGCTCGGCGACAATGGCGGGGTTTCCTACGTGTGTACGGCCTGCGGCCACATCTGGAGCTGACTGATGGGTGCCCACAGGCGTAAATGCGACTGGTGCGGCAGTGGCACGCCGATCGTCCGGGACATGGATCCGCTCAATCCGGAGTACCAGTACTGGTGCGAGGAGTGCGCGCGGGCGCTGATCATAAAAGGCGACCCCATCGAGACCTACCGGGAGCTGGAGGGGGAGCCGATCTACGGCCGCCTCCTGGACGAGCACTGCACGCTCAAGCGGTTCTACTCGTTCGCCACGGCCTGACCGTACCCACGCGCCCTGACCGTCTCCCCGAGCAGCCATCCGATCAGGGCCAGGGCTGTCAGCGGGTAGAGCGCGGACAGCGCCATCTCGGTGGCGCCCTGGGCCAGTTCGGGGGCACCGGAGCCATGGGGCACCCACCACAGGGCGTACGAACAGAACACCAGCCAGACCGCTGTCGCCCGGCCTGTTGCCCCACGCGCCGTCGCCCCGCGCCCAGTCGCCCCGCGCCCAGTCGCCCCGCGCCCAGTCGCCCCGCGCGCCGCGAGGAACAGCACCACCGGTACGCACCACACCCAGTGGTGCGACCAGGAGACCGGGCTGATCAGCAGCGCCGTCGCCGCACAGGCGGCCACCGCCCCGGCGCGCTCCCCGCGCAGCGCCGCCGCGACCGCCGCCGTGAGCCCCGCCCCGGTGACCAGGACGGCCACCAGCGGCCACCAGAGCCCCGGATCGGAGGTGTGCAGGAGCCGGGCCAGGACCCCGCGCAGCGACTGGTTGGCGGTGTCCTCCGCCCGGCCCGCGCGGGCCGCCTCGAAGAGGATTCCGGTCCAGTAGCGGCGCGAGTCCCCGGGGAGCAGGGCGGCGGCCAGAAGGGTCGTTCCGGCGAAGACCGCGCCCGCCGTCGCGGCCTGGCGGAGCCAGGGGTTCCAGCCCGCCCTGCGGGCCCGTACCAGCCCGGTGAGCAGCAGCAGGACGGCGAAGAGCGCGGGGGTGAGCTTGACGGCGGCGGCGAAACCGATGCCCGCACCGGCCCAGCGGTGTCCCTGTCCCGGGGCTCCCGGCGCTGCCTGGTCTCCCGTGGCTCCCTTGCCTCTCGGGTCCCGCAGGTCCCGCAGGTCCCTCGGGGCCCTCGGACAGAGGTCCCACAGCACCGCCACCGCCAGCAGGAGATTGATCTGCCCGTAGCGCAGGGTCGTCCACACCGGCTCGCACCAGACCGCGAACGCGGCCACCCAGAGCGTCGCCGCCCACGGCACGGCCGCTTTTTGGGTCCCTGCTTCTTTTTGGGTCCCTTCTTTAGGAGGCGGCGTTTTTCCCTGGAGAACGAGCCGCAGGGACAGCCGTACGAAGACGACGAGGAGCAGCAGATTCCCGGCGGTCGCGAGCGTCCGCAGCACCGGTACGGACGGCAGGGTGAGCGGGGTGAACAGCAGCGCGGCGAACGGCGGGTAGGTCGTGGGGAGCCGGGCCGCGGTGGCGCGCATCGCGTACAGATCCCGGCCCTCCAGCACCGTACGGCCCTCGGCCCGGTAGACCAGCAGATCGATCATCGAGACCGCCGCGGCCCGCTGCGCGATCCAGAACGCCGCGAAGGATGCCAGGCAGACGGCGCCGGCGATCAGCAGGGAGCGGTGCGGGGCCGCGCTCCGGCCGCTGTTCCTGACGAACCGCACGAGTACGGGAACGGTCACGAAGGGCGACAGTACCGGCCCGATCTTCCCCAACCGGACAGAACGGAAACGATTTGGTGGTGGGCGGGAAGGACCGTGTAATGTTGGCGATGCCGCCGACCGGAGACCCGGAAAGCGGTGTTCACCAGGGGCTATAGCTCAGTTGGTAGAGCGCCTGCATGGCATGCAGGAGGTCAGGAGTTCAATTCTCCTTAGCTCCACAGAAAGCAGCACAGAAGCGGGCCGTCCGATCCGGGCGGCCCACTTCTGTGTGTACGAATGTGGCGGGACGTACGAATATGGCGTGAGCAGGACCGGGGCGGGACGGGCAGGACCCCGAGAAGGTCCCGCCCGTCCTCGTGCTCAACTCCGGCCGGGGCCCAGGGCCTTGCGGCCCCCGCCGGGCGGCAGCGCCGCGCGTGCGGGCCGGGGCCGCTCGGGCGCCGGCTGTTCGATACGGAGCGCCAGTTCGGGGCAGCGGCGCACGGCGCGCTGGGCCCGCCCCCGCAGATGCATCGGGACCGACGCGTCCGCGAGCGCCGGATAACCGTCGGGGCCGAGCCTGATCAGCTCCGGGACGATGTCCGCGCAGAGCCCGTGGCCCTGGCAGAGCGTCCAGTCCACAGCGAGCTTCTCACCGCTCGGGATCGACTCCTCCGCGTCCTGGTAGCCGGGCCCGGGCAGCGGCAGCACACCCGTCGTCTCGCGTCCGCAGCCGCCGTCCAGCACATGCGCGGCGAGGTCGTCGGTGAACGCCGACAGGGTCGAGGCGAAGAAGCGCGCGGAGCCGTCGGGGTGCTTGCAGGCGCCCCGGCCCTTGACCGCCTGGGTCACCGCGCGCAGCGCTTCCAGCGCGGCGGGACCGCCGCCGTTGATGACGTCGGAGAGGCCGCCCGCGGCGGCGGGCAGCCCGAGCTTGCAGGGGCCGCACTGGCCCGCCGTCTCGGCCGCGAGCCAGTTGGCGACCCGGAGCGCCTCGCCCAGCGGACAGGTCTCGGGGCCGATCGGCAGGATCGCTCCCGCGCCCAGCGCGCCGCCGAAGGACGCGAGGGACTCCTTGGAGACGACGGCCTCATGCGCGGCCACCGAGTCGATCCAGTTGCCGTGGTAGCCACCGGTCAGCACGCCCTGAGGCAGCGGCGGGGCGCCGGCCATCTGGAGGACGTACCGCAGCGGCACCCCCGTCGGCACCTCGACGACCATCGGGCGCGCGACCGCCCCGGAGATCGTGAGCATGACCGTGCCCGGCTCGGTGTCCAGCCCGGTGTGGCCGTAACGGCGGGCGCCGATCCGGGCGCCGATGGCGAGCTGGGCGAAGGTCTCCGCATTGGACAGCAGCGTCGGCAGACCGGCGACACCCGACTCGGCGGCGCGCTCGCGGCGGCCCGGCGGCAGCGCGGGACCGCCGCCGATGGCGCGGATCACGGCCGACGCCTCGCCCGAGACCATGCGCTCCGGCGTACGCACCACCCGCGCGCGCAACTGCTGGCCGCGCCGGTCCGAAAGGCCGCGTTCGGCGAGCGCCGCGCGGATCGAGACCTCGGTGGAGTTGCGGGTGACCGCGACGATCAGCGTGCGGGCGCCCAGCGCCTCGGCTGCCAGCAGCGCGCCGTCGAGTATCAGGTGCGGGGCGCGGTTGATCAGCACCGTGTCCTTGCGGCAGGCGGGCTCGCCCTCACTGCCGTTGATCACGACGACGGGCCGTACGCCCCGGCGGATCGCGGCCGTCGCCACCGCGCGCAGCTTCTTGGCGAAGGGGAATCCGGCGCCGCCGCGGCCGGTCAGTGACATGTTCTCGGCGAGCTGGGCCAGCCGCTCCCCGGTCACCGGTTCCAGCGGGCCGTGCACCTTGAGATGCATGGGGAGGTCGAGCCGCTCGACCAGGTCGAAGCCCTGGGTGAGCTGGGGGAGGCCGACGACGCGGACCTCGGGGACATCGGGGAGAGGGGTGTTCACGGTCGGTCTCCTGCGGGTGCGTGCCAGGGTTCCCCGGCCGGGGGCGGATAGAGCGGACCGGTGGAGGCCGCGGAGTCGGACGAGGGCGGCGGCGGGGAGACCGTGCCATCGGGGGCGGGGGTGCCGTACGCGGGGACGGAACCGGTGTCGTACGGCGGGAGCGGGCCCGCGCCGTACGCCGGGATGGAGCCCGTGTCGTACGTGGGGAGCGCACCGGTGTCGTACGGGGACGGGGCGTCAGGTCCGTAGACGGGGGTGGCGCCCGGGGTGGCGCCCGTGTCGTAAGAGGGCGTGCCCGGGGGGTACGAGGGGTTCGCGCCGGTGTCGTACGGAGAGGCCCCGCCCGGGCCGTACGAGGGGACCTCGCCCGTGTCGTACGGGGTGGACGCGGGCGGCGCGAAGGCCTGCGCGGGCGGCGGCGGGGAGGGCGCGGGCCAGGATCCGGGCCTGCTCTGGGGGTCTTCGACGATGGGCAGTTCCTCGGTCATGGGAATGCGCTCGGCGAGGGGTATCTCGCCGGTGGGTATGCGGGCCGTGGCCTCACCGCCCAGGGAGACCGCGCGATAGCCGGCCGAGATACCCGTACCGGTACCGGAATCCGCCGACGGGCCGCCGGCCGCGAAGGGATCCGGGGACGTGGCCGCGAACGGGTCCGGGGAGGGTGAGGGCGCCGGGGGCGCGAACGGCTCGGCCATGGACCGCGTCGCCTCGTACAGCGGCGGGGCCGGGGCCGCGAGCCGCGGTGGCGTACGGGGCCGGCCCAGCGCCGGGCCCAGTGGCTGCGACGGGAGGGCGGACTCGCGGGCGTCCCGCTGCCGGTAGTCGCGCTGCTGCGGGATGCCGGCTGCGCCGGGGAGCGGGTCCGACGCGAGATCGCGGCGGGTCTGCTCGGGCTCCGGCGCCTCGCGGACACCCCCGGTCAGTACCAGGATCCGGTCGGCGATACGGCGCTTGACCGGCTGGGGCAGCAGCCGCAGCGACACGGCGCCGGCGACCGCGAGGAGGGCCAGGCAGTACATCGTGACGACCCAGGTCGCGGCGGGACGGCCGGTGTACAGGCCGTGCACCAGGGCGAAGCACCAGGCCGGATAGGCCACCATGTGCATCGCGCGCCAGCGGCCCGCGAACCTGCCGGGCACGGCGAACGCGCTGCGCATCGCGCCGGTCGTGGCGGCCACGACCATCAGCAGCCCGGCCAGCGAACCGAAGCCGATGAGCCCGTTCGTACCGCTGAAACCGAGGCCGAACGGCACCAGCGCGCCGAGCAGCGCCACATGTCCGAGGGCGACCTTGACGGTGATGTGCAGCAGCAGAAAGCCCAGCGAGGCGACCGCTGTCGCCCGGTGGACGCCCTGGGCCAGCAGCCGGTGGCGCGGCGAGAGCAGCAGCCGGTCGGTGGCCATCAGGCCCCAGGCGACGGCCGCGGTCAGGGACAGCAGCGACAGCACGCCGGTGGTGAAATCGAGTGCGGCACGGAAGGCGTCGCCTCCCGCGACGGCGAGCAGGGGTACCAGTACCAGCGCGGCGACCGTGAGTCCGCCCTGTACCTGACGGCTCATGCCCGGATCGAGGGCGGGCGACGAGCTGAACTTGCGTTGACGGTTCATGAGGGGGCAACTCCGAATGGCTCGGGAAAGCGGTCCCGTTGCCGCATGCTAAGTGGAGCCATACCAGGCAGTACCCGGTTTGCAGGTTTAACCAGGGGAAGGTGAGTTACCCGACTCCGGAAGGCCGGAGAGTTGCCCCGGAACCGGGTGATACGCGGGGTAACGGATTCCGGACGCAACCATTCCGCGACCGTCTCGCGTCCCTCCTGTGGCCCTCCCGTACTCCTGCCGCGTCCGTCCCGTGCTTCTCCCGTGTCCCAGGCGCATCTTTCGTGCGCTTTCGGTGTGCTTTTTCTGTGTCCCTGGCGCGTTTGTTCTGTGCCCGTCTTCTGGGTCCGTGTCCGCCCCCTGTAAGGTCCGTGCGGGCTGTCAGGGCCCTGCGGTACCCTGACGCCATGCGAGCCGTGCGCCTTCTGCTTAGCGGGCCGCGCTGATCAGTCCCGACGGATGAGAAATCCGGTCGGAATCGGCGCGGCGTCCCCTCCTGTGCGAGGGGTTTTTTCGTTCACGGACCGGCACGGCGTTCGCCGGGTGCCGGAGCAGAGCCGAACCGCCGGCAGAGACGATCGATGGAGCTTCAGAGGACATGAGCGAGACGAATCCCGCTGCCGCCGAGCCGGCAGCGCCGCACCGCTACACGGCCGCGATGGCCGCCGGCATCGAGGCGCGCTGGCAGGACTTCTGGGACGCCGAGGGGACGTACGAGGCACCGAACCCCTCGGGCGAGCTGGCCGGTGACCCGGAGCTGGTCGCCAGGCCCAAGAAGTTCATCATGGACATGTTCCCCTACCCGTCCGGCACCGGTCTGCACGTCGGGCATCCGCTGGGCTATATCGCCACCGATGTGTTCGCCCGTCACCAGCGCATGACCGGCCACAACGTCCTGCACACACTGGGATTCGACGCGTTCGGCCTGCCCGCCGAGCAGCACGCGGTCGCCACCGGCACGCACCCCCGGGTCTCCACCGAGGCCGCCATGGACAATATGAAGTCCCAGCTCCGCCGGCTGGGCCTGGGGCACGACAAGCGCCGGTCCGTGGCCACGATCGACCCGGACTACTACAAGTGGACCCAGTGGATCTTCGTACAGATCTTCAACTCCTGGTACGACAAGGACGCCGGCCGGGCCCGTCCCATCGACACCCTGGTCGCGCAGTTCGAGAGCGGGGAGCGCGCCACTCCTGACGGGCGCCCCTGGGGCGCGCTGAGCGCCCCCGAACGCGCCGACGTCCTGGGCGAGTACCGGCTGGCGTACGCCTCCGACGCGCCCGTCAACTGGTGTCCTGGACTGGGCACCGTCCTGGCCAACGAGGAAGTCACCGCGGACGGCCGCTCCGAGCGCGGGAACTTCCCGGTCTTCAAGGCGAAGCTGCGCCAGTGGAACATGCGCATCACCGCGTACGCCGACCGGCTGCTGGACGATCTGGACGCCCTGGACTGGCCCGAGGCCATCAAGCTCCAGCAGCGCAACTGGATCGGCAGGAGCGAGGGCGCGCGCGTCGACTTCCCCGTCGGCGACGCCGGCGCGATCACCGTTTTCACGACCCGTCAGGACACCCTGTTCGGCGCCACCTACATGGTGCTGGCGCCCGAGCACGACCTGGTCGAGAAGATCGTCCCGGCCGTCTGGCCCGAGGGCACGCACGAGGTGTGGACGGGCGGTCACGCGACCCCCGCCGACGCCGTCGGCGCGTACCGCAAGCAGGCCGCGTCCAAGTCCGACGTCGAGCGGCAGGCCGAGGCCAAGGACAAGACCGGTGTGTTCACCGGCGCGTACGCCACCAACCCGGTCAGCGGCGAGCCCGTACCCGTGTTCATCGCCGACTATGTGCTGATGGGGTACGGAACGGGCGCGATCATGGCCGTACCGGCGCACGACAGCCGGGACTTCGCGTTCGCGCGCGCCTTCGAGCTCCCGATGCGCTGTGTGGTGGAGCCGTCCGACGGGCGCTCCACCGACCCGGCGGAGTGGGACGACGCGTTCGCCTCGTACGACGCGCACATCGTCAACTCGGCGGGTACGGACATCTCGCTGGACGGCCTGAGCGTGACCGAGGCCAAGGCGAAGATCACCGAGTGGCTGGCCGAGCGCGGTATCGGCGAGGGCACGGTCAACTTCCGGCTGCGCGACTGGCTGTTCAGCCGCCAGCGCTACTGGGGCGAGCCCTTCCCGATCGTGTACGACGAGGACGGCACCGCGCACGCGCTGCCCGAGTCGATGCTGCCGCTGGAACTGCCCGAGGTCGACGACTACTCGCCACGTACGTTCGACCCGGACGACGCGGACACCCAGCCCGAGACACCGCTGTCACGGAACGCGGAGTGGGTGAATGTCGAACTGGACCTGGGCCGAGGCGAGGGCGTCAGGCACTACCGCCGCGAGACCAACACCATGCCGAACTGGGCCGGTTCGTGCTGGTACGAGCTGCGCTATCTGGACCCGCACAACAGCGAGAAGCTGGTCGACCCGGACATCGAGCGGTACTGGATGGGTCCCCGCGAGGGGCAGCCGCACGGCGGCGTCGACCTGTATGTGGGCGGCGCCGAACACGCCGTACTGCACCTGCTGTACGCGCGCTTCTGGTCCAAGGTGCTGTACGACCTGGGGCACATCTCCTCGGTCGAGCCGTTCCACAAGCTGTACAACCAGGGCATGATCCAGGCCTTCGTGTACCGGGACAGCCGCGGTATCGCGGTGCCCGCGGCCGAGGTCGAGGAGCGGGACGGCGGGTACTGGTACCAGGGCGAGAAGGTCAGCCGGGTCCTGGGCAAGATGGGCAAGTCCCTGAAGAACGCGGTCACTCCGGACGAGATCTTCGCCGAGTTCGGAGCGGACACTCTGCGGCTGTACGAGATGGCCATGGGGCCGCTGGATGTCTCGCGGCCCTGGGACACGCGCGCGGTGGTCGGGCAGTACCGGCTGCTCCAGCGGCTGTGGCGCAATGTGGTCGACGAGACGACCGGCGAGGTCACCGTCGTGGACACCGAGCCCGACGAGGAGACGCTGCGCGCGCTGCACAAGGCGATCGACGGTGTCACCCAGGACATGACCGGGCTGCGGTTCAACACCGCCATCGCCAAGATCACCGAGCTGAACAACCAGCTCACCAAGGCGGGCGGTCCGGTGCCACGCTCGGTCGCCGAGCGGCTGGTGCTGCTGGTGGCGCCGCTGGCCCCGCATGTCGCCGAGGAACTGTGGCACCGGCTGGGCCACTCCGACTCGGTCGTGTACCAGGACTTCCCGGTCGCGGACCCGGCGTATGTGGTGGACGAGGCCGTGACCTGCGTGGTGCAGATCAAGGGCAAGGTCAAGGCGCGGCTGGAGGTCTCCCCGTCGATCTCGGACGAGGAGCTGGAGGCGCTGGCGCTGGGTGACGAGGCGGTGGTCGCGGCGCTGGGCGGCGCGGGCATCCGCAAGGTGATCGTACGGGCGCCGAAGCTGGTGAACATCGTTCCGGCGTGAGGCACCGATCTTGCTGGCGTGAGGCATCAGGGGTGTCCCCTACGGGCAGGTCAAGGGTTCTCGACAGGAACCCTTAACCTGCCTGTTCCGTTTACCGTGGAGGGAGTGGGAACGGACGGAGCGGGACCTACGACGGGACCGACGACGAAGGGGCGCTCATGGAGGTCGCAATCTTGATCCTGGCGCTGCTCTTCGTCGCCTTCGTATCGCTCGGGGTGTATGTGAGCGTCAAGGCGGTGGGCGCCGCCAAGCGCCGCGTCGACCGTACGATCTCGCAGGCGCGCCGCACGGTCGAGGAGACCACGCTACGGGCGAGAAGCATCGGGCAGACGGGTGTGGCCGGTGAGCTGGCCCAGCTCAGGGTGAAGCTGCGCACGTCGATACGGGCGACGCACGAGGCGCTCCAGGCGGGCGTCGCGGAGGACGCCTCGCTGTCGGAGTCGGTCGCGCTCTTCCAGCGGCTGAGCGCGCACGCCCGGGAGCTGGACGACGAACTGCGCCAGCTCGAACGGGACCCGGACCGGGCGAGGGTGGCCGAGCGGCTGCCCGAGCTGCGTGAGCGCCTGGAGCGGATCACGCATTCGGCGGACTCGCTGCGCTGGGCGGCGCGGGACAGGGCGCGGAAGTTCGCGGAGGACGATCTTGCGTCGCTGAGCGAACAGATCGACATGGAGTCGGGCGCGCTGCGGCACTGGTCGACGGCTGACCCGGGTCCCGGTCCGGGTCCTGATTCGGTGGCTGACCCGGCGTCGGGCGCGGGGGGTGCTGGGGCTGTGGGTTCTGCCGGGTCCGGTGGGCCGCAGGCGGGGGCTCAGCCGGGTGCCGGGGTGCCTGCCCCGGAGTCCGCTCCGGCTCCGCCGGTGCAGGAGCCGACGCAGGCCATAGAGCCGCCGAAGCCGGCCGATCCAGGGCAGCGGTTTGTGTACCCCTGGCAGAAGCGGACCGGACAGGCCAGGCCCGAGGCCACGAACTGACCGGACTGGATCGGGGGCCGGTCGGAATTGATCATTGAGCCGGGCCCGGGCTGCCGACCGGGGGCGACGACGGGTAACCTCCCGCTCATGTCCCGCCATGTCGCTATCGTCACCGATTCCACGGCCTACTTGCCGCCACAGACGATGGAGCGGCACGGCATCACCGCGGTGCCGCTGACCGTGGTGCTCGGTGACCGCGCCCTGGAGGAGGGCACCGAGATCTCGGCGCGCTCGGTGGCCCTGGCGCTCCAGAAACGGCGGTCCGTCACCACCTCGCGGCCCAGCCCCGATGTCTTCGCGGCGGCCTATCGTGCGGCGGCGGAGGCCGGGGCGACCGGGATCGTTTCCCTCCATCTTTCGGCCGAGTTCTCCGGGACGTACGACGCCGCCGTGCTCGCGGCGAAGGAGGCGCCCGTGCCGGTCAGGGTGGTGGACACCGGGATGGTGGCGATGGCCCTCGGGTTCTGCGCGCTGGCCGCCGCCGAGGCCGCGGAGGGCGACGGCACGCTGGACGAGGCGGTGGCCGCGGCCGAGAAGCGGGCCGCGGGCACCTCGGCGTACTTCTATGTCGACACGCTCGACTATCTGCGCCGGGGAGGCCGGATCGGCGCCGCCCAGGCGCTGTTGGGCTCGGCACTCGCGGTAAAGCCGCTGCTGCAACTGGACGGCGGGCGGATCGAACTGCTGGAGAAGGTACGGACGGCCTCGAAGGCGATCGCGCGGCTGGAGGAGATCGTCGCGGAGCGGGCGGGCACGAGCCGGGTGGACATCGCCGTACACCATCTCGCCGCGCCGGAACGCGCCATGACGCTCGCCGAGCGGCTGCGCGAGCGGGTGCCGGGGCTGGTGGATCTGCATGTGAGCGAGGTGGGCGCGGTGATCGGAGCGCACACAGGACCGGGGCTGCTGGGAGCGGTGATCTCCCCGCGCTGAGGGCGGGACGGGCGTGGGCCGGGGTTCTGGGCGTCGGCCCGGGGGGCGGGGGTTTTGGCCGGGCTCCGGCCGGGGTGTTGTGCGGGTGCTGGTCGCTCGTACGGGTGAGTGGGTTTTCCACAATCCGCTTGTTGTCCACGGAAATGCGGCCCGCTCAGCGGGGCCGGACGGATGTGCCTACCGTCTGTGGCATGACTCTCCGAACACGCTCTGTAACCAGTGGCCCGGGTCGTGCCCCGGGCTCCGATCTCCGCGCCCGTCATGGCCGGGCCCGGGTCCGAACCCGTGCGGCTCCGCCGCATGCCGGGCGCGTGGACGGTACGGCCCCGCCCCCGCCGGATCCGCGCCGCCGCGCGGACGCTCTTTTCGCCCGTGTGCGGGTGCCGGTGGTGACGGCGGTCGATCCGCCGGCATTTCCCGGAGGCGGAGGTGGTGGGGACGACGGCGGGGCAGGCCAGGGGGCACGCGGGCGGGCGCGGGTAGGGCCCGCGCTGCGGGAGCGGCTGCCGCTGTGGATCCAGCTCAGATGCGGCCTCGAACCCAGGACGCTGGCCGCGCTCGCGGTGGTCCTGGTGGTGGCCGCGATCCTCGCCGCTCAGCATTTCTGGACCGGGCGTCCCCAGTCCGTCGAGGTGCCGGAGGCGGTCGGCGCGGGGGCCGCGGTACCACGGATGCCACCCCGTTCGTCACCCTCGGTGGAGCGCGGCCGGGTCGTCGTCGATGTCGGGGGCAAGGTACGGAAGCCGGGGGTGCTGCGGCTGCCGACCGGCTCGCGGGTCGCCGACGCGCTGCGCGCGGCCGGGGGCGTGAAGCCCGGCGCGGACATCACCGGGCTCAACCGGGCGCGGGTGCTGATGGACGGCGAACAGGTCGTGGTGGGCGGCCCGGCCCCACCGGGCGCGGGCCTCACGGGAGTTGGCACCGCCGCCGGTCCTGGCACCGGTATGGGCGGCGGCCCCGCGGCGGGGCCCGCCACGCCGGTGAGTCTCAACTCCGCCACGGTGGAGCAGCTCGACACCCTTCCCGGCGTGGGACCCGTACTCGCCAGGCACATCATCGACTACCGCACCGAGCACGGCGGATTCCGGTCCATCGAGGAACTCCGCGAGGTCAATGGCATCGGCGCGCGCAGGTTCGCGGACCTCCAGCCGCTCGTACGGCCATGACGCGCCCCATGGTCAACGGGGCGGCCGGCCACCACGCGGACCCTGCCGAGCCGCGCTGGGAGGAGGGTCCGGCCGACCTTCGGCTGGTTCCGCTCGCGCTGGCGGCCTGGGGCGCGGCGGCCCTCGCGATGGGCGTTCCGGGGCGGTGGACGGCTGTCGGGGTGCTGGTGTGTCTGGCGGTGGCGGGGCTGCTGCTCGCCTGGTGCGGCGCCGGGCGGCGGCGGCCGCTGGGCGGCGTCGCCGTCGCGGGCGCGCTGCTGTGCGCGGCTGCCGGAGCGGCGTCCGCCGGGCTGCACACCGCGGACACGTACCGGGGACCCGTGCCCGGACTCGCCGAGCGGTATGCCCGTGTCACGGTGGAGTTGACGGTCACCTCCGATCCCCGGCCCACCCGCCCCAGGGTTTTCGGCGACCGGATGACCGGCGGAGGGTTTGTTCTCGACGCGGATCTCACCCGGGTGACGGGACCGGGCGGGAAGACCACCAAGGGCCGGACGCCCGTCCTGGTGATCGCGGCGCCCGGTGAGCACGCCGGCCGGTGGCAGCGGCTGCTGCCCTCCACCCGGCTGCGGCTGACCGGGCGGCTCTCGCCCCCGCTGCACGACAACGACCCCTATGCGGCGGCCCTGCGGGTGGAAGGGAAAGGGCCACCGCGCGTCACCGGGCAGCCAACTCGCCTCCAGCGCATGGCCGGAGACCTCCGCGCCGGGCTGCGCGAGGCGACCGACAAGCTCGCGCCGGACGCCCGGGCGCTGCTGCCGGGACTGGTCGTCGGCGACACCTCCCGGGTGACCCCCGAGCTGCACGAGGCCTTTACGGCGACCGATCTCACGCATCTGCTGGCCGTCTCCGGAAGCAATCTGACCATTGTCCTCGCCCTGCTGATCGGGCCACCGGGGCTGGCCATGAGGGCGGAGCGGCGCGGGCTCGCTCCGCGGCTGCGGATCCCGCTGCGGTGGACCGCGCTGGGCGGCGGGGCGCTGACACTCGCCTTTGTGGTCGTCTGCCGGCCGGAGCCCAGTGTGCTGCGGGCTGCCGCCTGCGGGCTGATCACTCTGCTGGCCATCGGCACGGGCCGGCGCAGGACACTCATTCCGGCGCTGGCCGCCGCGGTCCTGCTGCTGGTGCTGTACGACCCGCCGCTGGCCCGTAGTTACGGCTTCCTCCTCTCCGTACTGGCCACCGGCTCCCTGCTCGTCATCGGGCCGCGGTGGGCCGACGCGCTGCGGCGGCGCGGGGTGCCGGCCCGGCTCGCGGAGGCGCTGGCCGCCGCGGGGGCGGCGCAGGCGGTGTGCGCGCCGGTGGTGGCCGTGTTCGCGGCGCGGGTCAGTCTGGTGGCGATCCCCTGCAATCTCCTGGCCGAACTGGCCGTCGCCCCGGCCACGGTTCTCGGGTTCGCTGCCCTCGCCATGGCGCCGGTCACGATGCCCGTGGCGGAGGCGCTGGCCCGGTGCGGCGGCTGGCCCGCGGGCTGGATCGCGTCCGTCGCCCGGGGTGGCGCGGCCCTGCCCGGCGCCGGGATCAACTGGCCGGGCGGCTGGCGGGGCGGGCTGCTGCTGGCCGCGCTGACGGTCCTGGTCGTGTTCGCCGTACGACGGATCCCGCGCCATCCCTGGACGGCCGCGGCCTGTGCGGTGTTCCTGCTGCTCGCGGTCCTGCGGCCGCCGCCGTTCTCCCGGATCGTCACCGGCTGGCCGCCGCCGGGCTGGGCGTTCGCGATGTGCGATGTGGGGCAGGGCGACATGGCGGTGCTCGCGGCGGGGGAGGGGACGGCGGTGGTGGTGGACACCGGTCCCGAACCCGGGCCGGCCGACCGGTGTCTGCGGGATCTCGGGGTCACACGCGTTCCGCTGCTGCTCCTCACCCACTTCCACGCCGACCATGTCGCCGGGCTGCCGGGGGTGCTGCGGGGCAGGGCGGTCGGCGCGATCCAGACGACGACCTCCGAAGAGCCGCCGGAGCAGGCCGCGTTCGTACGGAGGACCGCCGCCGGGGCGGGGGTGCCCGTCGTCCGTGCGGAGCCGGGGGAGCGGCGGCGGACCGGGCCGCTCACCTGGCGGGTGCTGTGGCCCCGGGACGGGCCAGGTCCGGCGGGCGGGGAGCCGAACGATTCCAGTGTCACTTTGTTCGTAGGGATCGACCGGGGGCCCGCCCTGTTGTTGCTCGGCGATCTCGAACCGCCCGCCCAGCAAGGCCTGTTGAGCGACTGGCCGGTGCTGCCGCCGGTGGATGTGCTCAAAGTGGCCCACCATGGTTCGCCGTTCCAGGATCCGGGACTGCTCCGCGCGGTCCGGCCCCGGCTCGCGCTGATCTCGGCCGGCCGGGACAACCCGTACGGCCATCCGTCACCCCGTACGGTCGCGGCGCTGCGTACCGCGGGAGCGGCGGTGCTGCGGACGGACACGGACGGGGCGATCGCGGTGGTGGGAGCGGGCGCGGGGCTGCGCGCGGTGCCCAGGGGGCGGGCCGGTCCTGAGGCCGCTCGGGCCGGGAGCGCGGGGCATATGGCGCGGGGGCCGCCCGGGGCGGGGGCTTCCGGCAATCTTCCGTCGGCGGTGTGTAGTACCTGAGTTCGCTATCTGTCCGTACGTTTGCCTCGAACGGGGCACGGGTGGTCGAATGCCTACTCGTCATGGGTCGCCGCCCCGACAAGGATGTCCGGCCGTGCGCGGCCCCGCAGAGCACGATCGCACAGGGGTACGTACAGCATGATGAGCCGCCTTCTCGGCCGACGGACGGCCACGCAGCAGAGAAACCACCCGCTCGCGGGACTGTCCGTGCCGCCCGGCGCCGGACTGCTGACCTGCCGGGTCCTCGACCCGGTCAATGAGCCTGTCGTACGGGCCGAGTTCACGGTGAGCGACAGCAACGGCCGCAAGATCGTGAGCGGGGAGACCGATCCGTTCGGCATGATCGTGGCGATGGTTCCCTTCGGGGAGTACCGGGTGGCCATCTCGGCCGAAAGCTTCACCCCGTACCGGGGCAACGCGTGGGTCACCGACGGCGGCGACTCCTCGGGCCTGGGGGACATCACCCTTCAGGTGGCGCCCTCGCTTCCGCTGCCGGCCCCAGGCGAGTGGGAGATCGAACCGGCCCATTCCCGGATCGGTTTCATCGCCCGCCACATCGGACTCGCCCGAGTCCATGGGCGGTTCGACAACTTCGCCGGGGCGATCAGGATCGGCGAGACGATGGACGAGTCGGCGATGCATGTGGTCATCGGTGCCGCGTCCATCGACACCAGTGTGCAGATGCGTGACGACCATCTGCGGTCGGCCGACTTCCTCGATGTGGCCAACTACCCGACGCTGGAGTTCTACAGCGACCGCTTCGTCCACCGGGGCGGCAACAACTGGGGGATCACCGGGGCGCTCACCCTGCACGGGGTGACCCGGACCATCACCCTCGAGACCCAGTACCTGGGCATAGGCAATGGAATGGAGGGCGAGACCCGCGCGGCCGTCCGCGCCACCACCGAACTGCACCGCGAGGACTACACCGTCAACTGGCAGTCGATGCTCGCGCGGGGCATCGCGGTCGTGGGGTCCAGCATCAAGATCGAGATGGATATCCAGATCGTTCCCAAGGGCTGACCACCGCCCCGGCGGACCCTTCCGGCCCGTCCGGCCGGGACGACAGGCCGGTACGACCGGCTGGGACAATACGGCCGTGAGCGATGTGAGACATGTACTGGTCCTGCCCGACCGCGAGGCCGCGGAGGAAGTGGCGCAGGCGCTGGGGGAGCGGTTCGGGGTCGACGACGAACCGCGGGTGATACGGGACGCCCTGGCCGGCGAGGACGACGCCGAGGACGCCCAGTGGCTGGTGGTCGTGGAGGACCCGGAGGCGCAGATGGACGGCGCGGCGCTGGACGCGTTCGTGGCGGACTGGGACGGCTGGCGGGAAGCGTACTGAGGCGGGGACCGGCAGCGGCTCGCGCCGAGCGACCGAGTGACCCGGCCGACCCAGCGACCCGACCCAGCGACCGCACCGAGCGACCTGGCCACCCCGGGCAGCCCCGGCCGGCGCCGAGCGACCGGGCGACGGCGCCCGACCCGGGCCGTCCGACCGGCGCCCGCGCGTGAGTTCGTCCCTCGGGCCGACGGCCGGCGCTGTCGGCGCTGTCAGTAGTGCGTGCGATGCTGGACCGCGATGGCCACCAGAAAGTCTTCCCCCGACGATCTCCTCGCCCCGGTCACGCTCGCCGTGGGCCAGGAGGACCTGCTGCTCGACCGCGCCGTGCAGCAGGTCGTGGCGGCGGCCCGCGCCGCCGACGCCGACACGGACGTCCGCGACCTCGCCTCGGACCAGCTCCAGCCCGGCACCCTCGCCGAGCTGACCAGCCCGTCGCTGTTCGCCGAGCGCAAGGTCGTCGTCGTACGGAACGCGCAGGACCTCTCCGCCGACACGGTCAAGGACGTCAAGGCCTATCTCGACGCCCCGGCCGAGGAGATCACGCTCGTCCTGCTGCACGCGGGAGGCGCCAAGGGCAAGGCGCTGCTGGACGCCGCGCGCAAGGCGGGGGCCCGCGAGGTGGCCTGCCCCAGGACGACCAAGCCCGCCGAGCGGCTCACCTTCGTACGGTCCGAGTTCCGCGCGCTGGGCCGCTCGGCCACCCCCGAGGCCTGCCAGGCGCTGGTCGACTCGATCGGCAGCGATCTGCGCGAGCTGGCGAGCGCCGTCTCCCAGCTCGCCGCCGATGTCGAGGGCACGATCGACGAGGCGGTCGTCGGGCGGTACTACACGGGCCGAGCCGAGGCGTCGAGCTTCACCGTCGCCGACCGGGCGGTCGAGGGCAGGGCGGCCGACGCGCTCGAAGCGCTGCGCTGGTCGCTGTCGACGGGAGTCGCGCCCGTACTGATCACCAGCGCCCTCGCCCAGGGCGTGCGGGCCATCGGCAAGCTGTCGTCGGCGCGTGGCGGCAGGCCCGCGGATCTCGCCCGTGAGCTGGGGATGCCGCCCTGGAAGATCGACCGGGTGCGCCAGCAGATGCGCGGCTGGACCCCGGACGGAGTGGCCGTCGCGCTGCGGGCGGTCGCCGAGGCCGACGCCGGGGTCAAGGGCGGCGGCGACGATCCGGAGTACGCACTGGAGAAGGCGGTCGTCGCGATCGCCCGCGCCGCCCGCTCCGGCCGCGGAAACTGACCACCGCCTGACCACCGCCGACCGGGCCCCCGTACACCGCCGTAGCGCACGCCGTACAGCCGTACATACGCGCATGACGAAGGCCCCGGTGCCGTCCTGGGGAAGGACGGCACCGGGGCCCGACGTCTTTTAAGACTGGACTCGCACCCGCGTGGCGAACGCAGTCGCGTACGAGTCCGGGAGTGCCGGTCAGGAGCGGTAGAGAGGGCCCGCTGAGTCCCTTCCGGCGGTCAAATCAAGTGGAGCGGAACAGCTCAGCCCTGAAGGGAAGCGACCTTGGCGGCCAGCGCCGACTTCTTGTTGGCGGCGGCGTTCTTGTGGATGACACCCTTCGAAGCGGCCTTGTCGAGCTTGCGCGACGCCTCACGAGCGGCCACGGTGGCCTTCTCGACGTCACCCTCGGCAGCGGCCTCACGGGCCTTGCGGATCGCGGTCTTCAGCGACGACTTGACAGCCTTGTTGCGCAGGCGTGCCTTCTCGTTGGTCTTGTTCCGCTTGATCTGGGACTTGATGTTCGCCACGTTTTTTACAGCCTTCTCAGCTTTGATGAATCACTAGCGTTGATGAGCCGGTGAACCGCTCACCCGTCCCGAACCGAGGTGGCGCGAGACACAGCCCACCACGCTACCAGCCACCCTCGGAGCCGCCCAAACCCGGCGCAGTCCCGTACCCATGGGACCATGGAGGCTACGTATCGATCCGCGTCCACCCGAGACGAGACGCCGCGCGTCTCAAGAATCAGGACCCCGCGTGCCCGCGACCCCTACCCACGTGCCCGAGCCGAGCCGTACGGACCCGGCGCTGCTCCGTAACTTCTGCATCATCGCGCACATCGACCACGGCAAGTCGACGCTCGCCGACCGGATGCTCCAGCTCACCGGAGTCGTCGACTCGCGGCAGATGCGCGCCCAGTATCTCGACCGCATGGACATCGAGCGCGAGCGCGGCATCACGATCAAGTCCCAGGCGGTCCGGCTGCCCTGGGCCCCCCGCACGGGTGAGGACCAGGGCACGACCCATATCCTCAACATGATCGACACGCCGGGCCATGTGGACTTCACGTACGAGGTGTCCCGTTCGCTCGCGGCCTGCGAAGGCACGATCCTCCTGGTGGACGCCGCCCAGGGCATCGAGGCGCAGACGCTCGCCAACCTCTATCTGGCGATGGAGAACGACCTCACCATCGTCCCGGTGCTGAACAAGATCGATCTGCCGGCCGCGCAGCCGGAGAAGTTCTCCGAGGAGCTGGCGAACCTCATCGGCTGCGGCCCCGAGGACGTCCTCAAGGTCTCGGCGAAGACCGGTGTCGGTGTGGACGCCCTGCTCGACCGGGTGGTCGCGGATGTCCCGGCGCCGGTCGGGGTCGCGGACGCGCCCGCCCGCGCGATGATCTTCGACTCGGTCTACGACTCGTACCGCGGCGTTGTGACGTACGTACGAGTCATCGACGGCCAGCTCAACAAGCGCGAGCGGATCCGGATGATGTCCACCGGGGCCACGCACGAGCTGCTGGAGATCGGTACGAACTCCCCGGAGATGCTCCCGGCGGACGGCCTCGGCGTCGGCGAGGTCGGCTATCTGATCACCGGTGTGAAGGACGTACGCCAGTCCAAGGTCGGCGACACGATCACCACGCTCACCCATGGGGCCACCGAGGCGCTCGGCGGCTACAAGGACCCCAAGCCGATGGTGTTCTCCGGCCTCTATCCGCTGGACGGCTCGGACTACCCCGAGCTGCGCGACGCCCTCGACAAGCTCCAGCTCAATGACGCGGCGCTGGTCTACGAGCCCGAGACCTCCGCGGCCCTCGGCTTCGGCTTCCGCGTCGGCTTCCTCGGGCTGCTGCACCTCGATGTGATCAGGGAGCGGCTGGAGCGCGAGTTCGGCCTCGATCTGATCGCGACCGCCCCCAACGTCGTCTACCGCGTACTGATGGAGGACGGGAAGGAGCACACGGTCACCAACCCGAGTGAATTCCCCGAGGGAAAAATTGACTCGGTGCATGAACCGGTCGTACGGGCCACGATCCTCGCGCCCAGCGAGTTCATCGGCTCGATCATGGAGCTGTGCCAGACCCGCCGCGGCACGCTGCTGGGCATGGACTATCTCTCCGAGGACCGGGTCGAGATCCGCTACACCCTGCCGCTCGCCGAGATCGTCTTCGACTTCTTCGACCAGCTCAAGTCAAAGACCCGGGGCTATGCCTCGCTCGACTACGAGCCCACCGGCGAGCAGACCGCCCACCTCGTCAAGGTCGACATCCTGCTGCACGGCGACAAGGTCGACGCCTTCTCGGCGATCACCCACCGGGACCAGGCGTACGCGTACGGCGTGCGGCTCGTCGCCAAGCTGCGCGAGCTGATCCCGCGCCAGGCCTTCGAGGTCCCCATCCAGGCCGCCATCGGCTCCCGGGTGATCGCCCGCGAGACGATCCGCGCCATCCGCAAGGACGTCCTCGCCAAGTGCTACGGCGGCGACATCTCCCGGAAGCGGAAGCTGCTGGAGAAGCAGAAGGAAGGCAAGAAGCGGATGAAGATGGTCGGCAGTGTGGAGGTCCCGCAGGAGGCCTTCATCGCGGTGCTGTCCAGCGACGAGTCCGGCGGCAAGGCGAAGAAGTAGCGGCAAGGCGAAGAAGTAGGCAAGGCGAAGAAGTAGCAGTGGCGCCCGCCGGGCGATGAGCGGCGGGCTGAGCGGGGGGTCCTCACACCGCGGTGTGAGGACCCCCCGCTCATCGCCCGGCTCCCCGTCGCTTTTCAAGCGGCGGCGTACGGCCTCTTACGTACCGGCCTGGTCCCCTCTAGTCTGATCACTGAGCCGTAGTTACCCGCCGGTTAGTTACCCGGCAGTCACCCGGCGGCCATGGTTCAGCCGGACGGTTCAGTTCAGTCACGCAGCGCAGCCGCGGGCCCGGAGGATGTCGTGAGCGACACACAGACCTTGATCGAGAACCGGCCGCCCTCCGTGGCGACCCTCTTCATTGAGCGCGTGGCGGCCACGCCCGACGCGGAGGCCTACCGCTACCCCGTCCCCCGTACCCACGGCCCGGGCCCCGACGAATGGCGCTCGCTGAGCTGGAGCGAGGCCGCGGAACGCGTGTACGCCATCGCCGCCGGTCTGATCGCGCTGGGCGTGGAGCCGGAGGAGCGCGTCGCGCTCGCCGCCGCCACCCGTGTCGAATGGATCCTCGCCGACCTCGGGGTGATGTGCGCGGGCGCCGCGACCACCACGGTCTACCCCTCGACCAACACCGAGGAGTCCGCGTACATCCTCGCCGACTCCGACAGCCGGGTCCTGATCGCGGAGGACGCCGCCCAGCTCGCCAAGGCCCGTGAGCGCCGGGCCGAACTGCCACGTCTCGCCCATGTCGTAGTGATCGACACCGCCGACGCGCTGCCGGCCGAGGGCGACCCGGACGGCTGGGTGCTCTCCCTGGCCGACCTGGAGGCGCGCGGCACCGAGTATCTGCTCACCCACCCGGAAGCGGTCAAGGAGCGGGTCGGCGCCATCACCGCCACCCAGCTCGCCACTCTGATCTACACCTCGGGGACCACCGGCCGCCCCAAGGGTGTACGGCTGGCCCACGACAGTTGGTCGTACATGGCCAAGGCCATCGCCGCCACCAACCTGCTCAGCAAGGACGACGTGCAGTATCTGTGGCTGCCGCTCGCCCATGTCTTCGGCAAGGTGCTGACCTCGGGGCATATCGAGGTCGGGCACATCACCGCCGTGGACGGCCGTGTCGACAGGATCATCGAGAATCTGCCGGTCGTCCAGCCGACCTATATGGCCGCCGTGCCGCGCATCTTCGAGAAGGTCTACAACGGGGTCGCGGCCAAGGCGCGGGCCGGCGGCCCCGCCAAGTACCGGATCTTCAAATGGGCCGCCGGGATCGCCCGCGAGTACGCCAGGACCGGCCAGGACAACTTCCGCCGTACGGGCACCGCGTCCGTACCGTTCGCCCTCAACGCGCAGCACAGGGTCGCCGACGCGCTCGTCTACGCCAAGCTGCGCGAGGCGTTCGGCGGGCGGCTGCGCGCCGCGATCTCCGGTTCCGCCGCGCTGGCGCCCGACATCGGCTACTTCTTCTCGGGCGCGGGCATCCACATCCTGGAGGGGTACGGACTGACCGAGTCCAGCGCCGCCAGCTTCGTCAACCCGGGGGAGGCGTACCGTACCGGCACGGTCGGCAAGCCGCTGCCCGGCACCGAGGTACGGATCGCGGACGACGGCGAGATCCTGCTGCGCAGCCCGGGGATCATGGCCGGATACCACGGACTGCCCGAGAAGACCGCCGAAGTGCTGGAGCCCGACGGCTGGTTCCACACCGGCGACATCGGTGAGCTGTCCCCCGACGGCTATCTGCGGATCACCGACCGCAAGAAGGACCTGATCAAGACGTCGGGCGGCAAGTACATCGCGCCGGCGGAGGTCGAGGGGCAGTTCAAGGCGGTGTGCCCGTTCGTCTCCAACATCCTGGTGCACGGCGCGGACCGCAACTTCTGTACGGCGCTGATCGCGCTCGACGAGCCGACGATCCTCGGCTGGGCGGCGGAGAACGGCATGGGCGGCAGGCCGTACGCCGATGTGGTCGCCTCCGCGGAGGTGCGGCAGCTCATCGACGGTTATGTGCGGCGGCTCAACGCGGGGCTCCAGCGCTGGCAGACCATCAAGAAGTTCCGGCTGCTGCCGCGCGATCTGGACGTCGAGCACGGCGAGCTGACCCCGAGCCTGAAGCTCAAGCGGCCGGTGGTGGAGCGGGAGTACAAGGACCTGATCGAGGAGATGTACGAGGGGACGCGGGAGGTCTGAGGGTTCGCGGTGGCCCGAGGGTCCGGCGTGGCCTGAGGGCCCGGCGTGGCCTGAGGTACCCGGGAGGCCCGAGTTCCGTCGGGCCTCAACGGCGCCCGAGTTCCGTCGGGCGTCAACGGCGGCTGCTACCGCTCCTGTTCGCGTCGCAGCTCGCAGAGCGTGTCGCTGATACAGGCGAGCTGCTTGCCCAGCGCCGCGAGATCGTCCGGCGCGCCCCGCCGCAACGCCTCCTCTATCGACGACAGCCGGTCCGCGATCTCCCCGAACTGCCCGCGCTCCCGCGCCAGCAGCCGCTCGACCTCCCTGTTCTTGCGGTGCAGATCCAGGAAGACGCTGACCTTGGCACGTAACACCCAGGGGTCGAAGGGCTTGGCCAGAAAGTCCGCCGCGCCCGTGGCGTATCCGTGGAAGGCGTAACCGCCGCCGGACTCGGGCCCGTTCAGAAAGATGATCGGTATGTCCTTGGCGCGATCGAGCCGTTTGATCCGGTAGGCCGTCTCAAAACCGTCCATGCCCGGCATCCGGACATCGAGCAGGATCACCGCGAACGGCCGCAGCAGCAGCTCCCGTACCGCCTCCTCGCCGGAGCGGGCCCGTACGAGCGTCTCGTCCAGCGAGGCCAGGACCGCTTCCAGCGCGTCGAGATTCTCCTCCATGTCATCGACGAGAAGGATGCTCACGCGCTCGACGGTGGCTGTTGACCTGCTCATCCGGGTCTCCTTGTCGGCCTTCGGGGCCCTCGGCTCCCGGCCCCGGCCTTCGGCGGCCTTGAGCTGCGGGTCCCTGCCCCCGGCCCTCGGCTGTCGTCCGGCGGGGCAAGACTGCTCTGTCCGGCGTGATTTCGCACGTCGTTCCCGGGGTTTGAGACCGTGTCGCCGATGCCCGTGGCGGGGGTGCCCACTGGAGTCTCCGGGACCTGGCCGTTCTGCCAACTTCGGGCAAATATCTGCCCACTTCGATAACTCGGCGCATATGGGCGCGCTCCGTCTGTCACTCTGTCGGGATCGTAAGTGGCACAACTCCAGAACGGGATCAGGAGCCGCAGTGGGGCCCATTCCGATTCCGCGCGAGCCGTCGCACCGTCCGGCACTTCCGGTGCCGTTACGGCAGGGCGCGCGGTCGACATCACGTACCAGCCTGCCCGGCAACCCGCTCGCGCCGTCCGCCGCGCGCCGTTTCGCCCGCGCGGCGCTGGCCGACTGGACCGGCCAGGGCCTGCTGGCCACCTGTACTTTCTGCCGGGGCGACGGGGGGTGCGCCCCCGGGCGGCACAGCACCGACCTGCTCGCGGACGACGCGGCGGTGATCGTCAGCGAACTCGTCACCAACGCGGTGGTGCACGCCGGGACCACCGTCGAGTTGCTCTGCCGCCTCGAAGACGCCTCCGAGGACGCCTCGGGGACGGTGGAGGAACCGGCCGCCCTGGTCCTCGAAGTCTCCGACCACCATCCCGCGCGCGTCATACAGAGCGACGCGGAGGGGCAGGGGCCGTCCGGGACGCCCGAGTACGGCAGAGGGCTGCATCTCGTCGCCTCCCTCGCCGAGCGGTGGGGCATCACCTACCGCCCGGGGCTCAAGACCGTCTGGGCCCGGCTGCCGCTCGAAGGCCGGGACACGGGGCCGGGCCAGCCGGCCGAACCCGCGGTGCGCCGGGGGCTGCGGGCCGCGGAGATCCTGGCGCCCGCGTCGCGGCGCGCCGTACGGGACGATCCCGAGTGGGTCGGCCGGGGCGCGCTGTCGTTTCTCGCGGAGGCCTCCGAACTGCTCGCGGGGCAGCTCGACGAGGATCTGATCGCTGCGCTGGCGGGGCAGTTGCTGGTGCCGCGGCTCGCGGACTGGTGCGCGGTCTGGCTGGACGGCGAGAGCGGGCAGGCGGGCAGCGCGCCCCGGCTCGCGCGGGTCTGGCACGCCGACGAGTCGAGGACCGGGGAGCTGCGGGCGGTCCTGGAGAAGGAGCCGCCGCGGCTGCCGGACCTGCCGCGGGGCGGAGCGGTACGGGTGCCGTGGCCGGGCGGGGGCGGTACGGGCGGTACGGGCGTCGGCGCGGGCGGTACGGGGGCCGGTGGCGGTACGGGTACTACGGGCTCCGGTACGGGCAGTGCGGGGACGGCTGGTCCCGAGGCGGGCGCGGGCGCGAACTCCACGGACTCCGGCGCCGATACGACCGGAGGCGAGGGCACTGGCGCTGATGGCGTCGGCGGCGACGGCGCGCTCGCCTGCCGGCTCGTCGCGAACGGGCGCTCGCTCGGCACCCTCATGCTCGGCAGACCCGGCGGGGCCGGCGTCCCCGACGAAGTGACCGCCCTCGTGGAGGACTTCGCGCGCCGCGTCGCCCTCGCCATCGGCGCGGCCCGCCGCTACAGCCGCCAGGTCACCATCAGCCGTGTCCTGCAACGCGGTCTGCTGCCCAGCCAGGTCGCCCGTATCCCCGGTGTCGCCAGCTCCCTGGTGTACGAACCGAGCGACGAGGGGCTCGCGGGCGGCGACTTCTACGACGTCTTCCCCTGTCCGCCGGGCGACCGCTGGTGCTTCATGCTCGGCGATGTCCAGGGCAGCGGCCCCGAGGCGGCGGTCGTCACCGGCCTCGCCCGTCCCTGGCTGCGGCTGCTGGCCCGGGAGGGCTATCGCGTCGGCGGGGTTCTCGACCGGCTCAACCGGCTGCTTCTCGACGATGCGACGGAGGCGGCCGAATCGGCGTCCCTGGTCGTCGCCGCGGCGACCGGGACGAGTCCTGGTACCGGTACCGGCAGTGGCAGCGCTGGTGGCGCGGGCATGGGTGCGGGTGCGCAGGGCGCCGTACCGGCTCCGGGCGAGGGCGGCGGGCAGGCGCGCTTCCTGTCGCTGCTGTACGGGGAGCTGATGCCGCTGCCGGGCGTTGGAGGCGGCGTACGGTGCACCCTCGCCAGCGCCGGCCATCCGCTGCCGCTGCTCCTGCGGCCCGACGGGACGGTACGGGTCGCCGCGGAGCCGCAGCTTCTGCTCGGGGTCGAGGAGGACGTCACGTACGAGAGCCGTACGTTCGACCTGGAGCCCGGCGACACCCTGCTCTGTGTCACCGACGGGGTGACGGAGCGGCGCTCGGGGCCGCGGATGTTCGACGACGGCGACGGGCTCGCGCGGGTGCTGGCGGAGTGCGCCGGGCTGACGGCGCAGGGGGTCGCGGACCGGATACGGAAAGCGGTGCACGAGTTCGCGGAGGCACCGCCGGGGGACGATCTGGCGCTGCTGGTGCTCCAGGCGGAGTGACGCCGGGGCGGGCCGACGCCGGGGCGGGCCATCGCCGGAGTGGGCCGGCGACGGAGTGGGGTGCCGCGGGAACCGCGCGGACCGGGCAGCCCGGCCCGTACGGGACAGCGGTCGCCGTACGGGGCACTGGACGCCGTACGGGACACTGGACGCATGCCTTCCGCACTGCCCGACGGCGAGCCCGTACCCGAGACCGGAGCGCTGCCCGCGCATGCGCTGACGGGCGCGGCGGACCGGCCGCTCGGCTTCTACCTGCACGTTCCGTACTGCGCGAGCCGCTGCGGCTACTGCGACTTCAATACGTACACGGCGACCGAGCTGCGCGGCTCGGGCGGTGTGCTGGCGTCCCGCGACAACTACGCCTCGGCCCTCGTCGACGAGGTACGGCTGGCCAGAAAGGTGCTGGGCGACGACCCGAGGCCCGTACGTACGGTCTTCGTCGGCGGCGGTACGCCCACGCTGCTGGCGGCCGCGGATCTCGTACGGATGCTGGGGGCCGTCCGGGACGAGTTCGGGCTCGCGGACGACGCCGAGATCACCACGGAGGCGAATCCGGAATCGGTCGGTCCGGAGTATCTGGCGGCGCTGCGGGAGGGCGGCTTCAACCGGATCTCCTTCGGGATGCAGAGCGCGAAGCAGCACGTACTGAAGGTGCTGGACCGTACGCACACGCCCGGACGGCCGGAGGAGTGCGTGGCGGAGGCCCGCGCGGCCGGGTTCGAGCATGTGAACCTCGACCTGATCTACGGCACGCCGGGGGAGAGCGACGACGACTGGCGCGACTCGCTCGCGGCGGCGGTGGGGGCGGGGCCCGACCATGTCTCGGCGTACGCGCTGATCGTGGAGGAAGGTACGGGGCTGGCGCGGCGGATCCGGCGCGGCGAGGTCCCGATGACGGACGACGACGAGCACGCGGACCGGTATCTGATCGCGGACGCGGTGCTGGCGGAGGCAGGCTTCTCCTGGTACGAGGTGTCCAACTGGGCCACCTCGGAGGCGGCCCGCTGTCTGCACAACGAGCTGTACTGGCGCGGCGCGGACTGGTGGGGCGCGGGGCCAGGGGCACACAGCCATGTGGGCGGGGTGCGGTGGTGGAACGTCAAGCACCCGGGTGCGTACGCGGCGGCACTGGCGGCGGGCCGGTCGCCGGGCGCGGGCCGGGAGATCCTCTCGGCGGAGGACCGCCGGGTGGAGCGCATCCTCCTCGAACTCCGCCTGTCCGCAGGCTGCGAGCTGTCCCTCCTGACCCGCGAGGGCCTGACAGCAGCCGCCCGCGCGGTAACGGCGGGCCTGCTGTCCCCGGAGCCGTACGAGGCGGGGAGGGCGGTACTGACACTGAGGGGCCGCCTACTGGCGGACGCGGTAGTGAGGGACCTGGTCGACTGACGGGGTGCGCCGGGAGGCGCCCGCTGACGGCCCGCCTGGCGGCGGGCCGGGGTTACCCACTCGCTCCGCGCGTGCGGGTGGGATGCAGGGGTGCGGGTTCTCCTGTGGGCGGTTGCTCGCCGTCGGCGTCCGCGGGCCCGCGGCGGGGCGTGGGCTGCGCCCGCCTGAGGGCCGCCTGGCGCGGCCCCTGTGTACCCAGCCGCTCGCGCTGTGCGCTCACAGCGCGCCCCGCGCCGAGGCGCCGTCGGCGGTGCCGACGCGGCGCGGGCTGCGCCCGCCGTGCAGCGGCGCTCGTGCCCGCCCTCCGCGCGGGTACGCGGCGCGGAGCTGCCGTTTCCGGGGGCCCGGGGGTACTCGTACCCCTGAACACACCCCCCGCGCCCGCAGAGCGCGGTTCGGGGTCCCGGGGCTTGCCCCGGGTTCGGGAAGGGGCGGGGTGGGGAAAAGCCCCCGACCGCCCACGCCCGCGCGGGCAGGGGTGCCGGGGTCCCGGGCCGACCGAGCCGGGCCCCTGAGCCTGTGCGCTCAGGGGCCCGGGCCTGCCCCGGTTGTGGGCCGGCCCCGGGCCAGGTACTACCGCGCCGCGAGCCGGCGCACCGAGCCAGGCCGCCCCGCACGGGCGCGTCCCGGACCAGCCGTCCGCGCCCCACCCCCCCCGCTCAACCCTCCGGCATCGTGACGAAGTCGATCAGTTCCTCCACACGACCCAGCAGCGCCGGCTCCAAGTCCCTGAACGTCCGGACCCGTGACAGCACCCTCCCCCACGCCGCGCCCGTGTTCTCCCCCCACCCCAGCGCCCGGCAGACGCCCGTCTTCCAGTCCTCGCCCTTCGGGACCGTCGGCCATTCGGGGATGCCCAGGGACGACGGTTTGACCGCCTGCCAGATGTCGATGTACGGGTGGCCGACGACCAGCACGTCCGGGCCGGTGACCTGTGCCGCGATGCGGGATTCCTTCGTACCCGGGACCAGGTGGTCGACCAGGACGCCCAGCCGGGCGTCGGGGGCCGGGCCGAACTCGGCGACGACGGCGGGGAGATCGTCGATGCCGCCCAGATACTCGACGACCACGCCCTCCACGCGCAGATCGTCGCCCCACACCTTCTCCACCAGCTCCGCGTCATGGCGGCCCTCGACATAGATCCGGCCCGCCCGCGCCACCCGCGCGCGGACCCCCGGCACGGCCACCGAACCGGACGCCGTACGGGCCGGGCGTACCGGGCCCGCCGCTGTCGGGCGGACCAGGGTGACCACCCGCCCCTCCAGCAGGAATCCGCCAGGAACCAGAGGGAACACCCGGTGCTTGCCGAACCGGTCCTCCAGGGTGACCGTCGGCCCCTCCGCGGTCCGCTCGCAGCGGATCACCGCGCCGCAGAAGCCCGTCGACACCTCCTCGACCACCAGATCCGGTTCCGCGGGGACCTCGGGCGCGGGCGTGGACTTCTTCCACGGCGGCGTCAGATCGGGGCTGTAGCTACGCATTCGCAAGACGATAGGCCGCCCGCGCCACAACGGCTACGGCATCCAGGCCCCGTCTCGGGCCGACCCCGCCAGTACCGCTACGACCCCCCGAACCGCCGCGCCAGCGCCTCCCGTTGTGCCCGTACGAACGCCGCGTCCACCACCGCCCCGTGCCCCGGCACATACACCGCGTCCTCGCCGCCCAGCGCCAGCAGCCGGTCCAGGGCCGCCGGCCAGCGGGCCGGGATCGCGTCGGGCCCCGCCTGCGGCTCACCCGACTCCTCCACCAGATCGCCGCAGAAGACCACCGGAGGAGCCGCAGGAGCCCCAGAGCCCGCCGAAGCCGCCCCTGCCCCCGCCGAAGCCCCCGGCACCAGCACCGCCAGATCGTGCGCCGTATGCCCAGGCCCCACATTCACCAGCACCGCCCGCCGCCCCCCGCCCAGCTCCAGCACCAGTTCCCCGGACACCTCGTGCCGCGGCACCACCAGCGCCTCCACCGCCCGCGCCGTCCCGTCCGCGTCGGCCCCCAGCCGTACCGCCTCCTCGTACAGCCCCGGCCCGCCCCCCGACAGCAGCCGCGCCATCCCCACCGCCCCGTACACCTCGACCCCCGGGAACGTCGCCGTCCCCAGCACATGGTCGAAGTGCGGATGGCTCAGTGCGACATGCGTCACGCGCCGCTCGCCGAGCAGCGACCGCACACCCGCCCGGAGCCCCGCGCCGTCCTGGAGCGTCGCGCCCGTGTCGTACAGCAGGACGGAGTCCTCGCCGACGACCAGTCCGGCCGTCGCGTCCCACCCCGGCAGCCGGCGCCGCCCCACTCCGGGGGCCAGCCGCTCCCATCCGTGCTCTTCCCAGCGGAGATCCCAGCAGAGGTCCATACCAGGACGCTACGGGACGCTACGGAAACGGCGCCCCCGCCGACCGGCGCGATCGGGCGTTACCGTGCCCGGCCACCCTTGCTAGGGGTGTACCCCACGGCCGTACACTAACGGGGGGAGTGTTGGCACTCCCTGTGAGCGAGTGCCAAGAGCAAGTACCAAGCAGCCCAAGTACCAAGCCCAAGTACCAAGCAGTGACACGGCAAGAAGTGATACGGCCCGGGACCACGACCGTAGCTGGAGGTGTGCGCGATGCTCAGCGAACGCAGACTCGAGGTCCTGCGCGCCATCGTCCAGGACTATGTCGGCACGGAGGAGCCCGTGGGCTCCAAGGCGCTCACCGAGCGCCACAAGCTCGGTGTCTCGCCGGCCACTGTCCGCAATGACATGGCGGTCCTGGAGGACGAGGGCTTCATCGCCCAGCCGCACACCAGCGCGGGACGCATCCCGACCGACAAGGGCTACCGGCTCTTCGTCGACAAGCTGGCCGGTGTGAAGCCGCTGTCCTCGCCGGAGCGCCGCGCCATCCAGAACTTCCTGGACGGCGCCGTCGACCTCGACGATGTCGTGGGCCGTACGGTACGGCTGCTCGCCCAGCTCACCCGGCAGGTCGCCGTCGTGCAGTATCCCTCGCTGACCCGTTCGACGGTGCGGCATGTGGAGCTGCTGGCGCTCGCGCCCGCCCGGCTGATGCTCGTCCTGATCACGGACACGGGACGGGTCGAACAGCGCATGATCGACGCGCCCGCGCCCTTCGGCGAGACCTCGCTCGCGGATCTACGCGCCCGGCTCAACAGCCGGATCGTCGGGCGCCGGTTCGCGGATGTCCCGCAGCTTGTGCAGGACCTGCCCGACTCGTTCGAGCAGGAGGACCGCGGCGTGGTGTCCGCCGTGCTCGCGACCCTGCTCGAAACCCTGGTCGAGGAGACCGAGGAGCGGCTGATGATCGGCGGTACGGCCAACATCACCCGCTTCGGACACGACTTCCCTCTGACCATCCGGCCGGTGCTGGAGGCGCTGGAGGAGCATGTGGTGCTCCTCAAGCTGCTCGGCGAGGCCAAGGACCCCGGCATGACCGTACGTATCGGGCACGAGAACGCCCATGAGGGGCTCAACTCCACGTCCGTCGTCGCGGTCGGCTACGGTTCGGGCGACGAGGCAGTCGCCAAACTCGGCGTGGTCGGACCGACCCGCATGGACTACCCCGGAACGATGGGAGCGGTACGCGCAGTGGCACGTTACGTCGGACAGATCCTGGCGGAGTCGTAAGTGGCCACGGACTATTACGCCGTACTCGGCGTACGCCGCGACGCATCTCAGGACGAGATCAAGAAGGCATTCCGGAGACTCGCGCGCGAGCTGCATCCGGATGTCAATCCCGATCCCAAGACGCAGGAGCGCTTCAAGGAGATCAACGCGGCCTACGAGGTGCTGTCGGACCCGCAGAAGAAGCAGGTCTACGACCTCGGCGGGGACCCCCTCTCGGCGAACGGGGGCGGGGGCGGCGCCGGCGGGTTCGGGGCCGGTGGCTTCGGCAACTTCTCGGACATCATGGACGCGTTCTTCGGTACGGCGTCGCAGCGCGGCCCGCGGTCGCGGACGCGGCGCGGCCAGGACGCGATGATCCGGCTGGAGATCGACCTCAACGAGGCGGCCTTCGGTACGACCAAGGACATCCAGGTCGACACGGCCGTGGTCTGTACGACCTGTTCCGGCGAGGGCGCCGCGCCCGGCACCTCGGCGCAGACCTGCGACATGTGCCGTGGCCGCGGCGAGGTCTCGCAGGTCACCCGGTCCTTCCTGGGCCAGGTCATGACCTCGCGGCCGTGCCCGCAGTGCCAGGGCTTCGGTACGGTCGTGCCGACGCCGTGCCCCGAGTGCGCGGGCGACGGGCGCATCCGCTCCCGCCGTACGCTCACGGTCAAGATCCCGGCCGGTGTCGACAACGGCACCCGGATCCAGCTCGCGGGCGAGGGCGAGGTCGGGCCCGGCGGCGGTCCCGCCGGTGACCTGTATGTCGAGATCCATGAGCTGGCGCACGCGGTGTTCCAGCGGCGCGGGGACGATCTGCACTGCACGGTGACCATTCCGATGACGGCGGCCGCGCTCGGTACGAAGTGCCCGCTGGAGACGCTGGACGGGATGGAGGAGATCGACGTACGGCCGGGTACGCAGTCGGGCCAGTCGATCCCGCTGCACGGGCGCGGCATCACGCATCTGCGGGGCGGCGGCCGGGGCGATCTGATCGTGCATGTCGAGGTGATGACCCCGGCGAAGCTGGACCCGGAGCAGGAGCGGCTCCTGCGGGAACTGGCGAAACTGCGGGGCGAGGAACGCCCGACGGGGCAGTTCCAGCCCGGCCAGCAGGGTCTGTTCTCCCGCCTGAAGGACGCGTTCAACGGGCGTTAGGCGCGCGCCCTGTTGGCCTCGATGCTGTCCTCAATCGCCGGACGGGCTGTTTTTTGCGGCCCGTCCGGCGATTGTAGACAACCGCCCGGACCGATTCGGAGCTGTCCCGGAGGGCATGGCACCATGCCTCCATGTCCTCCGCGTTGACCGATCTCTGCCGGTATCCGATCGTGCAGGCCCCCATGGCGGGTGGTGCCTCCTGCCCGCAGCTCGCCGCGGCCGTCTGCGAGGCCGGCGGGCTCGGCTTCCTCGCCGCCGGGTACAAGACCGCGGACGGCATGTACGAAGAGGTCAAACAGCTGCGCGGGCTGACAGGCCAGCCCTTCGGGATCAACCTCTTCATGCCCCAGACGCAGTCCGCCGACCGCGCGGCCGTGGAGGTCTACCGCAACCAGCTCGCCGGTGAGGCCACCTGGTACGAGACCCCGCTCGGCGACCCCGAGGCCGGCCGGGACGACGGCTATGAGGCCAAGCTGGCGATCCTGCTCGACGACCCCGTACCGGTCGTCTCCTTCACCTTGGGCTGCCCGAGCAGGTCGACCCTGGACGCTCTCGCCCGCGTCGGCACGTACACCGTGGTCACGGTGACGACCCCCGAAGAGGCGCAGGCCGCGCAGTGGTCGGGCGCCGACGCCGTCTGTGTCCAGGGCATCGAGGCCGGCGGCCACCAGGGCACGCACCGCGACGACCCCGCGACCGACGGCGCCGGCATCGGGCTGCTGTCCCTGGTGACCCAGGTTAAGGAGGCCGTGCAGCTTCCGATCCTGGCCGCGGGCGGGCTGATGCGCGGCGGCCAGATAGCGGCGGTGCTCGCGGCGGGCGCGGACGCGGCCCAGCTCGGCACGGCGTTCCTGGTGTGCCCGGAGTCCGGCGCCAATGTGGTGCACAAACAGGCCATGACCAATCCGCTGTTCGTACGGACCGAGCTGACCCGGGCGTTCTCCGGCCGGCCCGCCCGTGGCCTGGTCAACCGCTTCATGCGGGAGCACGGCCGGTACGCCCCGGCCGCCTACCCCGAGGTCCACCACCTCACCTCCGGGCTGCGCAAGGCCGCGGCCAAGGTGGGCGACCCACAGGGGATGGCGCTCTGGGCGGGACAGGGCCACCGTATGGCCCGCGAACTGCCCGCGGGACAGCTTGTCGAGGTCCTGGAGACCGAACTCGAAGCGACCCGCGCCTCCTTGGCGGGCAGCGCCTCGTGACCGCTCCGGTCTTTCTCGTCGAGGGCGGCGCGCCGCGCGTCGGTACGGTCGTCCTCGACGGCCCCGAGGGGCGCCACGCCGTCTCCGTACGGAGGCTGCGCGTCGGCGAGGAGATCGTCCTGACGGACGGCGCGGGCACCGGCGGGTACGGGACGGTCGCCGCCGTCGAGGGCAAGGACCGGCTGGAGGTCACGGTCACCGAGGTACGGACCGAGCCGGAGCCCTCGCCCTCGGTCACCGTCGTCCAGGCGCTGCCCAAGGGCGACCGCGGCGAACTGGCCGTCGAGACGATGACCGAGACCGGCGCCGACACCATCGTGCCCTGGCAGGCGGCCCGCTGTGTCACCCAGTGGAAGGGCGAGCGGGGCGCCAAGTCGCTCGCCAAGTGGCGGGCCACGGCGCGCGAGGCGGGCAAGCAGTCGCGCAGGCTGCGGTTCCCGGAGGTCATGGACGCCATGACCGGCAAACAGGTGGCCGCGCTGCTCGCGGACGCGGACTTCGCCGCCGTCCTGCACGAGGAGGGCAGCGAACCGCTGGCCACGGCGCCGTTGCCCGCTTCGGGCCGGATCGTGCTGGTGGTGGGGCCCGAAGGGGGCGTGTCCCCCGAGGAGTTGGCGGCTTTCGCGGAGGCGGGGGCGAAGCCGTACCGCCTGGGCCGTACGGTCCTGCGCACCTCGACGGCGGGGACGGCCGCCACGGCCCTGCTGCTCGGCCGCACCGGCCGCTGGTCCTGAGGCCCTGAGCCTCCGAGTCGGCGAGCCCTCCGGCCGGCCGCCCGGGCCTTCGGTGCTTTCCGCGGCCGGTCGGGCGGCCCGTACTCGCCACCCACTGGACAGCGGCCCACCGCCGCTTCATAGGGTGGTGACATGTCCGACGAGTCCCCGCTGATCCGGAGCCTGCGCGCCGCTGTGGCCGCGGCCCCCGACGACGTACCGCTACGGATCCATCTCGCCGAGCTGCTGCTCGGCGCCGGACACGCGGAGGAGGCGGTGGCCGAGGCGGCCGTGGCGCTCCAGCACGCTCCGGGGGACGCCGACGCGCGGGCGCTGATGCTGCGCGCCATGGGAATGCCGACAGCTCCAACGCCGCCACCCTCAATGCCGTCTCCCCCAATTCCGTCGCCTCCTAAGGAGGAGGACGCTTCCCGTCAACCTCCGTCCACTGCGGGTGAATTCGACTGGACCGCGGCCGAGCGGGAGATCAGCGACGCGATCCCGCCCCGCTTCGTCGCCCCCGAGGAGTCCGCGCCGCACCGGGCGCCGGAACCGCCCCTCGCCTCCGACGGCGGCGGCGAGGACTCCGCCACCGCCTCCGCCTGGGACGTCGATGCGCCGGGGTCCGTCACCCTCGCCGATGTCGGCGGGATGCGGGAGGTCAAGGACCGTCTGGAAGCCGCCTTCCTGGCGCCGATGCGCAACCCCGAACTGCGCAGGCTGTTCGGCAAGAGCCTGCGCGGCGGGCTGCTTCTGTACGGACCTCCCGGCTGCGGCAAGACCTTTGTGGCCCGGGCCGTCGCGGGCGAACTGGGCGCGAGTTTCCTGTCCGTGTCGGTCAATGACGTCCTGGACATGTGGATCGGCAACTCCGAGCGCAATATGCACGAGGTGTTCCAGACAGCCCGCCGCCAGGCGCCCTGTGTGGTGTTCCTGGACGAGCTGGACGGACTGGGCGCCAAGAGGAGCCGTACGCAGCACAATGGGATGCGCAATACCGTCAACCAGTTGTTGACCGAACTGGACGGCGTGGATGCGGTCAATGAAGGCGTGTTCGTGCTGGCCGCCACCAATGTCCCCTGGGATGTGGACATCGCCCTGCGCAGGCCCGGCAGGCTCGACCGCACCCTGCTCGTCCTGCCGCCCGACGCGCCCGCGCGCGAGGCGATCCTCAAGTACCACCTGCGCGACCGGCCCATCGAATCCGTCGATCTGGGCCGGCTCGTCAAGGTCACCGAGGACTTCTCCGGCGCCGATCTCGCCCATCTCTGCGAGTCCGCCTCGGAGAGCGCGCTGCTGGACTCGGCCCGTACGGGCACCGTCCGCATGATCAATATGACGGACCTGCTGACAGCGGCCAAGGAGATACGGCCGTCCACGGAGCCCTGGTTCGCCGCGGCCCGCAATGTCGCCATGTTCGCCAACGACGGCGGGATGTACGACGATCTGCTGGCCTATCTGAAGAAGAAGCGGAAGCTGTGACCTCCGGCCGCCGCCCCGCTCGTCCCGGCCGCCCCGCTCGTCCCATCCGTCCCGGCGAGGCCTGCTCGACCACCGCCTGCTCGACCACCGCCCGCTCGTTCACCGGCCGTTTCCGGTGAGCGAGGCGCTGACGCGGGCCGGCGCGCTTCATGAGATCGGCCGGTACGAACAGGCCGCAGCCTCCGTCTCCGCCCATCTCGCCGGCCACCCGGACGACGCGCGCGCCTGGGTCCTGCTCGCCCGCTGCGCCCTCGCCCTCGACGACCGTCCCACCGCGCTGCACGCGATCGACGAGGCGCTGCGCGCCGACCCCCGCCAGCTCTCCGGCTGGATCGTGCGCGCCGAACTGCTCGCCGGGGCGCGTCGGTACGCCGAGGCCGAGGCGGCGGCCCGCGAGTCGATCAGGCTCGCCCCGCACTTCTGGGGCGCGTACCAGGCCCTCGCCTGGGTCCTGGACCGCTCCGGCGACCGCTCCCGCCGCCCGGAGGCGTACGCCGTCGCCCGGCGCGCCGCGGAGCTGGCGCCGGAGCACGACTCGGCGCACTTCCTCGTCGGGGTCACTGCCCACCGCCTGCGGGACTTCCGCACCGCCGAACTCGCCTACCGCACCGCGCTCCGGCTCAACCCGCAGAGCGGCGAGGCGCACAACAATCTGGCGATGCTCCGGATGCGGCGCCGGTGGTGGCGGCGCGGGGCGTGGACCGCGGCGGCGGAGGGCTTCGCGACGGCCGCCGCCCTCGACGGGGAGGACCGGGACTCCCGGTTCAATCTGGAGTCCATGGCCTGGGGCGTGGCGGCGGGCGCCCGCTGGGTCGCGCTGGCCGGATTCGTCGTCGCGGTCCTCGGTACGGTACGGATCCCCGGCGACGGCAGCGCGACAGCGGCCCAGATCACGGCGGCCCTGATGCTGGTGGCGCTCTGGGCGGGCTGGGCGGTGTGGGTACGGCGCAGAGTGCCCGCGCGGCTGCGCCGGCCGATGCTGCTGCTGGCCCGCCGCTGCCGGCCGGTGGTCGCGATGGCGGTCGCCGTGGGACTGCTGGGGCTCCACTCGCTGATCGTGGTCTCCATGCCCGGCGCGGGATCGAGCGCCATGGGCGGACTGGGCGTGTCCCTGTTCTGGGTCATGCTCCTCACCTACTGGTTCAGCAGGGCGGCTCTCAACAGGCGGCGCCCCGCGGACGGATAGCATGCGTCCGTAGCGAACCGATCACCGGCGGCGTCGAGGAGGCCCGGATCATGGCCGGAGAACCACAGGCCGACTGCCTGTTCTGCAAGATCGTCTCGGGGGAGGTGCCGGCCACCGTCGTCCGGGAGACGGAGACCACCGTCGCCTTCCGTGACATCAATCCGCAGGCCCCGACCCATGTGCTGGTCATCCCCCGGGTGCACTACCCGGACGCGGGCACCCTCGCCACCGCCGAGCCCGCCGTCGCCGCCGACATACTGCGCGAGGCCGCCGCGGTCGCCGTCGACGACAGGACCGACGGCAGCGGCTACCGGATCGTCTTCAACACCGGCGCGGGCGCCGGACAGACGGTCTTCCACGCTCACGCCCATGTGCTGGGCGGGCGCGGCTTCAACTGGCCCCCCGGGTAGGCGTCTTGTCCGTACGCGAACTGGTGGTGCTCGGCACGGCCAGCCAGGTGCCCACCCGCCACCGCAACCACAACGGCTATCTGCTGCGCTGGGACGGCGAGGGCCTGCTCTTCGACCCGGGCGAGGGCACCCAGCGCCAGATGCTGCGCGCCGGGGTCGCCGCGCACGACATCAACCGCATCTGTGTCACGCACTTCCACGGCGACCACTCGCTCGGCCTGGCCGGGGTCGTCCAGCGCATCAATCTCGACCAGGTGCCGCACCAGGTCACCGCGCACTACCCGGCGAGCGGGCAGCACTTCTTCGAGCGGCTGCGGTACGCGACGGCCTACCGCGAGTCCGTCCCGCTGACCGAGGCGCCGGTCACCGGTGACGGCGTGCTCGCGCGGACCCCCTCGTACACGCTGGAGGCGTACCGGCTCTCGCACCCCGTCGAGTCGTACGGTTACCGGCTCACCGAGCCCGACGGGCGGCGGATGATCCCGGCGCTGCTGGCCGAGCACGGGATCGGGGGCCCCGATGTGGGCCGTCTCCAGCGCGAGGGCGCGCTGAACGGGGTCACCCTCGACGAGGTCAGCGAGATCCGGAGGGGCCAGCGCTTCGCGTTCGTCATGGACACCCGGCTCTGCCCGGGGGTGCGCACCCTGGCCGAGGGATGCGATCTTCTGGTCATCGAGTCGACATTCCTGGACGAGGACGAGCGGCTGGCGACCGAACACGGTCATCTCACGGCCGGCCAGGCCGGACGGGCGGCGCACGAGGCCGGCGTACGGCATCTCGTACTGACGCACTTCTCGCAGCGCTACCCCGATCCCGAGGAGTTCGAACGGCAGGCGCGGGCGGCCGGGTTCGACGGGGAACTGACCGTCGCGGCCGATCTCGTACGCGTACCGCTGCCCAAACGCTCCGGCTGAATACGACATGGCATATGACAGGGCGGGCAGTTGGCGCGAACAAGGCGCCTGGGAAGATCCTGAGCGTCCGCCGAGGCCCCGGGGATCGGGCAGACTGTCCGGATCCGCACGCGACCGGGAGCCCGCCGTGATCACACCCAACGGAGAAATCGAACACACCGTCCATGTCGACGCCCATGTCGATCCGCTGGGCGCGGTACGCGCCCCGGACGACCCGGACTGCGACGTCTACCTCACGGGTACGGTCTTCCTCGACATCATCTTCACCGGCCTGGACAGCGCGCCCGTACGCGGTACGGAGTCCTGGGCGCGCGGCATGGGATCCAGCCCCGGCGGCATCGCCAACATGGCCACCGCGCTGGCCCGGCTCGGTCTGCACACCTCGCTCGCGGCGGCCTTCGGCGACGACCACTACGGCGAGTACTGCTGGGACGCGCTGGAGCAGGGCGAGGGCATCGACCTGTCCCGCTCCCGCACCGTCCCCGGCTGGCACTCGCCCGTCACCGTCTCCATGGCGTACGAGGGTGAGCGGACCATGGTGTCGCACGGCCACGAGGCCCCGCCGCCCGAGGGCGCCCTGCCCGAGTGCCCGCCCCGCGCCCGCGCCGCCGTCGCCGCGCTCACCCCCGGCCGCCGCGACGAGTGGATCGCCCGCGCCGTCCGCCACGGGGCCCGGATCTTCGCCGATGTCGGCTGGGACGACTCCGGCCGCTGGGATCTCGCGGGGCTGGCCGACCTGGAGCACTGCGAGGCCTTCCTGCCCAACGCGGAGGAGGCGATGCGCTACACCCGTACCGACTGCCCCAGGGCCGCCGCCCGGGTGCTCGCCGAGCGGGTGCCGGTCGCCGTCGTCACGCTGGGCTCGGAGGGCGCGTACGCGGTGGACGGCGCGAGCGGCGAGACCGCCGAGGTGCCCGCCATCGCGGTGGAGGCCCTGGACCCGACGGGCGCCGGCGATGTCTTCGTGGCCGGCTATGTCACCGGGACGCTCGCCGGCTGGCCGCTCGCGGACCGGCTGGCCTTCGCCGGGCTGACCGCCGCGCTCTCGGTCCAGGAGTTCGGCGGCTCGCTCTCCGCGCCCGGCTGGTCGGAGGTCGCGGCCTGGTGGCAGTACGTACGGACCTGCTCGGACCAGGACCCGGCGGCGCTGCGGCGCTATGCCTTCCTGGAGGAGCTGCTGCCCGCGCCGAGCAGGCCGTGGCCGCTGCGCAGGGCCGTACCGACCATCGGCTTCGGCCGCTCGGGCTGAGAGCCGCGACCGGACCGCCGCAAGGTTCCCGGTACGGCGCAGGTAAAAGCCCTAGGGCGTTGTCAGTGCGGAGCCGTAGGCTGGTAGCCCAGAGGTTGTCGAGCGGCGAGAACCTTGCAACGGGAGGTATGCGCAGGCCACAGAGCCGGCCCATGACTCAGACACCTACAGCCCGGACCCCCGCAGAGGGGCAGGCACGTGCCCACTTCACCGTCCCCGCCAGCCATCCGATGGTGACGGTCCTGGGCTCAGGGGATTCCCTGCTGCGTGTGATCGAGAACGCGTTCCCGGCGGCGGACATCCACGTACGGGGCAACAAGATCAGTGCGAGCGGCAGCGCGGCGGATGTCGCGCTCGTCCAGCGCCTGCTCGACGAGATGATGCTGGTGCTCCGCACCGGTCAGCCGATGACGGAGGACGCAGTGGAACGTTCCATCGCCATGCTCAGGGCGAGCGAGAACGGCGGCGCGGACGGTCCCGAGACCCCCGCCGAAGTACTCACGCAGAACATCCTGTCCAGCCGGGGCCGGACGATCCGCCCCAAGACCCTCAACCAGAAGCGGTACGTCGACGCGATCGACCGGCACACGATCGTCTTCGGTATCGGCCCCGCGGGCACGGGCAAGACCTATCTCGCCATGGCCAAGGCGGTCCAGGCCCTCCAGGCCAAGCAGGTCACCCGGATCATCCTGACCAGGCCCGCAGTCGAGGCCGGTGAGCGGCTCGGCTTCCTGCCCGGCACGCTCTACGAGAAGATCGACCCGTATCTGCGCCCGCTCTACGACGCGCTGCACGACATGCTCGACCCTGACTCGATCCCGCGGCTCATGGCGGCGGGCACGATCGAGGTCGCGCCGCTGGCGTACATGCGCGGCCGGACGCTCAACGACGCGTTCATCATTCTCGACGAGGCCCAGAACACCAGCCCCGAGCAGATGAAGATGTTCCTCACCCGGCTCGGGTTCGAATCGAAGATAGTCATCACCGGAGACATCACCCAGGTCGACCTCCCGGGCGGCACGAAGAGCGGTCTGCGCCAGGTCCAGGAGATCCTGGAAGGCGTCGACGACGTCCACTTCTCCCGTCTCACCTCGCAGGATGTCGTACGGCACAAGCTCGTCGGCCGTATCGTCGACGCGTACGAGCAGTACGACAGCCGCAACGACGGCCGGAACGGGAAGTAGAGCAAGAGCGCACCATGTCGATCGACGTCAACAACGAGTCAGGCACCGAGGTCGACGAGCAGGCGATTCTCGACGTCGCCCGCTACGCGCTCACCCGGATGCGTATCCACCCGCTCTCCGAGCTGTCGGTGATCGTGGTGGACGAGGCGGCCATCGAGCAGCTCCATATGCAGTGGATGGATCTGCCCGGCCCCACGGATGTCATGTCCTTCCCGATGGACGAGCTGCGTCCGCCGGTGAAGGACGACGAGGAGCCCCCGCAGGGGCTCCTCGGTGACATCGTCCTCTGCCCCGAAGTGGCCAGGAAACAGGGCGAGGAAGCCCCGACGCAGCACACCATGGACGAGGAGCTCCAGCTCCTCACCGTCCATGGAGTGCTGCATCTGCTGGGGTACGACCATGAAGTGCCGGACGAGAAGGCCGAGATGTTCGGACTCCAGGCGGCGATCATCGACGGCTGGCGATCCGAACAAGGGCTCACGGGACCGTCCCCCGCGCCCACGGTCTCGTGACCGCGCAACTGATCGTCGGAGCGGTCGCCCTGGTCGTCGTGGCCTGGCTGGCGGCCTCGGCGGAGGCCGGGATCGCCCGGGTCTCCAGCTTCCGGGCGGCCGAGGCCGTACGGTCCGGGCGGCGCGGGGCGGCCAGGCTGGAGCAGGTCGCCGCCGATCCGACGCGCTATCTGAATGTGGCCCTGCTGGTCCGGGTCGCCTGCGAGATGGCGGCCGGAGTGCTGGTCACCTATGTCTGCATCAAGGAGTTCGAGGAGACCTGGGCCGCGCTGGTGGTCGCGATCGGGGTGATGGTCCTGGTCTCGTATGTCGCGGTGGGAGTCTCGCCGCGGACCATCGGCCGGCAGCATCCGCTCAATACGGCCACGGCCTCGGCGTACGTCCTGCTGCCGCTGGCCAGGATCATGGGGCCGATTCCGCAGTTGCTGATCCTCCTCGGCAATGCCCTCACCCCCGGCAAGGGCTTCCGCAAGGGGCCGTTCGCGAGCGAGGCCGAGCTGCGGGCCATGGTCGACCTCGCCGAGCAGGAGTCCCTGATCGAGGACGACGAGCGCAGAATGGTGCACTCCGTCTTCGAGCTGGGCGACACGCTCGTACGGGAAGTGATGGTGCCGCGTACGGACCTGGTCTCGATCGAGCGCTACAAGACGATCCGGCAGGCGCTGACCCTGGCGCTGCGCTCCGGCTTCTCGCGGATCCCGGTGACCGGTGAGAACGAGGACGACATCGTCGGCATCGTCTATCTGAAGGACCTGGTCAGAAAGACCCATATCAACCGGGACTCCGAGAACGACCTGGTGTCCACGGCGATACGCCCCGCCGCCTTCGTCCCCGACACCAAGAACGCGGGCGATCTGCTGCGCGAGATGCAGCAGGAGCGCAGCCATGTCGCGGTCGTCATCGACGAGTACGGCGGCACGGCCGGGATCGTCACCATCGAGGACATCCTGGAGGAGATCGTCGGCGAGATCACCGACGAGTACGACCGTGAGCTGCCGCCGGTCGAGGAGATCGGCGACGGCTCGTACCGGGTCACCGCGCGGCTCGACATCGGCGACCTCGGGGAGCTGTTCGGGCTCGACGAGTACGACGACGAGGATGTGGAGACGGTCGGCGGGCTGCTGGCGAAGGCGCTGGGCCGGGTGCCGATCGCGGGGGCCAGCGCCAGGGTCGAACTGCCCGACGGGCGCGGGCTGCGGCTGACGGCGGAGTCACCGGCGGGCCGCCGCAACAAGATCGTCACGGTCCTGGTCGAGCCGGTGCGCGAGGAGGCCCAGGCTTCGTGACGTGGGAGGGCGTGGTGGCGCCCGAGGACGCGGGGGCATCCGAGGACGTCATGGCTCCGGACGACGCCATGACCGCGGAGGAACTGGCGGAGTGGTGTCTGGGGCTGAACGGGACGTCCAGCGATGTGCCGTTCCCGCGCAGCCCCGGCCTCACGGTCTTCCGGGTCGGCGGCCGGATCTTCGCGTTCTGCTCGTTGGAGGAACGGCCACTGAAGATCGCCCTCAAGTGCGATCCGGAGGAGGCGGTCCGGCTCCGCGAGGCCCATCCGGCGATCGTGCCCGGCTGGCATCTCAACAAGCGGCACTGGAACACCGTGACGGTCGGCGGCCTGCCCGCGCGGATGGTGCGGGAACTGGTCGAGGACTCGTACGACCTGGTGGTGGCCGGTCTGCCGAAGGCGGAGCGGCTGCGGCTCGACCGGCCCTGAGGTGTGGGGGTACGGGGCGGCCGGTGGGGTGTACGAGAAGGCGCGGGTCTCAGCGCCGGCGGTCTCAGGGCGGTCGCGGGGCCGCCGGGCGTGCTGCCTATGCTCGGCACATGACTGAGAGCACCGACCCCGGCACCGGCCTCGGCCCCGAGGACCGCAAGATCATCACCCTGGCCCGCAGCGCCCGCGCCCGTAACGGCGTACCGGAGGGCGCGGCGGTACGGGACGAGACCGGGCGTACGTATGTCGCCGGGACCGTGGAGCTGGCCTCCCTCAGACTCAGCGCGCTGCGGACCGCGGTCGCGATGGCCGTCGCCAGCGGTGCCACCTCACTGGAGGCGGCGGCGGTCGTCACGGAAGCGGAGACGGCGACGGACGAGGACCGCGCGGCCGTGCGCGACCTGGGCGGACCGGCCACCCCGCTGCTGGTGGCGGCCCCCGACGGCACCCTCCGGACGACTGTCGAAGCGGGCGGGACCGCCTGAGCCGGCGGCCTCCCGGCGGGCCCGTACCAGGGCGCCGGGGCAGGCCGTACGCGACGGCCCGAGGCGATCTGGTCGGCGGGGGGTGAACGATCGGGGAGAATGGGCGCCATGAGCGCTCGTACCCCCTCTCCCGAGACGGCCGAAGCCCCCCACCGGGCCGGCTTCGCCTGCTTCGTCGGCCGCCCCAACGCGGGCAAGTCCACCCTCACGAACGCTCTGGTCGGCCAGAAGGTGGCCATCACCTCGAACCGGCCGCAGACGACCCGGCACACGGTCCGCGGCATCGTGCACCGGCCCGAGGCGCAGCTCATCCTCGTCGACACCCCGGGCCTCCACAAACCGCGCACCCTGCTCGGTGAGCGGCTCAACGATGTCGTACGGACGACCTGGGCCGAGGTCGATGTGATCGGCTTCTGTCTGCCCGCGGACCAGAAGCTCGGCCCCGGTGACCGGTTCATCGCCAAGGAACTGGCCGCGATCAAGAAGACGCCCAAGGTCGCCGTGGTCACCAAGACGGACCTGGTCGACTCCAAGACACTCGCCGAGCAGCTCCTCGCGATCGACCGGCTCGGGCAGGAACTCGACCTGGAGTGGGCGGAGATCGTCCCGGTCTCGGCTGTCGGCGACCGCCAGGTCGGGCTGCTGGCGGACCTGCTGGTCCCCCTGCTCCCGGAGAGCCCCCCGCTCTACCCGGAGGGCGATCTCACGGACGAGCCCGAGCAGGTCATGGTGGCGGAACTGATTCGCGAGGCGGCGCTCGAAGGCGTACGGGACGAACTGCCGCACTCCATCGCGGTGGTGGTCGAGGAGATGCTCCCCCGCGAGGACCGCCCGGCGGACAGACCGCTTCTCGATATCCACGCGAACGTCTATATCGAACGCCCCAGCCAGAAGGGCATCATCATCGGCCCGAAGGGCAAGCGCCTCAAGGAAGTCGGCACCAAGTCCCGCAAACACATCGAGGCCTTGCTGGGCACCCCGGTCTTCCTCGACCTTCACGTCAAGGTCGCCAAGGACTGGCAGCGCGACCCCAAACAGCTCCGCAAACTGGGCTTCTGAGCGACTTAAGGCTCAGGGCAGGCGGAGATCAGCTCTTCGGGCAGCGTGATGGTGATTTTCTCCATTCAGGCTCCTTCCTTGAGGACTCTGGAGATCAGGGTGCGCTGGGAATCGGTGAGGTGGTGGTCGGTGCAGTGGATCGTTCGGCTGTCGATGGTGATCCAGTAGTGGAAGCCGTCCGGGACCCCGAGGTCGGCGGGGTCCGCTGAGGCGTCCGACAGGGCCTGTTCAGCGAGGGACTGCCAGGCCGGGGCGTCCGGGAGGTGTGAGGTGTCCACCTCGGCCCGGCGTTCGATGCCCGCGAAACCGCCCGTACGACGCACTTCGATACGCATGGGTCCTGTCTAGTGGCCGGCGGGCGCGGGCGGTAGGCGCCGCTCCCGGGTCATGTCGTCATGTCGTGGGGACGCCGACCTGGGACCAGGCCTTGACCACGGCCTCGTGCTCCGCCCCGTCCCCGAAGCGGGACCGCGCCGCCGACACGGTCAGCCGGGCGAAGTCCGCGAAGTCCGCGTCCCCCGCCAGCTCCCCGCCGGTCAGCACGTCGAACCAGATCCGTCCCGCGCGCTCCCACGCCTTGCCGCCCAGCCGGTCGGCGAGCAGATAGAACGCGTGGTTGGGGATGCCGGAGTTGATGTGCACCCCGCCGTTGTCCTGGTTCGTCCGTACGTAGTCGTCCATCGTGGCCGGCTGCGGGTCCTTGCCGAGGACATCGTCGTCGTACGCCGTCCCAGGCGCCTTCATGGAGCGCAGCGCGACCCCGGTGACCCGTGGGGCGAGCAGCCCCTGGCCGATCAGCCAGTCGGCCTGGTCGGCGGTCTGGTCCAGGGTGTACTGCTTGACCAGCGAGCCGATGACGTCCGACATGGACTCGTTCAGGGCGCCCGGCTGCCCGTAGTAGGTCAGATTGGCCGTGTACTGCGTGACGCCATGGGCCAGCTCATGGCCGATCACATCGACCGGGATCGTGAAGTCGAGGAAGATCTCCCCGTCCCCGTCGCCGAACACCATCTGCTCGCCGTCCCAGAACGCGTTCGCGTACTCCCGGTCGTAGTGGACGCTCGCGACCAGCGGCAGCCCCGCGCCGTCCAGCGAATCGCGTCCGTACGCCTTGAGCAGCAGCTCGAAGGTGGCGCCGAGTCCGGCGTACGCGCGGTTGACCGTGGCGTCCCTGCCCGGCTCGTCGCCCTCCGCGCGGACCTTCCTGCCCGGCAGGGCGGTGCCGTTGCCGCAGTCGTGGACGGTGCGGTCCGGCTTGCCCGTCGCCTCGGCGCCGCTCGGCGGCCCCGCGGCGCGGAACGCGGTCAGCCGGCGCCGGGTGCGCTGGGAGGAGTCGGCCTCCAGCGTGCGGCGGGCGGGCCCGGAGATGACGGGATCGTCGGCCTGCGCGAGCTTGTCGAGGACGTGCGGCGGCACGATGGTGCAGAAGACGGGACCGGGGCCACCCGCGGTGGCGGTGTCGGCGTGCGTGAAGGCGTTCATACAGGCAATGTGGCACTCCGTCATCACAATGTCACCCATTGCGACCAATGTTGCTGAAATGGAGTGATCTCTCGGCATTCCGGGAACTCGGCCGCGTCCCGGGATCCCGGCCGCGCGGGCCCCTCACGCGCGGGTCCCGCATGCTGATACGACCCGCCGTGCCCGGCCCGCCTCGGATATGCTCGCCTGCATCATGCGTTTCGGGCTGCTTCTCCTTAGCTGCCGCGGCGAGGGCCTGTAGTCGTAGGCCGACCCCCTCCCCGCGGAGTCTGGCGTTGCGGTGATCGCGCCCCGTCGGCCGTCCCAGCGGACTCACGAGGAGCCCTACGCCATGTCCGATCGCGCCATGTCCGACCCTTCTGTCGGTCGTCCGACGCCCGTCACCAACGCGACCCACGCCCAGCGTCCGTCCGGGATGCCGATCCACAAGTACGGCCCGTACGAGGCCGTCGACATCCCCGACCGCACCTGGCCGGACCATCGCATCACCGTCGCCCCGCGCTGGCTGTCCACGGATCTGCGTGACGGCAACCAGGCGCTGATCGATCCCATGTCGCCCACGCGTAAGCGGGAGATGTTCGATCTGCTGGTGCGTATGGGTTACAAGGAGATCGAGGTGGGTTTCCCGTCGTCCGGGGAGACCGATTTCGCCTTCGTACGGTCGGTCATCGAGGAGGGTGCGGTCCCCGAGGACGTGACGATCTCCGTCCTGACGCAGGCGCGTGAGGAGCTGATCGAGCGGACGGTCGAGTCGCTGCGCGGTGCCCACCGTGCGACCGTCCACCTGTACAACGCGACCGCCCCGACCTTCCGGCGTGTGGTCTTCCGGGGGACGAGGGAGCAGGTGAAGCAGATCGCGGTGGACGGTACGCGGCTGGTGATGGAGTACGCGGACAAGATCCTGGGTCCGGAGACCACTTTCGGCTATCAGTACAGTCCGGAGATCTTCACCGACACGGAGCTGGATTTCGCTCTGGAGGTCTGTGAGGGCGTGATGGATGTCTGGCAGCCGGAGGCCGGCCGCGAGATCATTCTCAATCTGCCGGCCACGGTGGAGCGTTCGACGCCGTCCACGCATGCCGACCGTTTCGAGTGGATGTCGCGGAATCTGTCCCGCCGCGAGGTTGTCTGTCTCTCGGTGCACCCGCACAACGACCGGGGTACGGCCGTCGCCGCGGCGGAGCTGGCGCTGATGGCGGGTGCGGACCGGGTCGAGGGGTGTCTGTTCGGGCAGGGTGAGCGCACCGGGAATGTCGATCTGGTGACGCTGGGCATGAACCTGTTCTCGCAGGGGGTGGATCCGCAGATCGACTTCTCGCAGATCGACGAGATCCGCAGGACCAGTGAGTACTGCAACCAGATGGAGATCCATCCGCGCCACCCCTACGCGGGCGATCTGGTCTACACCGCCTTCTCCGGCTCCCACCAGGACGCCATCAAGAAGGGCTTCGACGCCCGGGAGGCCGACGCCGCCGCGCGGGGCGTCCCGGTCGGGGAGACCGAGTGGGCGGTGCCGTATCTGCCGATCGATCCGAAGGACGTGGGGCGCTCCTACGAGGCGGTCATCCGTGTCAACTCGCAGTCCGGCAAGGGCGGTATCGCCTACGTCCTGAAGAACGACCACAAGCTGGACCTGCCGCGCCGGATGCAGATCGAGTTCTCCCGCATCATCCAGGCCAAGACGGATGCCGAGGGCGGCGAGGTCACCCCCGGCCAGATCTGGTCCGTCTTCCAGGACGAGTACCTGCCCAACCCGGACAACGCCTGGGGCCGGATCCAGCTCCGCTCGGGGCAGAGCACGACCGGCACGGACGGCCGGGACACGCTGACCGTACAGGCCGTCGTGGACGGTACGGAGACGGTGCTCACCGGCACCGGGAACGGTCCCATCTCCGCGTTCTTCGAGGCCCTGGCCTTCGTCGGGGTGGACGCCCGGCTGCTGGACTACCAGGAGCACACGATGAGCGAGGGCGCGAGCGCGCAGGCCGCCTCGTACATCGAGTGCGCGATCGACGGAAAGGTGCTCTGGGGCATCGGGATCGACGCGAACACCACCCGCGCTTCACTCAAGGCGGTCATCTCCGCGGTCAACCGCGCGACCCGCCGGTCCGGCTCCGCCGACGGCTGATTTCCGCTGATCCAGGCGTTCACCTGGGCGTTTACCGGCCCCGTCCACCCGTCGCGGTGGGCGGGGTTCAGCCATGTCGTGGCGATCTCCCGCCGCGGTGCTGACGGGGCCCGGGTGGTGTGGCTAACATCACGTCAACGCGGCAATGTTGCCGGAGCGTTACGGAGGTGCGCGACGTGCTGCCAGCTCAGGGATCAAGCGGCCGAAAAGTGCGCATCTGCGGCATTCGTACGTCCTGGAACACCGTAGGGGACGGGGAGTTCTTCTGTCCCGACTGCGGCGGCGACCGCAACTACCGCCGCCGGACCGGCCGTCGCCGGTTCACCGTGCTGGGTGTTCCGCTGCTGGCGCGCGGACTGGCCGGGCCCGTGGTCGAATGCGCCGCCTGCCACGCCCACTTCGGTACGGATGTCCTCGACCATCCCACCACGCTCCGCTTCTCCGCGATGCTGCGCGACGCCGTGCACACCGTGGCGCTGGCCGTGCTCGCGGCCGGCGGGGTGTCCTCCCGTACGGTCAGGGAGACCGCGGTGCACGCGGTCCGCTCGGCCGGATTCGAGGACTGCACAGAGGACCGGCTGACCGATCTGGTGGAGGCGCTCGCCGCCGACACCGGGCGGTTCATCACGGACCCGGGACCGTGCGGCGCGGCGCTCGCGATCGAGCTGCACGAGGCGCTGGAGCCGCTGGCGCCGCATCTCGCCCCGGCGGGCCGGGAGTCGATCGTGCTCCAGGGCGCCAGGATCGCGGTGGCGGACGGGCCGTACAGCGCGGCGGAGCGCGAGGTGCTGAGCATCGTCGGCGGCGCGCTGCTGCTGTGCTCGGACGACACGGAGAGACTGCTCCTGGCGGCCTCGGGCACGCCTTCCTGAGCCTTCCCCAGAGGGCCGACGGCTCCGGGGCCCGGTGCGCGTGTGGGACGCCCGTGTGCGTGCGGGAGAATGGGCGCCATGAGTCTGTTCCGGGACGACGGCGTCGTGCTGCGCACCCAGAAGCTCGGTGAGGCCGACCGCATCATCACGCTTCTGACCCGCGGCCACGGGCGGGTCCGTGCCGTCGCCCGCGGAGTGCGCCGTACGAAATCCAAGTTCGGCGCCCGGCTGGAACCTTTCTCCCATGTCGACGTGCAGTTCTTCGCGCGCGGCAGCGATCTCGTCGGCCGCGGTCTGCCGCTGTGCACACAGAGCGAGACCATCGCTCCGTACGGTGGCACCATCGTCACCGACTACGCCCGCTACACCGCGGGGACGGCCATGCTGGAGACCGCCGAGCGCTTCACCGACCACGAGGGCGAGCCGGCCGTCCAGCAGTATCTGCTGCTCGTCGGCGGGCTGCGCACCCTCGCCCGTGGCGAGCACGCGCCCCATCTCGTCCTGGACGCCTTCCTGCTGCGCTCGCTCGCGGTCAACGGCTACGCGCCGAGCTTCGACGACTGCGCGAAATGCGGGCTCCACGGCCCCAACCGCTTCTTCTCGGTGGCCGCGGGCGGGGTCGTCTGCGCCGACTGCCGGGTGCCCGGCAGCGTCGTACCCTCGGGTGAGGCCGTAGGACTGCTGAGCGCGCTGCTGACCGGCGACTGGGAGACGGCCGACGCGTGCGAGGCGCGGTACGTCAGGGAGGGCAGCGGGCTGGTGTCCGCCTATCTGCACTGGCACCTGGAGCGCGGTCTGCGCTCGCTCAGATACGTGGAGAAGAACTGATACGGGGCGTACGCGGCGCCAGCACCGGTACGTACGCGCCAGGGCCGACACGTACGCACAGACACAGCCGCACGGCTGCACAGCGACAGCGAAACTTGGGAGACGAGAGCGCATGGCACGACGCGGAATCCTGGGACGTTCCCGCCGCGAGTACAAGACGCCCGAACCGCACCCCTCCGGCGCCCGGCCGCCGAAGATCCCGGCCGAACTGGTGCCGCGGCATGTGGCGTGCGTGATGGACGGGAACGGCCGCTGGGCCAAGGAGCGCGGTCTGCCGCGCACCGAGGGCCACAAGGTCGGCGAGGGAGTCGTCCTCGATGTGCTCAAGGGCTGTCTGGAGATGGGCGTCAAGAACCTCTCGCTGTACGCCTTCTCCACCGAGAACTGGAAGCGCACACCCGACGAGGTGCGTTTCCTGATGAACTTCAACCGCGATGTCATCCGCCGCCGCCGGGACGAGATGGACGAACTGGGCATCCGTATCCGCTGGGTCGGCCGGATGCCCAAGATGTGGAAGTCGGTCGTCCAGGAACTCCAGGTCGCGCAGGAGCAGACCAAGGACAACGACGCCATGACGCTCTACTTCTGCGTCAACTACGGCGGGCGCGCGGAGATCGCGGACGCGGCGCAAGCGCTCGCGGCGGATGTGGCGGCCGGGAAGCTCGACCCGGCGAAGGTCAACGAGAAGACCTTCGCGAAGTACCTCTACTACCCCGACATGCCGGACGTGGATCTCTTCCTGCGTCCCAGCGGGGAGCAGCGCACCTCCAACTATCTGATCTGGCAGAGCAGTTACGCGGAGATGGTCTTCCAGGACGTACTGTGGCCGGACTTCGACCGCAGGGATCTGTGGCGGGCCTGTCTCGAATACGCCTCCAGGGACCGGCGCTTCGGCGGCGCACTGCCCAACGAGGAGCAGGCGGAGGCCGACGCGAGGGCGGCAGCGGATGCGCAGGAGGCGGCGGAGGCCGCGGTTTCGCAGGGCTGAGAGGGTTTCCGGGCGCCGGACGGCCCGTAGAACCAGGTGCCGGACGGGCGCGCTGTGCGCCCGTCCGGCACCTAGGAGTGATCGGACTCAGTTCTTGGCGGCCCGGCCCGTGCACTGCGCGCACTCCGCGCAGGTGCCGAAGATCTCCACCGTGTGCGCCACGCTCACATAGCCGTGCTGCGCGGCGATCGTCTCGGCCCACTGCTCCACCGCGGGCCCTTCCACCTCGACGGCCTTCCCGCAGACCCGGCAGACGAGATGGTGGTGGTGGTCGCCGGTCGAGCAGCGGCGGTAGACGGACTCGCCGTCGTTGGTCCGCAGCACATCGACCTCGCCCGCGTCGGCGAGGGACTGGAGCGTGCGGTAGACCGTGGTCAGACCCACCGAGTCACCGCGGTGCTTGAGCATGTCGTGGAGCTCCTGCGCGCTGCGGAACTCATCCACCTCGTCGAGCGCCGCCGCCACCGCGGCACGCTGGCGGGTCGATCGGCCGCGCACGGGGGCCGCACTTGATCCACCGCTGGGCGCAGTCGTCACAGGTGCCTCCTTGCCTCTGCCCGTATCAACCGGGCATTGCCCGCTTCCCTCGGGCCATTCTGCCAGTTCGCCACCGGCTCGCGGTCAGACCGTGAGGTCGTCCGTGGGCCGACGGGCGGCGGGCACGCCCGGTACGGCCTGGGCGCCCGTCACACCGGGTACGGGCGCGGTCACCGCCCCGGCGGCGGTCTCCTCGGCCGCCTCCGCGGTCCGCAGCGCCCTGGCCCGCCGTCTTGCCAGGGGAGAGGCCAGGACCGTCAGGACCACGAAGACCCCGATCGCCATCAGCACGATCGTCGCGCCGGGCGGTACGTCCTGGTAGTACGAGGTGACCGTACCGGCGAGCGTCACCGCCGTACCGATCACCACCGCGAGCACGAACGTGACCACGAACGACCGGGTGATCTGCTGGGCCGCCGCCACCGGCACCACCATCAGCGCGCTGACCAGCAGCAGCCCCACCACCCGCATGGCGACGGTGACGGTCACCGCGGCCGTGACCGCGATCAGCAGGTTCAGCGCCCGGACCGGCAGCCCGGTGACCCGGGCGAACTCCTCGTCCTGGCTGACCGCGAAGAGCTGCCGCCGCAGCCCCACCGTGACCAGCACGACGAACGCGGCGAGCAGCGAGATCGCGGTCACGTCGGAGGGCGAGACCGTGGAGAGCGAGCCGAAGAGATACGAACTGAGGTTGGCGTTCGAGCCGTTGGGCGCGAGATTGATCAGCAGGACACCGCCCGCCATCCCGCCGTAGAAGAGCATGGCCAGCGCGATGTCGCCGCGCGTCCGTCCGTACGCCCTGATCAGCTCCATGGTGACGGCCCCGGCGACCGAGACCAGCGTCGCCATCCACACCGGGCTGGCGGAGAGCAGGAAGCCCAGTCCGACCCCGGTCATGGCGACATGGCCGATGCCGTCGCCCATCAGCGCCTGGCGCCGCTGGACGAGATAGATGCCGACGGCGGGGGCGGTGATCCCGACCAGTACGGCCGCGATCAGCGCGCGCTGCATGAACGCGGTCTCAAGGATGTCCATGGTCAGGTCAGCAGTCCTGTACGGAGCGGCTCGCCGGCCGCGTGGGGGTGGACATGGTCGTGGCCGGGCAGGGCGTGCTGGCCGAGGGCGCGGGGCGGCGGCCCGTCATGGGTGACACAGCCGTCGCGGAGCACCACCGCGCGGTCGATCAGCGGCTCCAGCGGGCCCAGCTCATGGAGGACGAGGAGGACGGTCGTACCGGCGGCGACCTGTTCGCGCAGGGTCGCGGCGAGGATCTCCTGGCTGGCCAGGTCGACGCCCGCCATCGGCTCGTCCATGAGCAGCAGCTCCGGTTCGGCGGCGAGCGCCCTGGCTATCAGGACGCGCTGGTGCTGGCCGCCGGAGAGCGCGCCCACGGAGTCCTTGGCGCGGTCGGTGAGACCGACCAGATCGATGGCCCGCTGGACGGCCGCCTTGTCGGCCTTGGAGGGGCGGCCGAGCCTGGTGCGCGAGAGCCGGCCGGAGGAGACGACCTCGCGGACGGTGGCGGGCACTCCGCTGGCGGCGGTGGTGCGCTGCGGTACGTAACCGACCCGCGACCAGTCGCGGAAGCGGCGCAGCGGGGTCTCGAAGAGCGAGATCTCACCGCCGGTGAGCGGGACCTGGCCGATCATGGCGCGGACGGCGGTGGACTTGCCGGAGCCGTTGGCGCCCAGCAGGGCGACGACCTCACCACGGCGCACGGTGAGGTCGACGCCGCGCAGCACGGTGCGCGAGCCGAGGACGGCGATGGCACCGCGGACGGAGACGACCGGCGCGAGGCGCTGAGCAACGACAGGTTCTCCGTCCGCGGCGGCTGTGGTCCCGGCCGGCTCCGGAGCGTTCCGGGGGCCGGGAGTGGGAGGCCGGTCCTCGGTGCCGGCAGGCTCCGGGGGGCGGGGCCGGGGGTCGGCGGGGGCGGACGGCGGCGCGGTCTCCGGCGCTCGCGCCTCACGGGCCTGTTCGTCGCTCTCCATGGTCGCCATGTGCGGCGCCTCCGTTGCTGCCGTCGGCCGGTTCACTTCGCGCCGAGTGCCTTCCGCAGCGCGGCGAGGTTGGACTGCATGACCTCGATGTAGTCATCGCCCTTGGACTTGTCCGTAATTCCCTCCAGCGGGTCCAGGACATCGGTCTTCAGTCCTGAGTCCGCGGCGATGGTCCTGGCGGTCTTGTCGCTGGCGAGTGTCTCGAAGAATACGGTGGTGACCTTGTCCTGCTTCGCGATGGTCTCCAGTTCCCTGACCCGGGCGGGGCTGGGCTCGGCCTCGGGGTCGATACCGGCGATCGCCTCCTGCTCCAGGCCGTAGCGCTCGGCGAGATAGCCGAAGGCGGCGTGGGTGGTGATGAAGGTCTTGGTGGCGGTGTCCGTGAGGCCCTGCTTGAACGCGGTGTCCAGGCCGCCGAGCCGGCCGACCAGCGTGTCCGTGTTCTTCCGGTAGTCGGCGGAGTTGTCCGGGTCGGCCTTCTCCAGGGCCGCGCCGACGCCCTTGGCGACCTCGGCGTATCTCACCGGGTCGAGCCAGATGTGCGGGTCGTTGCCGTCCGTGGTGGCCTCCCCTTCGCCCCCGTGCTCCTCACCGGCGTGATCGTCGCCGCCGTGCGCGTGCCCGACCTCGGTGCCGTGCTTCTCCAGAGTGGTGAGGGCGGCCGCGTCGACGACGGTCCCCACGCCGGACTGGGCGATGGCCTTGTCCACGGCGGGCTGGATACCCTTGAGATACAGAATGACGTCCGCTTCGCCCAGCTCGGCGGTCTGCCGGGGCTTGAGTTCAAGATCGTGCGGCTCCACACCCGGCTTGGTGAGGGTGGTGACGGAGACATGATCGCCGCCGATCTGCTGAGCCAGGAACTGCATGGGGTAGAACGACGCGGTGACCGCGAGCTTGTCACCGCTCGTCCGGTCGGCGGCGTCGGAGGAGGAGCAGGCGGACAGCGCCACCAGGCCGAGCGAGACCGCTCCGGCGAGGGTGGCGGTGGGTATCAGGCGTCGTACGTTCATGACAGTCATTTTCAACAAAACTGGAAACGATTGTCAACAAGGGATGGGTATGTCTCTTGTCCCGCACCGATTTGATCGAAGGGGTGCGACCGCCGCTAATCTGAAGCATTCGCGTTCGTCGTCGTAATGAAGAGAGCACCGTGGCCGCCGACAAGATCGACACCATCGTCAACCTGAGCAAGCGCCGTGGCTTCGTCTACCCGTCCAGTGAGATCTACGGTGGACAGCGCGCCGCCTGGGACTACGGGCCGCTCGGAGTCGAGCTGAAGGAGAACATCAAGCGTCAGTGGTGGCGCTACATGGTCACCTCGCGCGAGGACGTCGTCGGTATCGACTCGTCGGTGATCCTGGCCACCGAGGTCTGGGAGGCGTCGGGGCATGTGGCGACCTTCACCGACCCGCTGACCGAGTGCACCTCCTGTCACAAGCGGTTCCGCGCGGACCATCTGGAAGAGGCGTACGAGGAGAAGCACGGCAAGGCCCCCGCGAATGGCCTCGCCGACCTGAACTGCCCCAACTGCGGCAACAAGGGCACCTTCACCGAGCCCAAGCAGTTCTCCGGCCTGCTCGCCACCCACCTCGGCCCCACCCAGGACACTGGTTCGGTCGCCTACCTCCGGCCCGAGACCGCGCAGGGCATTTTCACCAACTTCGCCCAGGTCCAGCAGACTTCGCGCAAGAAGCCGCCGTTCGGTATCGCGCAGATGGGCAAGTCCTTCCGGAACGAGATCACTCCGGGCAACTTCATCTTCCGCACGCGTGAGTTCGAGCAGATGGAGATGGAGTTCTTCGTCAAGCCGGGCGAGGACGAGCAGTGGCAGGAATACTGGATGGAGCAGCGCTGGAACTGGTACCGCGACCTGGGTCTCCGTGAGGAGAACATGCGCTGGTACGAGCACCCCAAGGAGAAGCTCTCCCACTACTCCAAGCGCACCGCCGACATCGAGTACCGCTTCCAGTTCGGCGGCAGCGAGTGGGGCGAGCTGGAGGGCGTCGCCAACCGCACCGACTACGACCTCACCGCGCACTCCAAGGCGTCCGGTCACGACCTGGTGTACTTCGACCAGGAGGCCAGCGAGCGCTGGACTCCGTATGTGATCGAGCCGGCCGCCGGTGTCGGCCGCGCGATGCTCGCCTTCCTCCTCGACGCGTACAACGAGGACGAGGCGCCCAACGCCAAGGGCGTGCTGGAGAAGCGCACCGTGATGCGGCTCGACCCGCGCCTCGCGCCGGTCAAGGTGGCCGTGCTGCCGCTCTCCCGCAACCCGCAGCTCTCGCCCAAGGCCAAGGGCCTCGCCGAGGACCTGCGGCGCAACTGGAACATCGACTTCGACGACGCGGGCGCCATCGGCCGCCGCTACCGGCGCCAGGACGAGATCGGCACCCCGTTCTGTGTGACCGTCGACTTCGACACCCTCGACGACAACGCGGTGACCGTGCGCGAGCGCGACACGATGAAGCAGGAGCGGGTCTCGCTGGACCAGATCCAGAGCTACCTCGGCGGCCGGCTCGTCGGCTGCTGACGGGTCACGGTCGTGGCTCGAAGCCCCCGGTTCCGCCACGGAACCGGGGGCTTCGTTGCACACTGGGCGCACGCGTCAACAGGAGGCACGGATGCCGTCCCCGACCACCAGCAAGGTCAGCAGATGGGATCAGCATGGGCGTGAGCATGTCGTACACGTCCAGAAGGCGGGTGTGCAGCGGTCGTTGGTCTGCGACACCTGCGGCTGGCACAAGAACGCCCAGTTCCTGCCCTGGCTGAAGGCCCAGGAACATCTCACCGAGGCCCACCAGGCCACGGTGGACCCGGCCGGCGGCTAGGGCGTGTTTCGGAAGTCCCGTCTGCCCCGCGACGCCCGGCACGCACACTCGCTGCGTTGTCGGAGTCGCCCGAGTACGTCCAGTACACGGGCGATCCTCCGCCTTGCGATTGCACGCACCGGACACCGCGAGGCCCGCCCTGCGGGCGGACGACGCTACTTCCGAAACACGCCCTAAACCCTGTCCGGCCGGCCGTAAGAGCGGGCCCGCGGGCCCTGGGACCGGCTCGGGCCGGGGCTCAGGGCCCGCCGCTCGGGGCCTGCCCGCTTCAAGACCTGCTCACGGCCGCAGTCCGCGCAGCACCAGATCGCAGACGGCCGTGAACTCGGCGTCGATGGTGGGCTTCTGCCACTCCGGGGCATACGCCGGGTCATGGAAGCGCGCGGTGGCCGCGAAGACCGCGCCCGCCGTGCTCGCCGGGTCGTCCGCGGCGAACTCGCCCGCCCGCACGCCCTCTTCGACGATCCGGGTGAGCTGCCGGGTCAGCTCGGTTATATGGGCGTCGACCACCCCGCTGCTCTCGTCGATGAGCACCGAGAAGGTCGCGAACAGCTCGGGATCGTCCCCCGCCTTGTGGCGCTTGGTGTCGAACAGCGTCGCCAGCCAGTCGCGCAGCTTCTCCGGCCCCGGCTTCGGCTCCGGCTTGGGACCCGGCTCCCCCTCCTCCACGGCTCCTGTCCCGGCCTTCTCCTGCCGCGCGGCGTCGGTGATCCGGGCCAGGGCCAGCTCCGTACGGGTCAGCCAGCGCATGGTGACCGCCTCGCGCAGCGCCGCCTTCGTACGGAAGTGGCGGTAGACACTGCCATGGCTGACGCCCAGCGCCCGGGCCACATCGACGACCGTGGCCTTCGCCGGGCCGTAGCGGCGCAGCACCTCCTCGGTGGCTTCGAGGATGCGCTCGGCGGTCAGGGTCTCGGGGGCCATGGGATCCGACCTTTCATGACCGGTACGGCGAGAGGCTCGTACGACGGGACGCGACAGATGACATTACCTGTCAGGCCCGGCGACGGGACCGGGAGCCTTCGCGGCCGACACCGACGGCCGCTACCTCAGCGCTCACTGTCGAGGTGGGACATCTGGGCGGGCGCATAGCGGTCGCCCGCCGCGGCGCCCGGCGGCACCGCGCGCTCGATCGCGGCCAGGTCCTCGGCGTCGAGCGTGACCTCGACGGCGCCCAGGGCCTCGGCCAGCCGGTCCCTGCGGCGCGCGCCGACCAGCGGCACGATGTCCTCGCCCCGCGAGAGCACCCATGCGATGGCGATCTGGGCGACGGTGACGCCTTTCTGCTCGGCGATCTTCCGCAGGGACTCCACAAGCCCGAGATTGTGCGCGAGGTTCTCCCCCTGGAAGCGCGGGCTCGTCGAACGGAAGTCGCCGGGCCCCAGCGCCCGGTCACGGGTGAAGTGGCCGCTGATCAGGCCGCGCGAGAGCACTCCGTACGCCGTGATGCCGATGCCCAGCTCGCGGAGCGTGGGCAGAATCTCGGCCTCGATGGAGCGCGAGATCAGTGAGTACTCGATCTGGAGATCGGCGATGGGGGCGGTGGCCGCCGCGCGGCGGATGGTCGCGGCGCCCGCCTCGGAGAGGCCGATATGGCGGACATGGCCGGCCCGGACCAGCTCGGCGATGGCGCCGACCGTCTCCTCGATCGGGACATCGGGGTCGATCCTGGCGATCCGGTAGATGTCGATATGGTCGGTGCCGAGACGCTGCAATGAGTACGCCGCGAAGTTCTTCACGGCCGCCGGGCGGCCGTCATGGCCGCCCCAGCCGCCGTCCGGATCGCGCAGGGCGCCGAACTTGACGCTGACCAGGGCCTGTTCGCGCGCGGCGGCGGGGGCGGTGCGCAGCGCTTCGCCGATCAGCAGCTCATTGTGGCCCACTCCGTAGAAATCGCCCGTGTCGAGCAGGGTGACGCCCGCGTCCAGGGCGGCGTGGATGGTGGCGATGGATTCGGCGCGGTCCGCTTCCCCGTACATCGCGGACATGCCCATGCAGCCGAGGCCGAGGGCGGCTGTGCGGGGGCCGGTGGCGCCGAGGCGGCGGGCGGGGAGGCCGGGGGCGGCGGGAGTACCGGAGACGGAAGTCATGAGGGGTTCCTCCAGAGAGACGGCCCAGCGGGGAGTGACACTCACGACTATGGCATGTCGGCTGACAGATTTCAATTTCTGTCAGCCGTCATGGCTGATGCTCGCCAAAAATGCGTTACGTCCCGGTCGCGCCCGGTGGTAGCGTCTCGGGCATGTTCTTCCAGATCTACGAGTGAGAGCGCGGCGGCCACGGCCTGCCCCCCACCGACGAATCCGCAGATCACTTCTCATCACTTCGGGAGAACCCCGTGGCAAAGAGCCGCAACAACCTTCTCGGCGTGGGCGGACAACGCAAGAAGCTGTCCCGCGCCGACCAGCAGGGCAATGGCCCCGCACGCAATGCCGACCGCAAGGCCGCCGCCGACCAGAAGGCGGAGCTGCTGCGCAAGATGCGTGAGCGCGCCGGCGGCCAGGCACAGAGCGAGGATGAGCAGACCGGGCAGAGCAGCCAGGACGGTGCGCAGGCCGGCGAAGGATCCGCCGCGCAGAACTGACCGGCGCTGAACCGACCCGTCGTACACACACGTTGGGTCCGGACCACCACCCCGAGGTGGTCCGGGCCCAACGCCGTGACAGGGCCTGGGGCGGTACGGGACGCTCTCAGCCGATCGAGCGCGGCAGCCGCAGACTCAGCAGCCCGGTCAGGACAACCAGCCCGAACTGTGCCAGCAACGTGATCACCAGCGCGTCCCGCATCCCCGTCGCCGCGGCCAGCGAGAGGAAGAGCGAGCCGAGCGTCGCGACCCCCAGCGCCAGCGCGGACTGCTGGGTGGTGACCATGACGCCGCTGCCCACTCCGGCCCGCTCCGACGGGATGTCGGAGAGCATGATCCGGATCATCACCGGCAGTTGGAGCCCCTGACCGAGACCGGCCAGTGTGACTCCCGGCGCCAGATCCAGCAGGCTGACGGATGGCCAGTCGTGCCGGACGGCGAGCACCAGCAGGGCGACACCGGCCAACTGTGACACCGCGCCCGCCGTCACCACCAGGCTGCCGTACCGCCGTACCAGCCGGGGCCCGGCCAGTGAGGCGGCGAAGAACGCCACCGCCATCGGCGCCAGTGCGAGTCCGGCCGTCACCGCGCCCATGCCGAGGCCCTGTTGGAGCGCGATAGCGATCACGAACATGAAGCCGCCGAAGCCGATCGAGAACGGCAGAAGCAGCGCAAGACCGCGCCGGAGCGTCACCAGCGCGAGCAGGCTCGGCGGTACGAGCGGGATCCGGCCCTGCCGGTCGGCCCGCTTCTCGACGCGGAGGAAGGCGTACGAGACGAGCGGGAAGGCCGCGAGGGAGACCCAGGTCCAGACGGGCCAGCCGGCCGCGCGGCCCTCGGTGAGCGGCGCCAGCAGGGTCATCAGCGCGGCGGCCAGCAGCACCGTCCCCGGTATGTCGATCGGCGCGGGCTTCTGGGATCGCGTCTCGGGCACCGAACGCACCGCCAGGACCAGACCCAGCAGCGCCACCGGCACATTCACCAGGAAGATCGCGCGCCATCCGCTGCCCGCGATATCCGCCGCGACCAGGACGCCGCCCAGGATCTGGCCCGCCACCATCGCCAGCCCGGCGGTGGCACCGTACAGACTCACCGCCTTCGCGCGGCGCTGCCCGGCGGTCGCGGAGTGGATGGTGGCCAGCACCTGCGGAAGCATCAGCGCGGCCGCCGCTCCCTGCGCGACCCGGGCCCCGACCAGCGTCCAGGCGTCGGGCGCGACACCGCAGGCGAGCGAGGTGAGGCCGAACGCCGCCATCCCGGCCAGGAAGAGTCTGCGCCGCCCGAACATGTCCCCGAGCCGCCCGCCCAGCACCAGCAGCACGGCGTACGCGAGGCCGTACCCGGCGACGACCAGTTCGAGGAGGGCGGGCCCCGCGGCCAGATCGTGGTCGATCGTCGGCAGGGCTACATTGACGATGAAGAAGTCGATCAGAGGGAGCGCCGCGCCGAGCAGCACGGTGAAGAGCCCGAGGGTGCCGAGCACCGACCCGTGGTCGTGGATGACGGGGCCGGCGGATTCACCGGAGGGCCCGCCGGGAGCGGCGGCGGCGGACGAGGTCGTCGCCGGGCCCGTTGCCGCGTTGGAGGTGTGTTTCGCGGATGCTCTGCTCACGCATCCGACGATCGCGCGTCACACAGCCTGGTACCAGAGTGTCTTTATCCTGGTAGATGAACTACCCGGCAATGGGCTGAGGCGCTTCCGGACGACACAGAACCGGACATTCCGTACACTGGCGATCACAGCCGGTGACAGGGATGACAGCGTCGACGAGCGGCTTGGGAGTGCGGGATGAAAGCGAGCAAGGGTGACCGCCTGGTGATGCACGGCAGGGTGGTCGGCAAGCACGACCGTGTGGTGGAAGTCGTGGAGGTGCTGGGACCGAACGGCACACCGCCCTTCAAGGTACGCGGTGAGGACGGCCATGAAACGATCGTCTCGCCGGGCCCCGACACGGCGGTGGAGACGCGCGGAAAGCGCAAGTGACACAGCCAGTGACACAGCCTCTGTAAGGCGCAAATGACACGGCCTCTGCCAACAAGAGGACAAGCAACAAGAGGACAAGAGACGTGGCCTCCGTAAGAAGAGCGCCAGAAACGTCAACAACACTCACCGCCCGACCGGCGCCTGACCGGCCGGGCGGTGCGCGTACGGCCCGTACGGCCCGTTGGCCGCTGCGGTGCTCAGCCTGGTATCGGAGCGGCTCATCCTGGTACTCGCACCACCTGGCAACGGGTTGGGACCTGCGGCACGCTGGACCCCATGAGCATGGCTGTGCAGGAGACCGACATCCGGCGCCATGAGCTGGCCGCTTTTCTGCGCAGCCGGCGCGAGCGCATCACGCCCGAGCAGGTCGGACTCGCCCGCGGGAGCCGCCGCCGTACGCCGGGGCTGCGGCGCGAGGAGGTCGCCCAGCTCTCCGCTGTCGGAGTCACCTGGTACACCTGGCTTGAGCAGGCCCGTTCCATCCAGGTCTCCGCCCAGGTGCTCGACGCGCTCGCCCGCGCCCTGCTGCTCGACCGCAGCGAGCGCGCGCATCTCTTCGCGCTCGCGGGCGCCGTCGACCCCGCCCCCGGCACGCCCTGCCCGACCATCACGCCCGCGCTGCGGCAGATGCTGGAGCGCCTTGAGCCGTATCCGGCCTGTGTGCAGAACGGGCGGTACGACATCCTCGCGTACAACCGCGTGTACGGGCATCTCATGTGCGATCTCGACGCGCTGGCGCCCGAGGACCGCAACGCCATGTGGCTCGCCTTCACCAATGACGAGTGGCGCGCCGCGCTCGTCCACCGGGACGAGACGATCCGGATGATGGCGGCCAAGTTCCGGGCCGCCATGGCCGAGCATCTCGCGGAGCCCGCGTGGAAGACGCTTCTGCGGCGGCTGCGGTCGGCCTCGCCCGAGTTCCGGGAGATCTGGGAGCAGCACGAAGTGGTCGCGGTGGTCGGCGACAGGACCAAGCGGTTCGCCAACCCCCGGGTGGGGCTGCTCAATCTGGAGTACACCAATCTCTGGCTCGGCCCCTCCGCGGGACCGCGGCTGGTCAGCTACATCCCCGTGGACGCCGAGTCCAGGGATCGGCTGGAGCGGCTGCACAGCCTGGTGCCCGCCCCGGCCTGAGCTTCAGCAGCTTCCGCGCCGCCTCCACCGCCTCGACGCGGCTTCAGCGCCCGGTCTCCACGGAGGCCCGCGCGCTGACCGGTTCCAGCCGTTCCGCCGTACGCCGCGCCGTCGCGCGTGCCCACGCCCCGCTGGTCAGCGCCCCCACCAGCAGTACGCAGAGTCCGCAGGCCGTGATGATCCACCAGGCCGGGCCGCTCGCGGCCGTGAAAGCCGCGGTGTACGAGGCCGACGGCGCGTGCGGTGCGGACGCGGTGACGCCGACGACCCCGCCCGCCAGTACCGCGCCGATCACGGCGACCCCCAGCGTCGAGCCGATCTGGCGGCTGGTGGAGGCGACCGCGGCGGCAACACCCGCCTGGGAGCGGGGCATTCCGGCGACGGCGGTATTGGTGATCGGCGCGTTCACCATGCCGAAGCCCAGACCGAACAGCACATAGCCGGTGAAGAGCAGCGCGTTGGTGCCCTCCGCGTCCGTCGCCGCGAACAGGGCACCGCTGGCCGTCATCGTCGTGCCGGCGATCAGCAGCGAGAGCCGGGGCCCGCGGCTGCCGATGAGCCGCCCCGACAGCGGCGCGCAGAGGAACGTCAGGGTCGCCATGGGCAGCATGTACAGCCCGGCGTGCAGCGCGGACAGCCCCCGTACGTTCTGCAGGTAGAGCGTATTGAGGAAGAGGAACCCGCCGAGCGCGGCGAAGGCGCAGACGGCGATCACCGTCGCCCCGCTGAACGGCGCGCTGTTGAAGAACCGCAGATCGATCAGCGGCTCCTTGCGCCTCGGCTCGTACAGCAGCAGCCCGATCAGCGAGAGGGCGGCGACGGCGGCGAACGCCAGGATCCGCGGCGAGGTCAGCCCGGCGGTGGGCGCCTCGATGATCGCGTACGTCAGCGAGCCCAGGATGCCGATGACCAGGAGCTGTCCGACCGGATCGGGGCGGCGCGGCTTCGGGGCGCGGGACTCGGGAACGTACCGCCAGGTCAGCAGGAGCGCGGCGATCCCGATCGGGAGGTTGATCCAGAAGATCGACCGCCAGCCGACCGAGTCCACCAGCAGCCCGCCGACCAGTGGGCCCGCCGCCATCGAGATACCGACGACCGCGCCCCAGACCCCGATGGCGCGGGCGCGCTCACGGGGTTCGGTGAAGGTGTTGGTGATGATCGACATCGCGACGGGGTTGAGCATCGAGCCGCCGACGGCCTGCACCATGCGGAAGGCGACCAGCGATTCCAGGCTCGGCGCGAGGGAGCAGAGCAGGGAGCCGAGGGTGAACAGGACGAGCCCGGTCTTGAAGACCCGGCGGCGGCCGATCCGGTCGGCGGTGGAGCCCGAGAGCATCAGCAGGGAGGCCAGGACCAGGGTGTAGGCGTCGATGGTCCACTGGAGCCCGGAGACGGAGGCGTGCAGCTCCCGCTGCATGGAGGGGAGGGCGACATTGAGGACGGTGTTGTCCAGGCTGACGATCAGCAGGCTCATACAGCAGATGGCCAGGACCAGGACGCGCCGCCGGTGACTCAGCTCGGGCATATGTCGATAGTACGACTAACTAATGACTATCGTCGTGCGCGACAATGGGCGGATGACCGCTTCGCTCGACACCCTCACCACCTCTTCACCCGCCACGTCTTCGCTCGCGACCACGCCGTCACTTGCGATCGGGCCGCACACCGTGCGCCCGCCGGTGGTGCTCGCCCCCATGGCCGGGATCACGAACGCGCCGTTCAGGACGCTGTGCCGCGAATTCAGCGGGGGCAAGGGGCTGTTCGTGAGCGAGATGATCACCACGCGGGCGCTGGTCGAGCGCAATGAGAAGACCATGCAGCTCATCCGCTTCGACGCGGCCGAGACGCCGCGGTCGATCCAGTTGTACGGGGTGGATCCGGTCACCGTCGGCAAGGCGGTCCGGATGATCGCGGACGAGGATCTGGCCGACCACATCGATCTCAACTTCGGCTGCCCGGTGCCCAAGGTGACCCGCAAGGGCGGCGGTTCGGCCCTGCCGTACAAGCGGCCCCTGCTGCGGGCGATCCTGCACGAGGCGGTCTCCAACGCCGGGGACCTGCCCGTCACGATGAAGATGCGCAAGGGCATCGACGACGACCACCTCACGTATCTGGACGCCGGGCGGATCGCGGTCGACGAGGGCGTCACGGCGATCGCCCTGCACGGCAGGACCGCCGCGCAGCACTACGGGGGTACGGCGGACTGGGACGCCATCGCGCGGCTCAAGGAGCATGTCCCGGAGATCCCGGTGCTGGGCAACGGCGACATCTGGTCGGCGGACGACGCGCTGCGGATGGTGCGCGAGACCGGCTGCGACGGCGTTGTCGTGGGGCGCGGCTGCCTGGGGCGGCCCTGGCTCTTCGCCGACCTGGTGGCGGCCTTCGAGGGTACGGGCGCTCCCGTGCGGCCGTCACTGCGGGAGGTTGCCGGGATCATGCGGCGCCATGCCGAGCTGCTGGGGGAGTGGCTCGGGAACGAGGCGCGCGGGGTGATCGATTTCCGTAAGCATGTGGCCTGGTATCTGAAGGGGTTCTCGGTCGGTTCGGGGCCGCGCAAGGAGCTGGCGGTCGCCTCGTCTCTCGCCGAACTGGACACGCTGCTGTCGCGTCTCGACCTCGACCAGCCCTGGCCGGAGGGTGCGGACGGGCCGCGCGGCCGTACGTCCGGCAACAACCGGGTCGTCCTGCCGGACGGCTGGCTGAAGGACCCGTACGACCACTCCTGTGTCGGCGCGGAAGCCGAACTGGACACCTCAGGAGGCTGAACAGGGCTTAAGTGGCCCACTCGGCTCGCGCCCGGCCCTCCGGACCCCGGCCCGCGCCCGGCCCTCCGCCCCGGCCCTGCCGGCGCTTGACCCCCGCGCTATTCCGGGCGGGGCGGCTGCGGTGTCACCTCCGGGCCCGCGTGCCGCTCCAGCGGGGTGGCCGCCGCGGAGTTGCTGACACTGAAGGCCACACTGCCCGCCCGGTAGCGGTCGTCCGTCCACTCGATCGGCCGGCCCGCGGCCGTGTACGTGAGATGGCGCTGCCGCAGCAGCGGGCTGCCGCGGCGGACACGGAGCAGCCGGGCGTCCTCGCTGCCCGCCGCGACCGCGTCGATGAGGTGCTCGCCGTAGTGCGCCACGATGTCCGCGTTCTCCGCGATGCTGTCCATGATCGACACGACATCGTCGGGCAGGGCACGTACGACCGGCGCGACCCAGTCCGTGTACGCGGTCCGCTCGACCATGACCGGCTCCCCGTCCAGTCTGCGCAGCCGTACGACGTACAGCACCTCGCTCTCCGGAGCGACCCCCAGCCGCGACGACTCCTCCGCGGTGGCGGGCCGTGACGTACGGCTCAGTATCCGGCTGGAGACCTCGCACCCCAGCGCCTGCGCCCACTGCGCGAAGCTGTTGAGCTGCTGGAAGCTGTGGCGGCGCTCCTGACGCAGGACCACCCGGCGCGCCCCCTGCCGCGAGCCGATCAGGCCGTCCGAGGCGAGCAGCCCCACCGCCTGCCGTACCGTCCCGCGCGACACCGACCAGCGGGCCGCCAGATCGCTCTCCGAGGGCAGCCGGGCGCCGACCGGATACTCGCCGCCCAGAATCGACTTCCGCAGCGCTTCCGCGATCTCCAGATACCGCGAACTGCCCACGCCTGCCCCCATTGAATTCCGGAACTGTGCACAGGTGCGCTTATCCGCCGCGGACCCGGCCCTCACTCTAACCGCACGTCCCGCCGGGTGTCCGGACCCCGGGATGCCCTGTTGAGCGTCAATTCTTCCGGAAATCCTCCCTGAAAGGCTGTGCTGACCAGCTAGTTGCAAGGACTGGTCTTCGTCGGGCCGTGCCGCCGCCGCCATCATTCGTTCACTGCTGAGTCATCTGGACCGGGCGAACTGATGCCAGCTTGTATGAACAAGTGACACCCTCTCTTCGCTCCGGGAGACACCGCGTGACCCGACTCCGTGCCCGCGCCAACGGCCGGCTGGCAGCCGCCCTGGCGCTCAGTACCGCCGCTCTCACCGCGCTCACCGCCTGTGGTGCGGCACCCGAGGAATCCGCCGACACCGCCGACTCCGCGGCCGCCACCTCCGCCGCCGACTTCGGCGGGATGAAGGACCTGGTGGCCGCCGCCGAGAAGGAGGGCGAGCTGAACGCGATCGCCCTTCCGCCGGACTGGGCGAACTACGGCGAGATCATCAAGGCGTTCGAAGCCAAGTACAAGATCAAGGTCAACAGCGAGAACCCGGACGGTTCCAGCTCCGACGAGATCGCCGCCGTCAAGTCCCGCAAGGGCCAGGACCGCGCCCCCGACGTGCTCGACCTGGGGATCGCCTTCGCCCGCAGCGGCGCCGCCGAGAACCTCTTCGCGCCGTACAAGGTCGAGGCCTGGGACAAGATCCCCGACGCGCAGAAGGAGAAGGACGGCCGCTGGTTCAACGACTACGGCGGCTATGTCTCCATCGGCTGCGACGCCTCCCGTATCAAGACCTGCCCCGAGACCTTCGCCGATCTGCTCAAGCCCGAGTACAAGGGCAAGGTGGCGCTCAACGGCAACCCCACCAAGTCCGGTTCGGCCTTCGGCGGCGTGTACGCGGCGTCCCTCGCCAACAAGGGCTCCTTCGCCGACATCCAGCCCGGTATCGACTTCTTCGGCAAGCTGAAGAAGAGCGGCAACTTCATCCCCGTCGAGTCCACCCCGGCCACGGTCGAGAAGGGCGAGACGCCCATCTCGATCGACTGGGACTACCTGAACGCCAGCTACGCCGACCAGTTCAAGGGCAAGGGCGTGGACTGGAAGGTCGCCATCCCGAGCGACGGCGTCTACGCGCAGTACTACTCGCAGGCCATCAACAAGGACGCGCCGCACCCGGCCGCCGCCCGGCTGTGGATGGAGTTCCTGTACAGCGCCGAGGGCCAGAACCTCTGGCTCAAGGGGTACGCGCGGCCCGTGCTGCTGCCCGCCATGACCACGGACGGCACCGCCGACAAGACCTTCGTCGGCAAGCTGCCCCAGGTCGAGGGCACCCCGGCCTTCCCGGAGTCGGCCGAACTGGACAAGGCCAACGCCACCCTCGCCGAGAACTGGGACAAGGCCGTCTCCTGATGACCGCCCCCACGTCCGTCCCCACCCCGCTCGCAGCGGTGGGCGCCGCCGACGGCAGTCGCCGTCGGCGGCGGGCGTCGCGCGCCTGGCTCGGCGCCCTCCCGCTGCTCGTCTTCGCCGGACTGTGCTTCGGACTCCCGGTCGGCGCCCTGCTGTACGGGGCCGTCACCCGGGACGATCCCGCCACCGGCGCCACCTCCCTGACCGGCGAGCACCTCCAGCGCTCGCTCCAGGGCCCCTATCTCACCTCCATCGTCGGCAGCGTCGAACTCTCCGCGCTGACCGCCGTGATCGGCACCGTGCTCGGGATGCTGATCGCGCAGGCCGTCGTCACCTCGCGCGGCGGCGCGCTCCGCAACGGGGTGCTCACCGCCTCCGGTGTGCTCGCCAACTTCGGCGGAATCCCACTGGCGTTCGCGTTCGTCGCCACCCTCGGTATCTCCGGTGTGGTCACCCAGCTCGCCCATCTCGACGGCCTGGGCTGGAACCTGTACTCCTTCACCGGACTCACCCTGATCTACCTCTACTTCCTGGTGCCGCTGATGGTGCTGGTCAGCGTGCCCGCGCTGGACGGTCTGCGGCCGCAGTGGCGGGAGGCCGCGCAGAACGCCGGTGCCACCAACTGGCAGTTCTGGCGCCATGTCGGACTGCCGGTCCTCGCGCCCTCGTTGCTCGGCGGGTTCGTACTGCTCTTCGGCAGCGCCTTCGCCGCGCACGCCACTGCCGCCGCGCTGGTCGGCGGCTCGGTCCCGCTGGTCACCCTGAAGATCGCGGACGCGCTCTCCGGCAACGTACTGGTCGGTCAGGAGAATGTGGCGCTCGCGCTGAGCCTCGACATGATCGTGATCGCCGGCCTGGTCATGGCGGTCTATCTGCCCCTCCAGCGACGGAGCACCCGATGGCTGCACTGACCCCCACCGCGCCCCCGGCCGCCCCCGCCCCCGCGGCTCCCCGCAAGGCACGGGACGGCGGGACGGCGCGCACCCGCCGCCGGCCGCGTGTCTGGCGTGGGGTTGTCCTGTTCGTGGCCGGGCTGTACTTCCTCGTACCGCTGGTCTCCTCGTTCGTCTTCACGGTCCGCGTCCCAGGACAGGGCCTCACCTTCTCGGCGTACACCGGAATCCTGTCCGCCGAGGGCTTCACCCGGAGTCTGCTGCTCTCGCTCGGGCTCGCCGCCGCCACCATCCTGCTCTCGCTGCTGCTGACCGTGCCGGCGCTGGTGGCGGTACGGCTCGGCGCGCCGAAGCTGGCCCCGCTGGTCGAGATCGTCTGCATGCTGCCGCTGGTGGTGCCGCCGATCGCGCTGGTCACCGGGGTGACCACGGTGCTGCGCTGGGGGCCTGAGCACTTCTCGCGCACCCCGCTCTACCAGACGTTCCTCGCGGTGCAGAACGAGTCGTTCCCGATCGTGCTGGTGCTCGCCTATACGGTGCTGGCCCTGCCGTTCGTCTACCGCTCGCTCGACGCCGGGCTGCGCGCCATCGACGTACCGACCCTGGTGGAGGCCGCGCGCAACTGCGGGGCGAGCAGGCCGTATGTGATCCTGCGGGTCATCCTGCCCAACCTGCGCTCCGCACTGGCCGGTGCCTCCTTCCTCACCCTGGCGCTGGTCCTGGGCGAGTTCACCATCGCCTCGCTGCTCGGCTTCCAGCCCTTCGCCGTGTGGATCGTCACCGTCTCGGGCGCGGAGGCGCGGATGTCGGTGGCGGTGTCCCTGCTCAGCCTGCTGATCACCTGGGTGCTGCTGCTGGTCCTGTCGCGGGCGGGCGCGCGTACCTCGGCCGCCACTCCGGCCCCTCCAGCCACCCCCGCCCCTTCCACGGCTCCGGCCCCCGCGGCCCCTTCCACCTCCGGCAACGTCTCCGGCAACATTTCCGGCAAGGAGTAGACCCCCCATGTCATCCACCTCCACAGCGACCGCGGAGCGGCCGGAGCCGGCCGCGGCCGGCGGCGCCCGAGTCGAATTCCGGGGCCTGCGCCGGGCCTTCGGCTCCACCGTCGCCCTCGACGGCCTCGACCTGACGGCCGAGCCCGGCGAACTCCTCGCCCTGCTCGGCCCCTCCGGCTGCGGCAAGACCACGGCGCTGCGCGTCCTCGCCGGCTTCGAGCACCCTGACTCGGGCGAGGTGCTGGTGGACGGCGAGGACATCACCCGGGTCCCGGCCAACCGGCGCGACGCGGGCATGGTCTTCCAGTCGTACAGCCTCTTCCCGCACCTCAACGCCCGCGACAACGTGGCCTTCGGGCTGCGCGTACGGAAGGTGTCCGCCGACGAGCGGCGCGCCCGCGCCGCCGAACTCCTCGATCTGGTCGGCCTGCCCGCCCACGGCGACCGCTTCCCGCACCAGATGTCCGGCGGCCAGCAGCAGCGGGTCGCGCTGGCCCGCGCGCTGGCGCTGCGCCCGCGCGTCCTGCTGCTCGACGAGCCGCTCTCGGCGCTCGACGCCAAGGTCCGGCTCACCCTGCGCGAGGAGATCAGGCGCCTCCAGCTCTCGCTCGGCATCACCACCATCTTCGTCACCCATGACCAGGAGGAGGCGCTCTCCATGGCCGACCGGGTGGCGGTGCTCAACGCGGGCAGGCTGGAGCAGTGCGCTCCGCCCGCCGAGCTGTACGAGCGGCCCGCCACGGCCTTCGTCGCCGAGTTCGTCGGCGCGATGAACCGGCTGCCGGGGCGGCTCACCGACGGCGGTCTGGTCGCGGTCGCGGGCACCGAACTGCCCGTGGACGGCGAGATCCCGGCCGGCCGCGAGGTGGAGGTGCTGATCCGTCCCGAGAACATCACCGCCACCGCCGATCCGGCCGGTACGGCCACGGTCGTCTCGGCGTCCTTCTTCGGTTCGGTGACGCGCGTGCTGCTCGATCTGCCCGGCGGCGGCTCGGTCAAGTCGGACGTGCCGTCGCGGGACGCCGGCGAGCTGGTGCCCGGGGTGCGCGCGAGGGTGGAGCCCGCGCGGCGCCCGGTCCTCGTGGTGCCCGCCGCCGGTTCCGCCGGTGCTTCCGCCGCTGTTCCGGCCGCCGGCCAGGGCGCGTGAGGGCGCCCGCGGCGGTCCTCTTCGACATGGACGGCACGCTCGTCGACACCGAGGTGCTGTGGTGGGAGTCGGTGGAGGAGGTCGCGGCCGGCCTCGGCCACCGGCTCTCCGCCGCGGACGCGCCCCAGGTCGTCGGCCGCGCGGTCGCTGATACGGCCGCTCATCTGATCCGGGTCGCGGGCGGCGGCCGCGCCGATACGGTCGCGGCCGAGCTGGCCGGGTCCTTCTTCCGGCGGGTGGAGGCGGGCGCGCCGCTGCGGCCGGGCGCCCGTTCGCTGCTGGCCGGGCTGGAGCGCGCCGGGGTGCCGTTCGCCCTGGTCAGCGCCTCGCCGCGGGCCGTGGTGGACTCGGTGGTGGCGGGCTCGCTGGCCGATGCCGGCTTCGCCTTCACGCTCTCGGCCGACGACACCGTACGGACCAAGCCGCACCCCGATCCATATCTGGCGGCGGCCGAGCGGCTGGGGGTGCCGCCCGGGGAATGTGTCGCGGTGGAGGACTCACCGGACGGCACCGCCTCGGCCCAGGCGGCGGGATGCGCGGTGATGGTGGTGCCCTCGCTGCTGCCCGTGGAGCCGGCGCCCGGGCGGTATTTCGCGCGGAGCCTGGAAGAGGTCGATCTCGGTGTGCTGAGCGGCTGCGCTCCCGGCGCGTGTGACGGCCGGGTTACGGGGACCGTGACCGGGTCCGACGGGCGTCCGGATCCTGGAATCACGGAGCCGGTCGGGGCGTGATTCTCGCCACGTTTGATCGGCATTTAGCTCACATGAGCGACTTGTGGGTGCATGCATTTCTGGAAGGGGTGGCGTCCCGCGCCACCCCTTCTGTGTTCATATCCTGAACTCAGACGTCGATGTCCTAGCTCAGATGAGCATGGCGCGTCATGGGCAGGTCATGTCCGCTTCGAGGCGTGAAGACGCCATCGCGAGCGCGCTTGACCGGGGCCACTTTCGATCTGCTGGCGGATGGGTGGTTAAGACCGTATGACAGGCAAGTGGACGTACCGAGGTACCTTCGAAATGGGTATGTTCCTCGCCGTCAGGGCAGCCACCGCGTCTTCGAGGAGTCGAGACCCGTGCCGGAAAAGAATGATCCACACTCAGACTCAGCCGAGAAATTCGTCTATGACTTCACCGAGGGCAACAAGGATCTCAAGGACCTCCTCGGCGGCAAGGGTGCCAATCTCGCCGAGATGACCAACCTCGGGCTGCCTGTCCCGCCGGGCTTCACCATCACCACCCGGGCCTGCAACATCTACCTCGACAGCGGCAAGGAACCGGCCTCGCTGCGCGACGAGGTGAGCGCCCATCTCGACGCCCTCGAACGGAAGATGGCCAAGAAGCTCGGCCAGCACGACGACCCGCTGCTCGTCTCCGTACGCTCCGGCGCCAAGTTCTCCATGCCCGGCATGATGGAGACCGTCCTCAACGTCGGTCTCTCCGACGCCTCCGTGGCCGGGCTCGCCGCCCAGGCCGGCGACGAGCGCTTCGCCTGGGACTCGTACCGCAGGCTCATCCAGATGTTCGGCAGGACCGTCCTCGGTGTCGACGGCCGGCTCTTCGAAGAGGCGCTGGAGGAGGCCAAGCAGGCCAAACAGGCCGCCACCGACGTGGACTTGGAGGTCGGCGACCTCAAGAGGCTGGTCAAGCACTTCAAGAAGATCGTCTCCCGGGAGGCGGGGCGCGACTTCCCGCAGGACCCGCGCGAGCAGATGGATCTCGCGATCCGCGCGGTCTTCGAGTCCTGGAACACCGACCGCGCCCGGCTCTACCGCCGCCAGGAACGCATCCCCGGCGATCTCGGCACCGCCGTCAGCGTCTGCTCCATGGTCTTCGGCAACCTCGGCCCCGACTCCGGCACGGGCGTCGCCTTCACCCGCGACCCCGCCAGCGGCCAGCAGGGCGTCTACGGCGACTACCTGCAGAACGCCCAGGGCGAGGACGTCGTCGCGGGCATCCGCAACACCGTCGCCCTCGCCGAGCTGGAGACCATCGACAAGAAGTCGTACGACCAGCTCATGGGCATCATGGAGACCCTGGAGACGCACTACCGCGATCTGTGCGACATCGAATTCACCATCGAGCGCGGCCAGTTGTGGATGCTCCAGACCCGGGTCGGCAAGCGCACCGCGGGCGCCGCCTTCCGGATCGCCACCCAGCTCGTCGACCAGGGGCTGATCGGTGAGGCCGAGGCGCTCCAGCGGGTCAGCGGCGCCCAGCTCGCCCAGCTCATGTTCCCGCGCTTCGACGAGGACGCCAAGCGCGAGCTGCTCGGGCGCGGCATCGCCGCCTCGCCGGGCGCGGCCGTCGGCAAGGCCGTCTTCGATTCGTACACCGCCATCAAGTGGTCCCGCTCCGGCGAGCAGGTCATCCTCATCCGCCGCGAGACCAACCCCGACGACCTGGACGGAATGATCGCCGCCGAGGGCATTCTGACCTCGCGCGGCGGCAAGACCTCGCACGCCGCCGTCGTCGCCCGTGGCATGGGCAAGACCTGTGTGTGCGGCGCCGAGGAGCTGGAGGTCGACACCAAGGCGCGCCGGATGACCGTCAACGGCACGGTCGTCGAGGAGGGCGACGTCGTCTCCATCGACGGCTCGACCGGCAAGGTCTACCGCGGTGAGGTCCCCGTCGTACCGTCGCCCGTCGTCGAGTACTTCGAGGGCCGGATGCACGCGGGCGCCGACGACGCCGACGAACTGGTCGAGGCGGTGCACCGGATGATGGCGTACGCGGACCGCCGCCGCAGGCTGCGGGTGCGCGCCAACGCCGACAATGTCGAGGACGCCCTGCGCGCCCGCCGCTTCGGCGCCCAGGGCATCGGCCTGTGCCGTACGGAGCACATGTTCCTGGGCGAGCGCCGCGAGATGGTCGAGAAGCTGATCCTCGCCAACACGGACGACGAGCGCGAAACGGCGCTCGGCGCGCTGCTGCCGCTCCAGAAGCGGGACTTCATCGAGCTGTTCGAGGCGATGGACGGGCTGCCCGTGACGGTCCGTCTGCTCGACCCGCCGCTGCACGAGTTCCTGCCCGACATCACCGAACTGTCGGTACGGGTCGCCCTCGCCGAGGCGCGCAAGGACCACAACGAGAACGATCTGCGCCTCCTCCAGGCCGTGCACAAGCTCCACGAGCAGAACCCGATGCTGGGGCTGCGCGGAGTACGACTCGGCCTGGTCATCCCCGGTCTGTTCGCCATGCAGGTACGGGCCATCGCCGAGGCCGCCGCGGAGCGCAGGAACGCCAAGGGCGACCCGCGCGCCGAGATCATGATCCCGCTGGTCGGTACGGTCCAGGAGCTGGAGATCGTCAGGGACGAGGCCCAGCAGGTCATCGCCGAGGTGGAAGCCGCGACCGGCACCGAACTCAAGCTGGCGCTCGGCACGATGATCGAGCTGCCGCGCGCGGCGCTGACCGCCGGACAGATCGCGGAGGCCGCGGAGTTCTTCTCCTTCGGTACGAACGACCTCACCCAGACCGTGTGGGGCTTCTCCCGGGACGACGTGGAGGCGAGCTTCTTCACGGCGTATCTGGAGAAGGGCATCTTCGGGGTGTCGCCGTTCGAGACGATCGACCGGGACGGGGTGGGCGCGCTGGTACGGAGCGCGGTGGAGGCGGGCCGGGCCACCCGGCCGGGGCTGAAGCTGGGCATCTGCGGGGAGCACGGCGGCGACCCGGAATCGGTGCACTTCTTCCACGAGGTGGGCCTGGACTATGTGTCCTGCTCGCCGTTCCGTATCCCGGTGGCACGGCTGGAGGCGGGGCGCGCGGCGGCGGCCTCGGCGGGCAGCGACTCGCGCTAGTGCCTGATCGCGAAGACAGGCCCTAGCCCGGCTGTCGAAGACCCCGGAGCGTATCCGCCGGTTGCCCCGACCCTCACCGGCCCGGCGGGCGGCTCCGGAAGAGGACGAAGGGGCGGGCGCCCTGTGCGGGGGCGCCCGCCCCTTCGTTCTGCCCTTGTGCGCCGGGCCCCGCTCTTATGCGCGGAGGCCATGCGCCGGGCATGTGCGCGCCCATTTCCGGCCTTTGAATTGCGTTACGGGCAAACGCGGTGGA
>NZ_JBHVGV010000005.1:531356-565726 GCF_042800555.1 Streptomyces sp. NPDC057617 | reverse complement strand
ACTTTTGGCACGCTGTTGAGTTCTCAAGGAACGGACGCTTCCTTTGTACTCACCCTCTCGGGCTTTCCTCCGGGCTTTTCCCTCCGGTCTTGCGTCTCCGACTTTATCAGACTTTATCGAGTCGGATTTTCCTTCCCTCCGGGAAGGCACCGGGCAAGTTTATCGCCCCGGCTTCCCCCTCAGGTGGAGCCGTAAACGTACTGGAGCGGGGGGCGTCGACGCAAATCGAGGCCCCCCGGTCCCGTAGTCGGCGTCAGATGTCCGTCGCCGGGCGGTCGTTGCGGGGGTCAGACCTCGACGACGACCGGGAGGATCATCGGGCGTCGGCGGTAGGTGTCGGAGACCCACTTGCCCACCGTGCGGCGCACGAGCTGCTGGAGCTGGTGCGGTTCCGCGACGCCGTCCTGGGCCGATCTGGCGATGGCCTCTTCGACCTTGGGCAGTACGGCGCCGAACGCCGCGTCCTCGATACCCGAGCCGCGGGCCTGGAAGTGCGGGCCGCCGACGACCTTGCCGGTGGTGGAGTCGACCACCACGAAGACCGAGATGATGCCCTCGTCGCCGAGGATGCGGCGGTCCTTGAGGGAGGTCTCGGTGACATCGCCGACCGAGAGTCCGTCCACGTACACATAGCCGGCCTGGACCTTGCCGACGATCTTGGCCCTGCCGTCGACGAGGTCGACGACCACACCGTCCTCCGCGATGACGATGTGGTCCTTGGGGACCCCGGTCAGCGCGCCCAGTTCGGCGTTGGCCCGCAGATGGCGCCATTCGCCGTGGACCGGCATCAGGTTCTTGGGCCGGCAGATGTTGTAGAAGTACAGCAGCTCGCCGGCCGAGGCATGGCCGGAGACATGGACCTTGGCGTTGCCCTTGTGGACGACGTTCGCGCCCCAGCGGGTCAGGCCGTTGATGACGCGGTAGACGGCGTTCTCGTTGCCCGGGATGAGCGAAGAGGCCAGGATCACCGTGTCGCCCTGGACGATCCGGATCTGGTGGTCGCGGTTGGCCATACGGGAGAGCGCGGCCATCGGTTCGCCCTGCGAGCCGGTGCAGACGAGGACGATCTCGTGCTCGGGAAGGTCGTCGAGCGTCTTCACGTCGACGACCAGGCCCGCGGGCACCCTGAGATAGCCGAGATCGCGGGCGATCCCCATGTTGCGGACCATCGAGCGGCCGACGAAGGCGACCCTGCGGCCGTATTCGTGGGCGGCGTCGAGGATCTGCTGGATGCGGTGGACATGGCTGGCGAAGCTGGCCACGATGATGCGCTTCTGGGCGCTGCCGAAGACCTGGCGCAGGACATTGGAGATGTCGCGCTCGGGCGGGACGAAGCCCGGGACCTCGGCGTTGGTGGAGTCCGCCAGCAGCAGGTCGATACCCTCCTCGCCGAGCTTGGCGAAGGTGGGCAGGTCGGTGAGTCTGCGGTCCAGCGGAAGCTGGTCCATCTTGAAGTCGCCGGTGTGGACGGCCATGCCCGCGGGGGTGCGGATGGCGACGGCCAGGGCGTCCGGGATGGAGTGGTTGACCGCGACGAATTCGCAGTCGAAGGGGCCGATGCGCTCGCGATGGCCCTCGGTGACCTCAAGGGTGTACGGGCGGATACGGTGCTCCTGGAGCTTCGCCTCGATCAGTGCGAGGGTCAGCTTGGAGCCGATCAGCGGGATGTCGTTCTTCAGCCGGAGCAGAAACGGGACACCGCCGATATGGTCCTCGTGGCCGTGCGTGAGCACGATGCCGTCGATGTCGTCGAGGCGGTCCCGGATGGTGGTGAAGTCCGGCAGGATCAGGTCGATACCGGGCTGTTCCTCCTCCGGGAAGAGGACGCCGCAGTCGACGATGAGCAGACGGCCGTTGTACTCGAAGACCGTCATGTTGCGGCCGATCTCGCCGAGACCGCCGAGCGGGGTGACGCGCAGGCCGTTCTTGGGCAGCTTCGGCGGGGCACCGAGTTCAGGATGCGGATGACTCAAAAGACTCTCCTCACCACACGCGCCACGTACCGCTGAGGCACGTGGCGCGCATGACATTCGTGCACTTGCTGTTGTCTTGTTGACTGTTTTGTTGGTGTTTCGTTGACCTTGTTGACCGACCCTTCGGTTTGCCGACGAGTCCGTCGATGGACCGATGGATCCGTTGTCCTCTGTCTTCGCTTATTCAGTTGTGAAGTCAATGACTAGAGCTGTACCCCGCCGGCCGCGAGATCGATCTTGAGCTGGGCGGTTTCCTGGGGCGACAGTTCTACGAGCGGGAGCCGCAGGGGTCCCGCGGGAAGCTTCCGGAGCGCGAGGGCGGCCTTGGTGGTGATGACGCCCTGGGTCCTGAACATGCCGGTGAAGACCGGCAGCAGCTTCTGGTGGATCTCGGTGGCCTTCTGCACATCACCGGTGAGGTAAGCGTCGAGCAGCTCGCGCAGCTCGGGGGTGACCACATGTCCGACGACGGAGACGAAGCCGACCGCGCCGACCGAGAGCAGCGGCAGGTTGAGCATGTCGTCGCCCGAGTACCAGGCGAGGCCGGACTGGGCGATGGCCCAGCTCGCACGGCCGAGGTCGCCCTTGGCGTCCTTGTTGGCGACGATACGCGGGTGCTGGGCGAGCCGGACGATCGTCTCGGTGTCGATGGGGACACCGCTGCGGCCCGGGATGTCGTACAGCATCACCGGCAGCTCTGTGGCGTCGGCGATGGCGGTGAAGTGCTGGAAGAGACCTTCCTGCGGCGGCTTGTTGTAGTACGGCGTGACGGCGAGCAGGCCGTGCGCGCCGGCGCTTTCCGCGGCGCGGGCCAGCTCCAGGCTGTGGCGGGTGTCGTTGGTTCCGACACCGGCGACGATATGGGCCCGGTCTCCCACGGCCTCCAGGACGGCCCGTACGAGCTGGTCTTTCTCCGCGTCGCTGGTGGTCGGCGACTCACCGGTGGTGCCGTTCAGGATCAGGCCGTCGTTGCCAGCGTCCACGAGATGGACTGCGAGCCGCTGGGCGCCGTCGAGGTCGAGTGCGCCGTCCGCCGTGAAGGGCGTGACCATGGCGGTGAGGACCCGCCCGAAGGGGGTCTGCGGAGTGGAGATCGGAGCCATGGGTAACACGCTACTCGCTGCTCAGCTCGCCGTGTCCCTTTGGGGGACGGGACGAGACGGGACAAGAGGAGCCCGGCACTGCCTGCTCGGGGGTTCAAGCAGTGCCGGGTCCGTTTGATCAGCCTAGATGAACTTCTCGAAACGCCGCAATACGGGCGCATCGCCCCGAAGGTCATGCATCCGTGCCTCCGGCGCGGCCCCGCCCCTGTCCTGAGCAGGCGCTAAGGGGCGATGCGCCCATTGGCATTGAAGGCCGCATGGGTGAGGGGCATGAGCTTGGACCAGTGCTCTTCCATGCGCTCTCCGACCATCTCGATCTCGCGCTGCGGGAAGGACGGCACCTTCGCCTGTTCGTGTTGGGTGCGCAGGCCGAGGAAGTGCATCAGCGAGCGCGCGTTGCAGGTCGCGTACATCGACGAGAACAGTCCGACCGGCAGGACCGCGCGGGCGACCTCGCGGGCCACGCCCGCGGCCAGCATCTCCTGATACGCCTGGTACGCCTGGACGTAGGAGTCCTTCATCGCGCGCTCGGTGATCTCCTGCTGGGCGGCGCTCCCGTGCACGAACTGGTATTTGCCGGGGCGGCCCTGCTGGACCAGCTTGCGGTCCTCGCCGGGGACGTAGAAGACCGGCTGGAGGTTGCGGTAGCGGCCCGACTCCTCGTTGTACGAGTTGTGCACGACGATTCCCGCTGCCACGAAGTTGTGCCAGGGGCCCTCGACGGAGAGGTCGTACGTCATCTCCTCGCCGTCCTCGGCGACCGACACGATCTGGTCAGGACGAGCGACAGCGGGCTCGCGCCCGGGGACAGGGCCGCCCTCGGCCAGCACGGCGTCGCCCGCCGTCAGCTCGCCCGCCTTGCGCCAGCCGTCCGGGGTCAGCACGGCGTGGTCCACCGTGGCCCGCAGCTCGCGGCCCGCGGCCGTGACGATCCTGATCAGCGGCTTCACGCCCGACTCGATGACATCGGCGATACGGGCCCGGCGGGCGGCGAGGGTCTCCTCGTCGTAACAGCGGACCTCGGTACGGCGGTCCGCCGCGTCCTGGTGCCAGCGGCGGTGGAGCTCGGCGATGGTCAGGCGGTGAGGGGTCCCCGTATCGCTCACCAGGGTGATCTCGCTGCCGCCGGCGACGCACCAGCCGACGCGGTGCCGCATGAACTCGCGGAAGACGAAGATCGGGGCGCTGATGAAGAAGGTCATCGAGTTGTGCTCGAAGGGGCTGCCGTGGCGGTCCCGCATCAGAAAGTTGATCAGCCCCTTGGAGCGCTCCGGGTCCTTGGACAGCTCTTCCAGGGACTGCTCGCCCGCGGTGGACACACGCGCGGCCCACAGCACATCGCTGTCACTGGCGGAGTGTTTCACCAGATCCACGGTGACATCGCTGCGGAAGCCGGGCCTGGTCTCCGGGGTCTCTGCGGAACTGTCGGAGGGGGTGTCGCTCACCGGCGGGGGTCCTTCCATCGCGTCGCTCGGGCGGCGCCCACTCTACGGCGCGGCACTGACAGCCCGGTGACACGTACGCTGATCAGGCCGTCCCCTGCCGCCGGTGCCGCCGGACACGTGGCGGCGCTGACTCGTCCGGACCCCTGGGGTGGTCCGGTGCGGTGCACGATCGGTAGCCTCACGAGGCACAGCAATCGAGCGTGCTTGTGAGTGAGGATCAGTCGTGCCCCTGCCCTTCCTGACGGCCGACCGGGCTTTTGACGCGACCACCGAGGATGTCGCGCTGCCGTTCGACGATCATGATCATTGGCGGCGTCCGTACCGCCCCGGCCCCTGGCGGGTGGTGGCGGCCGCGCTGCTTCTGCTGCTCGCCTCCTTCGTTCTGCTGGCGGCGATGATCACCGCCTTCGCCGGTGAGGTGCCGGGTGCCACGGCATGTCTGGGCCTCGCCCTGGTGATGATCGCCGTCGCGCTGCGGCTGCTGCGGGTCGGGGCGTGGGTGAGCCGGCACGGGGTGCGGCGGGTGGCTCTGCTCCGGACCACGACCGTGGCCTGGGACCGGATCACCGCCGTACGGACGGTCCAGCAGCCGGTGCGCTGGCTCGGGCTGCCGCGTACGGTCCAGGGGCAGGCGCTCATCGCCGTCCGCCGGAAGGGTGAGGCGCTGCCGCTGCTGACCGACCACAACGGGGATTTCCTGGGGCGGGCCGAGGCCTTCGACCGGGCGGCCGACACGGTCGAGGTCTGGGGCGACGAGTACCGGCGCCCGGAGGAGCAGCGGCGCCACTGACCGGCTTCCGGGGCCCGCGCACCCTTGGGGTGATCAGCACCCCGTACGGGCTACGCGGCCCGTACACCGTTGACGCGCACACATGGAGCGGGGTCCGGCCTCTTCGGCCGGACCCCGTTCTTCGTAACCCCGCTCTTCGTACCGCTGCCCCAGGGCTCTCCGTACCCGCTGTCTCAGGCCTGGACCGGCTTGCCGTCGTGGAGGGCGATGGCCCGCTGCATGGCCTTGCGGGCGCGCGGGGTGTCCCGGGCGTCGTGGTAGGCGACGGCGAGGCGGAACCAGCAGCGCCAGTCGTCCGGCGAGTCCTCCGTCTGTGCCCTGCGCTCGGCGAAGACCGCGTCGGCGGACGCGCGGTCGATCCGGCCGCCGGGCGTACGAACCAACTCGTCCACCGGAAGTCCGCCCTCGGCGTCCAGCTCGGCCGCGAGCCGGTTGGCGCGGCTGACGAACTGGGTGTTCTTCCAGAGGAACCAGACGCCGATGACCGGCAGGACCAGGACCGCGACGCCGAGAGCGGCGGTGAGCGCGGTGCCCTGCTTGATCAGCAGCACTCCGCGGCTGCCGGCCAGGACGAAGTAGACGACCAGGACGGCGGCCGTGGCGCAGTAGGTGATCTTTGCACGCATGAGTGTCAGTTCAGGTCGAGGAAGTGTTCCAGGCCGTAGGTGAGCCCCGGGGCCGAGGACACCCGCCTTACACCCAGCAGGATGCCCGGCATGAAGCTGCTGTGATGCAGGGAGTCATGGCGGATGGTGAGGGTCTCACCCTCGCCGCCCAGGATGACCTCCTGGTGCGCCAGCAGGCCCCGGAGCCGTACGGAGTGCACCGGCACCCCGTCGACATCCGCGCCGCGCGCGCCGTCCAGCGCCGTGGCCGTGGCGTCGGGCTGCGGGCCGAGGCCCGCGTCCGCTCGGGCCTCGGCGATGAGCTGGGCGGTGCGCTGGGCGGTGCCGGAGGGCGCGTCGACCTTGTTCGGGTGGTGCAGCTCGATGACCTCGACCGATTCGAACCAGCGGGCGGCCGTCTCGGCGAACTTCATCGTGAGGACCGCGCCGATGGAGAAGTTCGGCGCGACCAGCACACCGGTCTCCGGGGAGCCGGCCAGCAGCTCCCTGAGCCGCGCCAGCCGCTCCTCGTTCCAGCCGGTGGTGCCGACGACCGCGTGGATGCCGTGGCGTACGCAGAAGTCGAGGTTGTCGAGCACCGCGGCGGGGGTGGTCAGCTCCACCGCGACCTGGGCGCCGGAGTCGACCAGGGACTCCAGCTTGTCGCCCTGGTCGAGGGCGGCGACCAGTTCCAGATCGCCGGCGGCCTCGACGGCCCGTACGGCCTCGGAGCCGATACGGCCCTTGGCACCGAGAACGGCCACACGCAGCTTGCTCATCGCACTGTTTCCTTAACGCCTGACGACTGACTAACGGCTGACTGCTTCGGCCTGCTCTCAGGAGACCGCCTCGTCGAGGCGCGCCGCCTGCTTGTCCTTCAGCGGGCCTATGACGGACAGGGAGGGCCTGTGCCCCAGCACATCACGGGCCACCGCCCGTACATCGTCGGGGGTGACCGCGGCTATCCGCCCCAGCATCTCGTCCACCGACATCTGGGCGCCCCAGCACAGCTCGCTCTTGCCGATACGGTTCATCAGCGCCCCGGTGTCCTCCAGACCGAGGACCGTGGAGCCGGAGAGCTGGCCGACGGCGCGGTGGATCTCCTCGTCGCCGAGGCCCTCGGCACAGACCCGGTCCAGTTCGTCGCGGCAGATCTTCAGCACATCGTGGACCTGGCTGGGCCGGCAGCCCGCGTACACCCCGAAGAGCCCGCAGTCGGCGAAGCCCGAGGTGTACGAGTACACGCTGTAGGCGAGGCCGCGCTTCTCCCGTACCTCCTGGAAGAGGCGGGAGCTCATACCGCCGCCGAGAGCCGTGTTCAGTACGCCGAGGGCCCAGCGGCGCTCGTCGGTACGGGACAGTCCCGGCATCCCCAGGACGACATGCGCCTGCTCCGTCTTGCGGTCGAGCAGCTCGACCTTGCCCGCGGTGCGGACGGTGCGGCTGCCGTCGCGGGGCGCGACGGGCACGGCGTCCGTACGGGACAGGGCGCCGGCCTTTTCGAACGCCTTGCGGACCTGCCGTACCACCGTGGCGTGGTCGACATTGCCCGCGGCGGCGACGATCAGGTGCCTCGGGTCGTAGTGCTTCTTGTAGAAGCGCGCGATCCGGTCGCGGTCCAGGTCGTTGACGGTGTCGACGGTGCCGAGGACCGGCCGGCCGAGGGGCGTGTCGCCGAACATGGTGTGCGCGAACAGGTCGTGCACACAGTCGCCCGGGTCGTCCTCGGTCATGGCGATCTCTTCGAGGACGACTCCGCGCTCGGCGTCGACATCGGCGGCCTCGATGAGCGAGCCGGTGAGCATGTCGCAGACCACGTCGATGGCGAGCGGCAGATCGGTGTCAAGCACCCGCGCGTAGTAGCAGGTGTACTCCTTCGCCGTGAAGGCGTTCATCTCGCCGCCGACCGCGTCGATGGCGGAGGAGATGTCAAGGGCGCTGCGCCGGCTGGTGCCCTTGAAGAGGAGGTGTTCCAGATAGTGGGTGGCGCCGTTGAGGGCGGGCGTCTCGTCGCGTGAGCCGACCTGCACCCAGATGCCGAAGGTCGCCGAGCGGACCGTGGGCAGGGTTTCGGTGACGACGCGCAGACCGCCGGGGAGGGTCGTACGGCGGACGGTGCCGATGCCGTCCCGGCCCGGGAGAGGGGTTGGGGGATGGGCGACGGCCCGCGCTGGGGGGGGGGGGTGGGCCGTCGCCTGGAAGCGGGCCGTCACTTGGTCGCGTCGTCCTTCGCCTCTTCGGCGGCTGCGGTTTCCTCGTCCTCGCCCTCGATCACGGGGATGAGGGAGAGCTTGCCGCGCTGGTCGATCTCGGCGATCTCGACCTGGACCTTCTGGCCGACACCGAGGACGTCCTCGACGTTCTCCACACGCTTGCCGCCGGCGAGCTTGCGGATCTGCGAGATGTGCAGCAGTCCGTCCTTGCCGGGGAGCAGCGACACGAACGCGCCGAACGTGGTCGTCTTGACGACCGTGCCCAGATAGCGCTCGCCGACCTCCGGCATGGTCGGGTTGGCGATGCCGTTGATCGTGGCGCGGGCGGCCTCGGCGGCCGGTCCGTCGGCGGCACCGATGTAGATGGTGCCGTCGTCCTCGATCGTGATGTCGGCGCCGGTGTCCTCCTGGATCTGGTTGATCATCTTGCCCTTGGGGCCGATGACCTCGCCGATCTTGTCCACCGGGATCTTGACGGTGATGATCCGCGGGGCGTTCGGGGACATCTCGTCCGGGACGTCGATGGCCTCGTTCATCACATCGAGGATGTGGAGGCGGGCGTCGCGGGCCTGCTTCAGCGCGGCGGCCAGGACCGAGGCGGGGATGCCGTCGAGCTTGGTGTCGAGCTGGAGCGCGGTGACGAAGGTCTTCGTACCGGCGACCTTGAAGTCCATGTCGCCGAAGGCGTCCTCCGCACCGAGGATGTCGGTGAGGGTGACGTAGTGGGTCTCGCCGTCGATCTCCTGGGAGATCAGGCCCATGGCGATACCGGCGACGGGGGCCTTGAGCGGCACACCGGCGTTCAGCAGCGACATGGTGGAGGCGCAGACCGAGCCCATGGAGGTGGAGCCGTTGGAGCCCAGCGCCTCGGAGACCTGGCGGATGGCGTACGGGAACTCCTCGCGCGTCGGCAGCACCGGTACGAGCGCGCGCTCGGCCAGGGCGCCGTGGCCGATCTCGCGGCGCTTGGGCGAGCCGACGCGGCCGGTCTCTCCGGTGGAGTACGGCGGGAAGTTGTAGTTGTGCATGTAGCGCTTGCGCGTCACCGGGGAGAGCGTGTCGAGCTGCTGCTCCATCCGGAGCATGTTCAGCGTGGTGACACCCAGGATCTGGGTCTCGCCGCGCTCGAACAGCGCCGAGCCGTGGACACGCGGGATGGCCTCGACCTCGGCGGCGAGCGTACGGATGTCCGTGACGCCGCGGCCGTCGATACGGACCTTGTCCTTGATGACGCGCTCGCGGACCAGGGACTTGGTCAGCGAGCGGTAGGCGGCGGAGATCTCCTTCTCGCGGCCCTCGAACTGCGGGAGGAGCTTCTCCCCGGCGAGGACCTTGACGCGGTCCAGCTCGGTCTCGCGCTCCTGCTTGCCCGCGATGGTGAGCGCCTGGGCCAGCTCGGACTTGACCGCCGAGGTGAGGGCTTCCAGGACGTCGTCCTCGTAGTCGAGGAAGATCGGGAACTCGCCGGTGGGCTTGGCGGCCTTGGCGGCGAGGTCCGACTGCGCCTTGCAGAGGACCTTGATGAAGGGCTTCGCGGCTTCCAGCCCCGCGGCGACGATCTCCTCGGTGGGGGCCTCGGCGCCGTCCTTGACGAGCTGGATGGTGTTCTCGGTGGCCTCGGCCTCGACCATCATGATCGCGACATCGCCGTCGTCCAGCACACGGCCCGCGACGACCATGTCGAAGACGGCGTCCTCCAGCTCCGTGTGGGTCGGGAACGCGACCCACTGGCCCTTGATCAGGGCGACGCGGGTGCCGCCGATGGGACCGGAGAAGGGGAGGCCCGCGAGCTGCGTGGAGCAGGAGGCGGCGTTGATCGCGACCACGTCGTACAGGTGGTCCGGGTTGAGCGCCATGATCGTCTCGACGACCTGGATCTCGTTGCGCAGGCCCTTCTTGAAGGACGGGCGCAGCGGGCGGTCGATGAGCCGGCAGGTGAGGATGGCGTCCTCGGAGGGGCGGCCCTCGCGGCGGAAGAAGGAGCCGGGGATCTTGCCGGCCGCGTACATCCGCTCCTCGACGTCGACCGTCAGGGGGAAGAAGTCGAGCTGGTCCTTGGGCTTCTTGGAAGCGGTGGTGGCCGACAGCACCATGGTGTCGTCGTCCAGGTAGGCGACGGCGGAACCGGCGGCCTGGCGGGCGAGCCTGCCCGTCTCGAAGCGGATGGTACGGGTGCCGAAGGTGCCGTTGTCGATAACGGCCTCGGCGTAGTGGGTCTCGTTCTCCACTAGTGCTTTCTCCTCGTCTTCGTCCGGTGCCCGTGTGGCAGGGGACGTGGCGGAGAAGCGCTCCTTGGTGCGGGCCGGTCTTCGATCGAAGCACCCGGGGCGAGCGGCGTGGGCCGCGTGCCCTTCCGGGGGCCACTACCGAGGACCGGCGGCGGCGGAGTTCGCTCCTCCTGTTGTCGTCTGTTCAGTTGTGCTCGTGCGTCCAGATTACTGAGCTTCGCCGCGGGATGACATTCCGGTTGTCCCGGGCGGGGCGACGGCGGCGCCCCGTACATACGGCGCGGTGTTCCGTACAGCCCCGTACATACGGCGAAGGGAGCGGTCCCCGGGTGTGGGAACCGCTCCCTTCACGGTGTCTTACTTGGCACCGCCGGCCGCACCGCGGCGGATGCCGAGGCGGTCGACCAGGGTACGGAAGCGCTGGATGTCCTTCTTGGCCAGGTACTGCAGCAGCCGGCGGCGCTGGCCGACCAGGATCAGCAGACCGCGCCGGGAGTGGTGGTCGTGCTTGTGGGTCTTGAGGTGCTCGGTGAGGTCCGAGATCCGGCGCGACAGCATGGCGACCTGGACCTCGGGGGAGCCGGTGTCACCTTCCTTGGTGCCGAACTCGGTCATGATCTGCTTCTTCGTAGCGGCGTCGAGTGACACGCGTACTCCTCGTGAGGCTTCGTGGCCACCGAGTGCCCCAGGTCGAATACTCTGGGGAGCTTCCGTTACTCGGGAGGCTGGGGGTCCGCCGGGCGCTGACCGAGGAGGCGGTACTCCGGGGTCACATACACAGACGGCCGTCACACAGCGTACCAGTCCCGCGGCGGGCGCCTTCCCGGGGTCCCGGCCGGCCGGATCCGGCTAGCTGGTGAGGGCGCGGGCCGCGGTGAAGACGTCGAGTACGGCGAGGCAGAGCGGTACGAGCGAGAGCAGCACGGCGCCCTCGGCCAGGTCGAGGAGCCGGCCCCAGAAGGGCGAGAGGCCCTTGCGGGGGATGATCAGGCCGATCGCGGTGATCAGGGCGGCGCCCGCGGCGACGCTCGCAGCGAGCCAGATCGTACGGATGTCGAGGGCGCCGCGGTCGCCGTACACCAGGAGTTCCCTGACCGGGTCGGCGGGCGGGTTCAGGGAGAGGCCGAGGATCAGCAGCGCGATCGCGGAGATGCCCGCGACCAGCACGCAGGTGACCTGCGAGGTGTAACGGAAGAGCCGGGAGCGCAGCAGCATCGCGAGACCGGCGGCGAGCGCGAGGACCTGGCCCCAGACGGTGTCCGAGAAACCGAGGACCGCGGCGGAGCCGACCACGACCGCGGCGCAGCCGCCGACCAGGCCGAGCAGCATCTCGTGGCCGCGGCGGGCCTGGGCGGCGATGCGCTCGGCGTCGACGGGTTCGCCGACGGGGGCGGCGTTCGGGTCGGCGAAGGTGTCGTCGCCGAAGTCGGCTCCGGCGGCGCGCGGGGTGGCGTAGCCGATGGGCAGCCGCGCGAAGCGGGCGGAGAGTCCGGGCAGGAAGGCGACGATGCCGATGGCGACCGGGGCGCAGACTGCGGCGGTGCCGGTGGCCGAGGCCTCGGTCAGGATCATCACGAAGGTGGCGAGGGTGCCGACGGTGGCCAGGAAGGTGGCCGCGACGAACGGGGCGTCGCCGCTCGGGGTGAGCGCGACGAGGGCGACGGACGCGATCAGGACCGTGACACAGCCGAGGAGGAACTGGAGCCGGCCGGGCCCCTGTCCGGCGTCGGGCCCGATGATCCCGGAGCCGCCGATGAGCAGCAGCGGCAGCGCGCCGAGTCCGAGGGCGACGGCGCTGGAGCGGTCCGCGTACACCCGTGCCCGTACGCCCGCGAAGGCGGTCAGCAGCAGTCCGGCCGCGCCCGCGATGACGCCGGGGAGGCTGTGCATGTCATGGCGTACGGGGTCGGCGAACCAGAGGACGAAGCCCATCAGGACGAGCAGCAGGACTCCGCCCACGAGCCCGGCGGAGCGCAGGAGTTCGTCGCTCCAGAGGTGGCGGTCGCGGCGGACGGCGGAGGCGACGGCGTCCGACACGTCGTCGAAGACCGCGGGCGGCAGGGATTCCGCGAAGGGGCGCAGGCTGAGGACCTCGCCGTCGAGCACCTGCTGGGCCGCGAGGGTGCGGGCGCTGTCGAGTACGGTGCCGTCCCGCCTGACCAGGTGGTATCCGGTGGGGGTGCCCGCCGTCTGGGTCTGGCCGGTCAGTCTGAGGATCTCCGGGTGGACGTCGGCGACGGCGATGTCCTCCGGGAGCGCGACATCGATCCTGCTGTCCGGCGCCACGACAGTGACGCGGCAGAAGCCCGTCGCTGCGGTCGTACTCACGTGTCTGACCCCCTGATTCGCGGTTGCGCACGATGCGCGCGCCACCCTACCGGGACCGGTGGCGCGGGGCTGCAAGTAGGATCGCGGTCGCGCGGAGGGAGACCGTCGCCACGGGGGCGCCGGTACGGAACTGCCCGTCCGTCTTGAGGGATTGATGCGCCGGTGAGCCAGATAGTCGTCAAACGCCCACCGCGGTCCCTTCCGCCGGAAGTGCCCGCGGCCGCACTGGCCTTGGAGCCGCCGCCCGAACTGCCGCGCGGGCAGCGGGAAGGCATGCTGATGCAGGTCCTGCCGGTGCTCGGCATGGGCTCGTCGGTGGTGTTCTTCTTCTCGCCGCAGGCCCCTCCGTTCATGCGGATCATGGGCGTGCTGATGCTGTTCTCGACGCTCGCGATGGTGATCGCGCAGATCGTCAGATTCCGCCGGGGTACGCAGGGGCAAATAGCCGATGTCCGGCGCGACTACCTCAAGTACCTGGCGCAGACGCGTCGTACGGTGCGCAGGACGGCGCGTGCGCAGCGCGACGCGCAGCTCTTTCTGCATCCCGCTCCCGAACAGCTCTGGTCGGTGGTGGCCGAGGGTTCGCGGGTGTGGGAACGGCGGGTCGGGGACGGGGACTTCGGGCAGCTCAGGATCGGTCTGGGCGCGCAGCAGCTCGCGACTCCGCTGATCGCGCCGGACACGGCGCCGGTGGATGAGCTGGAGCCGCTGTGCGCCGGTACGATGCAGCAGTTCCTCGCGGTGCACGGCTCGCTGGACGGGCTGCCGATGGCCGTGTCGATGCGCGCCTTCTACCATGTGACGGTTTCCGGTGAGCCGGAGTCGGTGCACTCCGCGGCGCGCGCTCTGGTGGCCCAGCTTGTGACGCTGCACTCGCCGGAGGATGTGATGGTCGCGGTGGTGGCCGCGCCGGGGGCGGTCGCGCGCTGGGACTGGACGAAGTGGCTGCCGCACACGCAGGTGCCGGGACAGATCGACGGCGCCGGTACGAAGCGGCTGTTCGGCGATGATCTCGGGGAGCTGGAGCAGCTTCTCCGCGGCAGGCTGGACGGGCGGCCCCGGTTCAGCAGGGACAGTCAGCCGGTGCTGGACCAGCCGCATGTGGTGGTCGTGCTGGACGGCGGGATGGTGCCGCCGGACTCGCTGTTCGCGGCGGCCGAGGGGCTCCAGGGCGTGACGATCGTGGAGGTCGTCCCGGGTGAGCTGGACGAGCCGCGCGGCGGTCTGTCCGTGGTGGTACGGCCGGGGCGGCTGCGGCTGGAGTCCGGCGCGGGCCTGGCGTACGAGGGCGTGCCGGACGGGATCTCGCTGCCGGCCGCCGAGGCGCTCGCGCGGCAGCTCGCCCCGCTGCGCACGGGCGGCGGCGACGAGGACGAACCGCTGCTCGCCAACCTGGACTTCACGGATCTGCTCAATCTCGGCGACGCGGGGGCGGTCGATGTGACCCGCACCTGGCGGCCCCGTTCGACGGCCGAGCGGCTGCGGGTGCCGATCGGGGTCGGCGAGGACGGCCAGCCGGTGATGCTGGACCTCAAGGAGGCCGCGCAGGAGGGCATGGGGCCGCACGGGCTCTGTGTCGGCGCGACCGGTTCCGGCAAGTCGGAGCTGCTGCGCACGCTGGTGCTGGGGCTCGCTGTCACGCACTCCTCGGAGACGCTGAACTTCGTCCTCGCGGACTTCAAGGGCGGCGCGACCTTCGCGGGCATGTCGCAGATGCCGCATGTGGCGGCGGTCATCACCAACCTCGCGGACGATCTGACCCTGGTCGACCGGATGGGTGACGCGATCCGCGGTGAACTCCAGCGCCGTCAGGAGCTGCTGCGTTCGGCGGGCAACTACGCCAATATCCACGACTACGAGAAGGCGCGGGCGGCGGGCGCGGCGCTGGAGCCGCTGGCCTCGCTGGTGCTGGTGATCGACGAGTTCTCCGAACTGCTCACCGCCAAGCCCGACTTCATCGACATGTTCATCCAGATCGGCCGGATCGGCCGCTCCCTGGGCGTGCATCTTCTGCTCGCCTCGCAGCGGCTGGAGGAGGGCAAGCTGCGCGGGCTCGACACGTACCTCTCGTACCGGATCGGTCTGCGTACGTTCTCGGCGGCGGAGTCGCGTACGGCGCTGGGGGTGCCGGACGCGTACCACCTGCCGTCGGTGCCCGGTTCCGGTTATCTCAAGTTCGGTACGGACGAGATGACCCGCTTCAAGGCGGCGTACGTGTCCGGTACATACCGCACCGGCGGCCCGGATCTCTCGGTGGGGCACCTCCATGTGGAGCGGCGGCCCGCGCTGTTCACGGCGGCGCCGGTGCCGGTGGTGTACGCGGCGCCCGACCCGGCGGCCGTTCTGGCGCCGTCGAACGCGGACGACGACGCGCTGGCGGACACGGTGCTCGATGTGATCGTGCGGCGGCTGGACGGGCAGGGGGTGCCGGCGCACCAGGTGTGGCTGCCGCCGCTGGACGAGCCGCCCACGCTCGACCAACTGCTGCCGGGGATCGCGGCGACCCCGGAGCGCGGGCTGCACGCGGCCGAGTACAGCCGTCCGGGCGGTCTCGCCGTACCGCTCGGCCTGATCGACAAGCCCTTCGAGCAGCGCCGCGAGGTGCTCTACCGGGACTTCTCCGGCGCGGCCGGCCATATGCTGGTGATCGGCGGCCCGCAGTCCGGCAAGTCGACCCTGATGCGGACGCTGATCTCGTCGTTCGCCCTCACCCACACCCCGCACGAAGTGCAGTTCTACGCACTGGACTTCGGCGGTGGCGGTCTCTCCTCGCTCGCCGATCTGCCGCATGTCGGCGGTGTCGCCTCCCGGCTGGACCCCGAGCGGGTGCGGCGCGCGGTAGCTGAGGTGCTGGGGGTACTGAACCGGCGTGAGGAGTTCTTCCGTTCGAGCGGTATCGACTCCATCGCGACCTACCGGCGCCGGCGCGCCGCGGGTGAACTGCCCGGCGAGGCCTGGGGAGATGTGTTCCTGGTCATCGACGGCTGGGGCGGTTTCAAGAACGACTACGACATGCTGGAGCCGGTGATCTCCGACATCGCGGCGCGCGGTCTCGGCTACGGCGTCCATGTGGTGGTGACGGCCGCGCGCTACATGGAGGTGCGGGCGGCGCTCAAGGACCAGATGCTGGGCCGGCTTGAGCTGCGGCTCGGCGATGTCATGGACTCGGAGTTCGACCGCAAGGTCGCGGCGAACGTCCCGACGGGGGTGCCGGGCCGGGGCCAGGTGCCGGAGAAGCTGCACTTCATGAGCGCGCTGCCACGGATCGACGGGGTGAGCGGAGCGGCTGATCTCTCGGACGGGCAGCGGGAGTTCGTCGCCGCGGTCAAGGAGAGCTGGCCGGGGCCCGCGGCTCCGACCGTACGGCTGCTGCCGCGCAAGCTGCCGGCCGAACAGCTTCCCGGGGGCGGCGAGTTCCCGCAGCACGGCATCGCGATCGGTATCGACGAGACCAATCTGGAGCCGGTGTTCGTAGACTTCGAGACCGACCCGTTCTTCATGGTCTTCGGCGAGAGCGAGTCGGGGAAGACCGCGCTGCTGCGGCTCATCGCCAAGCAGATCTCCGAGCGTTACGCCCCTGAGCAGGCGCGGATCGTGGTCGGCGACTACCGGCGCTCGATGCTGGAGGCCGTACCGTCCTCGCATCTGCTGGAGTACGCGCCGATGGCGTCCGCCATGCAGATGCATATGAACGCCATCGGTACGGTCATGGAGAAGCGGGCGCCGAAGCCGGACATCACTCCGCAGCAGCTCCGGGACCGGAGCTGGTGGAACGGGCCGCAGCTCTTTGTGATCATCGACGACTACGAGCTGGTCGCGACCAACTCCGGCAATCCGCTGGCCGTTCTGGTGGAGCATCTGCCGTTCGCGCGCGACGTCGGTATCCGCTTCATCGTGGCGCGCAGCGCGGCCGGTGCCTCACGGGCGATGTACGAGCCGTTCATGCAGCGGATGAAGGAGCTGGGCGCGCAGGGGCTGATCCTCTCCGGTGACCCGGGCGAGGGCGACATCCTCGGCAATGTGCGGGCCCGGCGGATGCCTCCGGGCCGTGGCACCTTCGTGTCCCGCAAGCGCGGCGCGCCACTCGTACAGGTGGGGTGGCTGCCGGACCGGTAGATCGGCACGCCGTGTGACGGTCCGGCCACTACGCTGGGGCCGTAGCTCGTTCGTAACACCCGGGAGGGATCGCAGGATGGCTGACGCGACGGACAAGGAACGTCAGAAGGAAGAGCTGTACGCGCTCGACATCGCCGGTGTGGAGTGGCTGGGCGCGCCCGGGACGAGTCCGGACGAGGAGCGGGTGGAGATCGCCTATCTGCCGGAGGGGGCGGTCGCGATGCGGTCGTCGCTGGATCCGGAGACGGTGCTGCGGTATACGAAGGCGGAGTGGGACGCGTTCGTCCTGGGCGCGCGGGACGGGGAGTTCGACCTCCAGTAGGCGCGTACGGGGAACGGCGAGGGGGGTGTCCGCGCGGCGGACACCCCCCTCATGTATGCGCGTGTGCGCGACGGCCGTACGACCCCGAGGTCAGCCCATCTGCATCCGGAAGCGCGCCGCGTTGCCGCGGTCGGTGTCCTGGTAGCCGACGACCGACTCGTCGAGGAGGCGGGCGATACGGCCCAGGTCCTGGTTCATCCCGGACATGTCGCGGGCGAGGCGGTCCTGGCTCTCGCGGTAGGCGATCTTCGCCTCACCGTCCCAGTTCTCGGCGACGGCCCTGACCCTGGCCATCAGGTCTTCCAGTTCCTGGTTGAGCTGGGTGGCGGTCAGCCGGACGTCGGCGGCCGCCTGGGTCACGGTGTCGTAATTGACGGCAGTGGTCATGTGAAGCTCCTCAAGACGGAATTCGGCGGAGGTTGTCTGACGGTGGCTCAGGCCATCCCGAGAATGGAGCTCTGGCCCTGCGTGGTGTCGTCCATCCGCCGGAAGGAGGCGATGCGCTCCTCTTCCTGCTGGGTGAATCCGTCGGCGCTCATCCGCATGATCTCTTCGAGCTTGACCAGCTCGACGCGCATGTTCCGCAGGCGCTGGTTCAGATCGTTCTGAACGCGGTCGTACTCCTTGCTGGCCGCACCCTGCCAGCCCGCCTGGATACGGTCCACCACGCCGTTGAGGGAGGTGATACGGCTCTGCAGCTCGTCGTGGAATCCCTGGATCTTGTTGGCGAGATCAATTTGATCTCCGCTGGTTACATTCAGATCCTTCGACATCTGGCCCCTTCTTCCTGTCTTCCTTCGATGCGCCCCGAAGACGGGCGCGATGGACGGGAAGCATCTCGATGCCGCCCCCGTGTGGGATCCGCAACTGCCCGCAAGACCCCGCCAATTACTCTAGCTACTCGGTACGACAGTTCCAACTGCAAAGTCAGTCATGGGCACTTGAGTCGCGCAGAGCCCTGCGGGCCGCCTTGGCGCGGCTGTCACGGACGACCGTGGCCGTACCGGCGACCACCGCGACCAGCACCGCCGCTATCCCGAGGGTGTAGGTCGCATAGCGTTCCGTGCGCTCCTCGGGGGTCTCCGACATCGCCAGAAACGCGGGCTCGGGCGCGGGGGGCTTGGGCGGGCCCGGGTCGGGGCTCGGGGACTCGGGCGCGCGGTCGACCTCGGCGAGGGCGCGGACCGGGTCGACCACTCCCCAGCCGACGAAGGGGTCATGGCCGTTGATGCTGCGCTCGGCGGTCTGCTCGATCTGCGCGATGATCTGGGACGCGGTCCAGTCGGGGTGCTTGGCGCGGAGCAGGGCGGCGACCCCGGCGACATAGGGGGCCGAGAAGCTGGTGCCGTTGTCGACGCACTGGCCGTAGCCGGGGACGGTCGAGACCATGTCCACGCCCGGGGCCGCCACACCCACGAACTCGCCGGACTGGGAGAACGGGGCGCGTTCGTTGTTGCGGTCGGAGGACGCGACGGCGAGCACCCCCTCGAAGGCGGCGGGATAGGTGTTCTTCTGCTTCCCGTCGAGGCCGTCGTTGCCCGCGGAGGCGACGACGACGATCTCCCGGTCGACGGCGCGCGCGATGGCTTCGCCGAGGTCGGACGCCGGGGTCAGGGGTTTGGTGGTGTCCTGGGAGATGTTGATGATGTCGGCGTCTTCAGCGATGGCGTGGTCGATCGCTTCGGCCATGGTGCTGTCGTTGCCGCTGTTCTGCTCGTCGTTCTGGCGGATCGGGATGATCGTGGCCTCGGGGGCGAGTCCCACGAAGCCCGTGCCCGGATGGCGGCGCGCGGCGATGATCCCGGCGACCTTGGTGCCATGGCCGACGCGGTCGTCCGTACCGTCGGGCGGCGAGCCCTTCTCCATCTTCTTGGCCAGGAACTCCCGGCCCGCGGAGGTGTCGACGGCTTCCTTGAGCTGGGGATTGGCGTTGTCGACGCCGGTGTCGATGACGGCCACCCGTACGCCCTTGCCCCGGGTGTCCTCCCACAGCTCGTCGAGCATCACCCGCTGGAGGGCCCAGGGCGTGCCCGCGATCTGCTGCTTCATGGGGAAGGTGCACTCGCCGCTGCCGTCGAGCCGGGGGGCGGCGGGGCCGGTGGCCGCGGGTGGTTCGGCGGCGTACGCGGCGGGGGGCAGCGTGGCGAGGCCGGTGAGGGCCATCGCGGCGGTCAGCAGGGCGGCCTTCCTGCGCGCGTACGGGACCGGCCGGTACAGGGCCGGTCGGTACGAGGTCGGTCGGTACGGAGTCGGTCGCATCGGTCGTGCTCCCCTCACGAACCCTGCGGCTGGCGGGCGCTGTTGGTGTCGAGCCGGGGGCCCTTGGAGAGGAACTCCGACCAGGCGATGGGGACGAGGCTCGGGGTGACCTTCCCGTAGCCGAGCCTGATCTGTGCCTGGCTGGGCTCCGGCCTGCCGTCCTGCTGCTCCTCCTGGCCGCCGGTGCCGATGTCGGAGCGGCCCGCGTCGCTGTCGCCGTTCGACTGGACCGCGTACCGCAGTCCGGTGTCGGTCACCAGGAAGAGCGAGCCGTCGGGGCTGGTCTGCCGGCCCTGCACCTGGGTGTAGAGGAGGCCGCTGCCGGGGGTGACATAGGTGCTGGTGCCGCCGGCGGTGATGTCGGCGGGGTACGAGGGGCCCGCCCAGGTGGACAGTGCCGTATCGCCCTTGTCGTCGACCTTGCGCAGCACGCTGCACACCGTGTCGCGGGCGCCTTCGCCGTCCACGGAGTTGACCTGGGCGGCCTTCTGCTCGGGCCAGTGGTCGGCCTGTCCCTCGAAGGTCCCCGCCTCGGGAACGAAGTCCTGGAGGCCGACGGAGCGCGGCTCGCCGTCCATGTTCAGCGACGCGGTCTGCGGAGAGCTGATGAGCAGCATGGCGGTGAACTCGGAGATCGGCTCGGCCCTGCCGGACAGTACGACGTAGTGGCTCGTGCCGCCGCCCGTCCGGGTCGTCAGGATCATGCCGACCCTGTTCTCCTCCGGGGAGAGCTGCCCCTCGACGTTCGCCGGCGTGCCGACCTCTCCCGGGATCTCCGGGAAGGTGATCGGGCTGCCGGTGTGCAGCGTGGCCAGCCAGTCGTCGGTCACCTGCTGCGGTTCACCGGTGCCGACCAGAGCGTTCGTCAGATGCCCCTGGTCGGCGTCCGTCTCGGCGATCAGATATTTGGTCCCCGCCGCGTCCACCAGGTAGCGCGCCCGGTCTTTCTGCCCCTGGACGTACAGCACTTGACCGCCGTTCAGCTTTCGGCTGCCCTCGGTCCTGGAGAAGTCCCGGTTGGCCAGGATGAACGCGGCCTTCTGGACGCCGGCGCCGTCACCGCCGCCCGGCTGCTCGCAGACCGCCCACCGCTTGGGCTTCGCGGCCTCGGTGTCGGAGGGCAGCCGGTCGGGGGCGTACGGGATGCCGATCACGGGGCCGCGCGGGGGCTTGCCCGCGTCCAGGATCTTGTCGGGGACCTGTATGACCTTGCCCTGCTGGGGGTTGAGCAGCAGCCGCGCCGAGGCGAGATTGAGGACCGGGTGGAGCAGGGTCTCGTTGTTCTTGCCCTCGCCGGGGGTCTTCAGCACCACATAGCGGGTGGTGGAGTCCTTGCCCACGATCACATTGGTGTACGGCTCGGCCCAGTTCTTGGGCGCGGACGGTTTGAACATGCCCCAGGCGCCGAACCCGGCGAGCACGAGCGCGCCGACGATCAGACTCGGGACGACGGCGCGCAGCGGTCTGGGGGCTCCCTCCTCCGAACCGGTGGGCGAAGGTTGGAGAAATGCGGCCACCGTGCGCCTCTTCGCGAAGGTGTACGCGTTCAGCTCGTCCCGCCGTGATGCCATGAGTCCCCATCGGTGAAAAAAGGCGCGGCCTTCCCCAGGGGTGGAGCGAGTCGGCGTGTCCCCCGGGCCCTGCCTGACTGTCGGACCGTCCCCCTACTATGCCTTGTAGGCCGGAGGTGTGCGGGGCCCGGGTAGGGTGATCCGGCCGTCAACGCCCTGGCCGGCCAGGGTGATCGGGACGAACTGGGGGGTTTCTCCATCATGGTTTCCGCGACGCGGACGCGGCCCGCCCCGGCGGCGCCGTCGTCGGCTGCCTCCGGGGCTCCGGCGGCTCCCGGGCTGAAGGCGCGCCCCGGGCATTTCGGCCCGTTCCGAATGCAACAACTCGTCCTGATCGAAATCGCCGCCGCCCTGCTGCTGGTGGCCTCGGTGATCGATGCGCTGCTGCTGGTCCCGGCCGGGGTGGTGGCCGCGCTGCTGGTGCTGCTGGCCGTCGTCCGCAGGCACCGGCGCTCGCTGCCCGAGTGGCTGTCGACGCTGGCGGCGCTGCGGGCGCGCACGCGCAGGGCCGCGTCGATGGTGCTCCCCGCCGGTACGGAACCGGGTCTGGCGCCGGCCGTCGAATGCGACCCGGCGCTGCGTACGTACTCGTACAGCGACCGGGACCGCCGCCCGGTCGGCATGATCGGCGACGGTACGTTCCTGACGGCGGTCCTCCAGATCGAGTCGGAGGCCACCGCGCTGCGGCCCGACCGCTCGTCCCGGCCGCTGCCCGTCTCGCTGGTGCGGGATGTGCTCGATGTCGACGGGATCCGGCTGGAGTCGGCGCAGATCGTCCAGCACACCCAGCCCGCGCCCGCGCCGCATCTGCCGGAGCAGTCGGTGGCGGCGCGCAACTACGCGCCGCTCCAGGCGCAGACGGGCTCCCCCGCCGTCCGGATCACCTGGATCGCTCTCAAGCTCGACCCGGAGCTGTGCCCCGAGGCGGTGACCGCGCGCGGCGGCGGTCTCATAGGCGCCCAGAAGTGTGTGGTACGGGCCGCCGACCAGCTCGCGAGCCGGCTGACCGGCGCCGGGTTCCGCGCGACCGTGCTGACCGAGCAGGAGCTGACCACGGCCATCGCCATCTCGTCCTGCGCCAATCCGCTGGCCATCGCCCAGGCGGGCCGTACGGACACACCGGGTCTGCGGACGAAGGAGACGTCGCGCACCTGGCGCTGCGACGACCGCAGGCACACGACCTACTGGGTGGGCCGCTGGCCGCAGTTGGGCAGCGGCGGGGCGCCGATGCCGCAGCTTGTCGCGCTGCTGACCTCGATCCCGGCCCTGGCCACCACCTTCAGCCTCACCCTGGGGCGCAGTGAGCGGCAGGGGGTGACGGTCAGCGGGCACATACGGATCACCGGGCGCAGCGACGACGAGCTGGTGACCGCCCGGCACGAACTGGAGCGCGCGGCCCGCGGGGTGAAGACCGGGCTGGTGCGTCTGGACCGCGAGCAGCTGCCCGCGATGCTCGCCACTCTTCCGCTCGGGGGTACCCGCTGATGTCCGTGCCCGCACACACCGCTCCGCCGTCCCCGGCTGCCGCCCGGGGCGGCGCCAGGCCGCGGATCGGCTTCGGGCTGATAGGTCCGCGGCGTGAGCGCCATGCCCTGTCCGTGGACCAACTGGAGGCGCTGGCGCTGCCGGTCGGCGACGACGGCATGGTGATCGGGGTCGACCCGGCGAACAGGCCGGCCGTGCTCGGTATCAACCGGCCCACGCCGTACGACGTCACGCTGATCGGCGGGCTGTGGACGGCGCAGGTGCTGGTGCTGCGCGCGGCGGCGACCGGTGCGCGGATCGCCGTCGAGACGGGCCGGGCACCGGCCTGGACGGCGCTCGCGCAGGCGGCGGGCGGCGGCCAGCCGTGCGTCACGCTCCACGATGTGGGCCGGGTGCCGCCGCAGGGTGCCTCGGCGGGCAGTCCGGTGGTGGTCGTACGGGACTGCGGGATGCGCCCGCCGCGCGGCCGGGTGGCGTCCGCGCCCTGGCAGTCGGTGATGACCCTGCTGCCGTATCTCAGTCCGGTCGCGCCGAGGCTGATGGAGAAGTCGGGGCTCGTCGGTGTCCAGCGGGTGTCGCCGGACGAGGCCGCGCAGATCGGCCGGATCATGAATCTGCCGCGTGCCGAGACGGAGGCGCTCTCCACACTGGCCGACGGGGTGACTCTCTGGTGCACGGCGCGGGACCGGCAGTTCGTGATGACGCAGCCGACGGATGCCGAGACCGGATTGTTGGGGAGCGCGCGCCGGATGGACTGAGACGCTCCGAACGGCCTCTGTGCGCCCGGCCGATGGGGATTGCGCCGGAATCTCGTAGGGAGATATACGGATTTGACCGCTCCCCGGCCTCACGCTCCGCCCCTGGCTGTTCACTTGGGGGCGGGGCATGACGTACGCGGCGGGCACCGGCGGGCGGTCCCGGCCTGACGTACCCCCGCCGTTGGCGATTAGGGTGGGAGCGGGCGCGGGATGTAGGGAACCTGCGAGCGGGTTGGCCCCCTGAGGAAGAGCCGGGCGGACCGGACGCACAGATACGGACGCCCCGCCCATCACGGCACAAGGGTGCGACCACACCAGGAGGCAAAGTGAACGGCGATCGGGACGAGATCCGCGGAGGCTGGAACCGGCCTCCTGTGGACGATCAGTCCGACGCGGATCCCGAGATGACGGGTGAGTTCACCATCGACTACACCCCTCCCGCCTGGTACACGCAGAACGCGCCGGGGGACTCTTCCGGGGGTGGCGCGTCGGGTGCTTCCGCGTTCACGAACTCTCCGCCGCCGCCGGACGGTGCGCCGGTCGCGGTGCCGGGGCTGCCCGCGGGGGCGGGCTTCGAGCCGAACTGGGCGCCCGCGCCGCCGCCCGCCCCGGCACCCGCGCCCACCACCGCGCCGGTGCCCGTACAGCCGTCCCCCGTGCCGCCCGTGGCCCCGGAGCCGTTCGGCGGGGGCGATGTGGAGAGCGGGGCGACCATGCGGTTCTCCCCCGCGGCGCTCAAGCGGGAGATAGAGGAGCGGGAGGCGGCGCAGAACGGCGAGCCGCCGCAGCCCACCAACAGCGCTGACAGCGCTGACAGCGCTGTCGGCGCGCAGCCGAAGAGCGCCGAGGCGGAGGGCGCGAGCGCTCCCGCGACGGCGGCGGCCCCTGAAGGATCCGAGCCCGCCGCGGACGCGGACGGCACGGATCCGGATGCGCGTACGACGGATACGCGGGAGGACGACGGCGATACGGCACCGGAGGCCGCGAGCGCCCCGGATCGGACGGACGGTACGGCCGGCCCTGAGAGCGCCGACAACGCTGACGGCGCTCATGACGCCACCGACACCGCCGACGACGCTGACGACGCTGACGACACCGCTGACGCCCAGGACGCCGGGGATGTCCCGGACGCGGTCCCGGCGGCGGATGAGGACGAGCGGGAGACCCCCGAGGCCGACGCCTCCGAAGCCGACAGCGCCGGGGCGGACACCGCCGGCACTGACGGCACCGCTGATGCCGCCGACGCCGGGCCCGCCGACTCGGTGCCCGCGCACGCCGTCCGGGATGCCGCGCCGCACGACGCCGTACCGGCCGACGAGCCCCAGGACGCGCCCCCGGCCTCCGGATCGGCACAGCCCTGGACCCTTCAGCCGCCCGCGGCCCCGGCCTCCGGGCTGCCGCCGCTGCCGCCCGCCTTCCAGCCGGCCGCTCCGGCGCCCGCGCCGCAGTGGCCCGTACCGGCGTCGGCCGCGGACCAGTCGGCGCCGCCCCAGCTCCCGGTCCCGCAGCAACAGCAGCCGGACGCATGGACCCCGCAGCCTCCCCAGCCGCAGCCCCAGGCGCAGGCTCAACAGCAGCCGCAGAGTGGCTATGGCTTCCCCCAGCAGGGGCTGACCGGGCCCGGGGCCGTGGCGCCGACGCCTCAGTCCGCGCTGCCGCCCGCGGCGGGCCCCGACTCCCCTGTCCCGCCCGCCGGTTACGGCTTCCCGCACCAGCAGGGGCAGCAGCCCGGACCGTACGCACAGCAGCAGCCGCCCGCTCAGGCCGGGGGGTACGGTTTCCCGCCGCAGCAGCAGGGCGGTTACGGCTTCCCGCAGCCGCACCAGGACCAGTCCGGGCAGCCGGGAGCCCAGCCACAGCAGCCGCAGCAGGGCCGGCAGCCCCATCTCCCGGTGCCCGCCACGCCCAACCTTCCGGCGCAGCAGGCCCCTCAGCCGCCGTACCCGCAACAGCAGCAGTACCCCCAGGCACCGCAGAACCCCCAGCACCCGCAGCAGCAGCCCGGCGCCCAGGCGCCCGCGGTGGACCCCCGCGCCGGTGCCGCCTGGCCCTCGCCCGTCGCGCACGACCACCGCGAGCGCTCCGTCCCGGGCGCCCCGCTCGGCTATACGGCCGCCGTCGAGCTGTCCTCGGACCGGCTGCTGCGCAACAACAAGCAGAAGCCGAAGAGCAGCCGCAATCCGTCCGGGGGTTCGCGCTTCCGGCTCGGCGGAAAGGCCGCGGAGAACGAGTACCGCCGCAAGCTGGAGCTGATCCGTACGCCGGTGCTCTCCTGCTACCGGATCGCGGTCATCAGCCTCAAGGGCGGTGTCGGCAAGACCACCACGACCACCGCGCTGGGCGCCACACTGGCCACCGAGCGGCAGGACAAGATCCTGGCGATCGACGCCAACCCGGACGCCGGTACGCTCGGCCGCCGCGTCCGGCGCGAGACCGGGGCGACCATCCGCGATCTGGTGCAGGCGATCCCGTATCTGCACAGCTACATGGACATCCGCCGGTTCACCTCGCAGGCGCCCTCCGGGCTGGAGATCATCGCCAACGATGTGGACCCGGCCGTCTCGACCTCGTTCAACGACGAGGACTACCGGCGCGCGATCGAGGTCCTCGGCAAGCAGTACCCGATCATCCTCACCGACTCGGGCACCGGTCTGCTCTACAGCGCGATGCGCGGTGTGCTCGACCTCGCCGACCAGCTCATCATCATCTCGACCCCGTCCGTGGACGGTGCGAGCAGCGCGTCGACGACGCTCGACTGGCTGTCGGCGCACGGGTACGCGGAGCTGGTGCAGCGCTCCCTCACGGTCATCTCCGGGGTCCGTGAGACCGGCAAGATGATCAAGGTCGACGACATCGTGCAGCACTTCGAGACCCGCTGCCGCGGGGTGATCGTGGTGCCGTTCGACGAGCATCTCGCGGCCGGTGCCGAGGTGGACCTCGACATGATGCGCCCCAAGACGCGCGAGGCGTACTTCCAGCTCTCGGCGATGGTCGCGGAGGATTTCGTACGGGCACAGCAGGCACAGGGGCTGTGGACGGGGGACGGCAGCAATCCGCCGCCGCAGCTCGCGCCGCCGATGCCGGGCCCCGGACAGCCGGCGCACGGTCAGCCGCCGTACGCCCAGCCTCTGTACGGCCAGCCCGCGCAGGGCCAGCCGGTCCACGGACAGCCGCAGCAGCCGCGCCACGGCGGGCCGTACCCGCCCCAGCCGTACCCGCAGCAGTACCCCCAGCCGGGACAGCCAGGGCAGCCGGGACAGCAGCACCAGCCCGGGCAGCCCGGCCACCCGCAGCAGCAGCCCCCGCAGTACGGGTATCCCCAGCAGCAGCCGGGACCGTACCCCCAGCCAGGGGTTCAGCAGGGCTGGCAGCAGTCGCCGCCCTCGCAGGCCCAGTCCCCCGCGAGCCCGGCAGGACTCCCGCCCGGGCAGCAGGCCGAGCAGGCCCAGCCCGGACCGTACGGTCAGCAGCCCCAGCCGCCCCAGGACGGGACCGACCTCCAGGGTCCCGTTCCGCCCGGCGGATGGCCCGGGCAGCAGCCTCCGCAACCACCGCCAGCGCCTCAGCAGTAGGGCATCAGAGGTTGAGACCAATGAGGGTCCGCACCGTGGTCACGGTGCGGACCCTCGGCGCATTCCCGCAGCCCACACGGGGTACGGGCGCCCGTTGACGCGCCCTGACGCACGCTGATAAACCTCCCTTCACCGATTGGCGAACCAGAGTCAACGCGAGCCGTCCCGAGTCAACCCGGCTTCTCCGCACGAGTGATGACACGAGGTCACCGTCCCATGGTCCATAGCGTTCCGCCGCGGACACCGCGGCAGCAGCCCGTCCGCCGACGCCTCCGTCTCCGACTGCTCCTGGCCTCCGGTGCCGCCTCCGCCGCGCTCGTCGCCGGAACCGTGGTCCCCGTACAGCCGCTGCTCCCGGCGCCCCAGCAGGCGCGGGCGGCGGACGACGGCAAGCAGGTCCTCACCGTCGCGGTCAGCCAGAGTGTCGACTCGCTCAGCCCGTTCCTGGCACAGCGCCTGGTCAGCACCAGCCTCCACCGGCTGACCTACGAGTACCTGACCAACTACGACCCCAAGGACGCGCACGCGGTCCCCGGCTTCGCCACCGCGTGGAAGCCCTCCGCGGACAAGCTGACGTGGACCTTCACCATCCGGGACAACTCGAAGTGGTCCGACGGCGTGCAGGCGACCGCCGAGGACGCCGCCTGGACCTTCAACAAGATGATGACGGACGAGAACGCGGCCACCGCCAACGGCAGTTTCACGGCCAACTTCAAGAAGGTCACCGCGCCCGACCCGGAGACCCTGGTCATCGAGCTGAAGAAGCCGCAGGCGACCATGACCGCCCTCGATGTGCCGATCGTGCCCAAACACATCTGGGAGAAGGTCGGCGACTTCTCGTCGTTCAACAACGACAAGCAGTTCCCGATCGTCGGCAACGGCCCGTTCATCGTGACGGACTACAAGGTCGACCAGTACGTCAGGCTCAAGCCGAACAAGGACTTCTGGCGCGGCGCCCCCAAGTTCGACGAGCTGGTCCTCAAGTACTACAAGGACGGCGACGCGGCCGTCGCCGCGCTCCAGAAGGGCGAGGTCTCCTTCACCTCCGGTCTCACCCCGGCCCAGGCCGCCGCGCTGAAGTCGGCGGACAACATCAAGGTCAATGACGCGCCCGGCCGCCGGTTCTACGCGCTCGCCACCAACCCCGGCGCCCGCTCGAAGGACGGCACGAAGTTCGGCAACGGCCATCCGGCGCTGCTCGATCCAGCCGTACGGAAGGCCCTCTTCCAGGCCGTCGACCGCAAGACCATCGTCGACAGGGTCTTCCAGGGCCATGCCGTCGAGGGCCAGGGCTATATCCCGCCGCGCTTCGGCTCGTACTTCTGGCAGCCCTCGGAGAGCCAGCGGATCGCGTACGACCCGGCCGCGGCGGCCCGTACGCTCGACGCGGCCGGCTACAAGAAGACCGGTGGCGGCAAGCGCGTCGGCAAGGACGACAAGCCGCTGGACTTCCGTATCCTCTGCCATGCCACCGACCCGAACGACAAGGCCATCGGCAAGTACCTCCAGGAGTGGTGGGGCCGGCTCGGTATCGGGCTGAAGGTCGAGTGCCTCGACAATGTCTCGGACCCCTGGCTCGCGGGCGACTACGATCTGGCCTTCGACGGCTGGTCGGTCAATCCCGATCCGGACTATGTCCTCTCCATCCATACGTGCGACGCGCTCCCCGCCACCCCCAAGGACAGCGGCGCCACCGACAACTTCATCTGCGACAAGGAGTACGACGGCCTCTACGCCCAGCAGGCCGTGGAGTACGACGCGGCGAAGCGCGCGGAGCTGGTCAAGCAGATGGAGTCGCGGCTGTACGACACCGGGTACATGAACGTCATGGCGTATCCGAACGCGGTCGAGGCGTACCGTACCGACCAGATCAAGTCGATCACGACGATGCCGGAGGCCGCCGGCAATCTCTGGGGCCAGGACGGCTACTGGAGCTGGTGGTCCGCGGTCCCGGCCGGTGACGGCGACGGGTCCGGCGGTTCCTCGTCCTCGACCGGTGTGGTGATCGGGATCGGGGCCGCCGTGGTGGTCGCCGCCGCGCTCGGGCTCTTCGTCGCGATGCGGCGCCGTTCCACCGCGGAAGACCGTGAATAACGCATGAGCACCGCAAGCACCCCCGGAGTGGTGCGGGACGCGGCCGGCGGCCCGGTGAAGACCGGGCCGTCCGGCTCCGCGGACCGCGCAGGCTCCGGTCCCGGTACGAGGACCGCGTATCCGCTGTATGTGGCGGGCAAATTGGGCGGCGCGGTCGTCTCGCTGCTCGCCGTCCTGGTCACCGGCTTCTTCCTGTTCCGGATCATCCCGGGCGACCCGGTCAGCACCATGACCCGTGGCGCACCGACCTCCGCCGCCCAACTGGCCGCGCTGCGCAAGCAGTTCGGGCTGGATCTGCCGTTGTGGCAGCAGTTCACCGACTACTGCGCCAAGGCGCTCACCGGTGATCTGGGCACCTCGTACCAGTTCCACGCTCCGGTCGGCGAGCTGATCATGACGAAGCTGCCCGCGACCCTGCTGCTCACCGGGGTCGCCGTGGTGATCTACTCGGCGCTGGGCCTGTGGCTCGGCACCCGCTCGGCCTGGCGCAACGGCGGTCTCGGCGACCGGCTGAACACCGGTGTGGCGCTGACGCTCTGGTCGGTGCCGTCCTTCTGGCTCGGTCTGCTGCTGATCATCGTCTTCTCGGTGGGCATCGGTCCCATCCCGGGCCTGTTCCCCACGGGCGGTATGGAGTCGGGCGACACGGCGGGATTCGCACGGATCCTCGATGTGGCGCACCATCTCGTGCTGCCGGTGCTCACGCTGGTCGCGGTGGGGTACGCGCAGACGCTGCTGGTGATGCGCTCCTCGCTGCTGGACGAGATGGGCAGCGACTATCTGACGACGGCGCGGGCGAAGGGGCTGCGGGACGCGTCGGTACGGCGGCGGCACGCGGTACCCAACGCCCTGCTGCCGACCGTCACCATGGTGTTCATCAATCTGGGCCATGTGGCGGGCGGTTCGATCCTGGTGGAGACGGTGTTCTCCTGGCCGGGGCTCGGCGGGCTGTTCTACCAGGGGCTGAGCGTGCCCGATCTGCCGCTCGTACAGGGGCTGTTCCTGGTCTTCGCCGGCGCGATGATCGTGATGAATCTGCTCGCCGACCTGCTCTATCCGCTGCTCGATCCCCGGGTGGGCCGATGACCTCCGCGAACCCTTCAACTCCGCCTCCGTCGCCGTTGCCGGACGGGCCGGTCCCGTTGCCCAGGTCCGCGGTGCCTTCGGCGGCTTCGATCGCCCGGGCCCGCCGGCGCGCGTCGCTGATCCGCTTCTGGCAGCAGTACCGCACGCACCGCGCCGGGCTCTTCGGACTCGCCGGGCTCGCGCTCGTCGCGCTGACGGCGCTGGCCGCGCCCCTGCTCGTGGGCGGCGATGTGCAGAGCGTGACCCAGGCGCCGGGCAAGGCGCTTGAGGCGCCGAGCGGCCAATTCCTGCTCGGTACCGACCAGTTCGGGCGTCCGCTGCTGGGGCTGCTGATCTGGGGCGCCAGGATCTCGCTGACCGTAGGGCTGCTGGCGGCCGCGCTGTCCGTGGCCATCGGTACGCTCGTCGGAGTCATGGCCGGGCACTTCGGCGGCTGGCCGGCCACGGTGACCATGCGGATCACCGACTGGTTCCTGGTGATGCCCACGCTGGTGCTGGCGATCGTGCTGGCCACGGTCATGTCCCGGTCGGTCTGGACGGTGATCGTGGCGATCGGTGTCACAAGCTGGCCGACGACGGCACGGCTGGTGCGGGCGCAGACGATCGCGGTCGAGTCACGGCCGTACATCGAGCGTGCCCGGGCGCTGGGCGGCGGCCATGGCCACATCATGACGCGCCATGTGCTGCCCAATGTGATGCCGCTGGTGCTGGCGCAGACCACGCTCGGTATCTCCAGCGCGATCCTGACGGAGGCGACCCTCGCCTTCCTCGGCCTCGGCGATCCGACCATCGTCTCCTGGGGCGGGATGCTCCAGGACGCGCGGGAGGCGGGCGCGGTCTCGTCCGGGCACTGGTGGTATCTGGCGCCGCCCGGGCTCGCGATCGCGTTTGTCGCGCTGGCGTTCACGCTCTGCGGCCGGGCGGTCGAGACCGTACTGAACCCGAAGCTGGGGGTGGCCTCGTGACAAGAGCGAGTGGCGCGGCCGAAACGGCCGGCGCACGTGGCGCGTCGGGTCTGCTGGAGATCAGGGACCTGAGGGTGACGTACGGCTCGGGGGCCTCGGCCGTGCCCGCCGTACGGGGTGTGAACCTGGCCATCGGTCCTGGGCAGAAGCTCGGGATCGCCGGTGAGTCGGGGTGCGGCAAGTCCACCCTGGCGCTGGCCCTGCTCCGGCTGCTGCCGTCCTCGGCGACGCTGTCCGGCGAGATCCTGCTCGACGGCGAGGACGTCCTCACCATGAAGTGGGGCCGGCTGCGGGCCGTACGGTGGGCGGGGGCGTCGATCGTCTTCCAGGGCGCGATGCACTCGCTGAACGCGGTGCACCGGATCGGCGACCAGATCGCCGAGCCGGTCCTGCTGCACCAGGGCGCCACTCCTGCGGCCGGCCGCGCCCGCGCCGCCGAGCTGCTGGAACAGGTCGGTCTGCCGGCCGCCCGCGCGGACGCCTATCCGCATGAACTCTCCGGCGGCCAGCGCCAGCGCGTGATGATCGCGATGGCGCTGGCCTGCGATCCGCGGCTGATCGTCGCGGACGAGCCGACGACCGCGCTGGATGTGATGATCCAGGCGCAGATCCTGCGGCTGATCGAGCGGCTGGTCGCGGAGCAGGACATCGGGCTGCTGATGATCAGCCACGATCTGGCGGTGCTCGCGGACACCTGTGACCGGCTGGCCGTGATGTACGCGGGCCGGATCGTCGAGGAGGGCCCGGCGCGGGCGGTCTATGACGCGGCGGAGCATCCGTACGGCCGGGCGCTCTCCGCGGCGTTCCCGCGGATCGGGGACCCCGCGTCGCGGCGTGCGCCGCGCGGACTGCCTGGCGATCCGCCGGACCCCGCGGCGCTGCCGTCCGGCTGTACGTTCCATCCGCGCTGCCCGGTCGCGCTGGACGTCTGCGGGCGGGAGGACCAGCCGCTGCGGGAGGCGGGGCCCGGCCGGAGTGCGGCGTGTGTACGGGTGGGCACGGCGGTGCCCGCCGGGGAGCAGCCGCGCCAAGTCCCCTCCCCGTAAAGCGCCCTGAGTCCCCCAAGCCCCACAAGTCCCGCACACCTCGAAAAGCCCGGCCACCTTCCAGGAGCCACCCTTGACGACGACCACGCCTCCCGCAGCCCCCGTCCCCCTGCTGTCGGCCGCCGAGCTGAAGGTCACCTTCCCCGGGCGGCGCGGAGCGGCGACGGCCCGTGCCGTCGACGGTGTCGATCTCGACATCGGTGCCGGGGAGATCGTCGCGCTGGTCGGCGAGTCCGGCTGCGGCAAGACCACTCTGGCGCGGGCGCTGCTCGGGCTCGTACCGCCCGCACAGGGCCGGGTCACCTTCGCCGGGCAGCCCCTGGGGTACGGTGCCCGCGCTCTCAAGGCGTACCGCAAGCGCGTTCAGCTCGTCCTCCAGGATCCCAGCGGCTCCCTCAATCCGCGCCATACGGTGTACGAGGCGGTCGCCGAGGGGCTCCGTATCCACGGCCACCCGGGCGATGAGCGCGCGGCCGTCGGCGAGGCGCTGTCCCGGGCCGGGCTGCGCCCTCCCGAGCGGTTCTTCACGCGCTATCCGCACGAGTTGTCCGGAGGCCAGCGGCAGCGCGTCGTCATCGCGGGCGCGCTCGTCCTGGAGCCCGAACTCATCGTCGCCGACGAGCCGGTGGCTTCGCTGGACGCGTCCGTACGGGGCGAGATCCTGGCGCTGCTGCTGTCCCTGCGCGACGAACTCGGCCTGTCGGCACTGGTGGTGACCCACGATCTGGGTCTGGCCTGGAACATCGCGGACCGGGTGGCGGTGATGTATCTCGGGCGGATCGTGGAGACAGGCCCGGTCGAGGAGGTGCTGACGGCGCCCCAGCACCCGTACACCCGGGCGCTGTTGTCCGTACTGCCCGAGTCCGAACGGGAACCGGTCGTCCTGATGGGCGAGCCGCCGGACCCGTCCAGGATCCCGGACGGCTGCCGGTTCCATGCCCGCTGTCAGGTACTGGCGTCGGGCGAGGCGGCACGGGCGGGGGTCGACGAGCGGTGCCGTACGGACTCGCCGCCGGTGCTGACGGGCGGCGCGACCACCCAGGTGGCCTGCCACTGGGCGACAGCGAAGTGAAACGGCAGAGCAGCCCCCCTACTTCGCGCCGCTACTTCGCGTCGTACTCCTCCGTCAGCGCCCGTGAGCGCTTGACGTCGTCGGCGATCGCCTCCAGCAGCGCCTCGATCGACTCGAACTTCCGCTGCCCGCGGACGTACGAGAGGAAGTCGACCGTCACATGGAGGCCGTACAGATCGAGCCCGATCCGGTCGATGGCATATGCCTCGACCGTCCGCTCCGTCCCCTCGAACTGCGGGTTCGTACCGACCGAGATCGCTGCGGGCATGCGCTCGCCGTCCGCCGTGAGCCAGCCCGCGTACACCCCGTCGGCCGGAATCGCGGTGTGCGGCAAGGTCTCCACATTGGCCGTCGGATAGCCCAGCTCCCGCCCGCGCTGCGCGCCGCGCACCACCACGCCCTCGACGCGGTGCGGCCTGCCGAGGATCTCGGCGGCGCCCGCGACATCGCCCTCGGCGACCAGCCGGCGGGTGAGGGTGGATGAGAAGGGCTCGCCGCCGCCCGCCTCGCCGGTCACCCGCAGATCGATGACCTCGACCTCGTAGTCGTACGTCGCCCCCAGATCGGCCAGGACGCCGACATTGCCGGCCGCCTTGTGGCCGAAGCGGAAGTTGGGGCCCTCGATCACCGCGCGCGCGTGCAACTTGTCGACCAGGACCTTCACGATGAAGTCGCCGGGCGACAGCTTCGAGAACTCCACGGTGAACGGCAGGATCAGCAGCGCGTCCACGCCCAGCTCCGCCATCAGCTCGGCGCGCCGGTGGTGCGGGGCGAGCAGCGGCGGGTGGCTGCCGGGCCGTACGACCTCGCTGGGGTGCGGGTCGAAGGTCACGACGACCGACGGCACCCCCAGCTCCCGGGCCCGCTCCACCGCGCGTTTGATGATGAGCTGGTGTCCGCGGTGGACCCCGTCGTAGGAGCCGATGGTGACGACGCTGCGCCCCCAGTCCTGGGGGATGTCCTCCAAGCCACGCCAGCGCTGCACTGAGACCGCTCCTCGCCCGAACCCATGTACGTCGTTTCCCGTCACGCAATGCTAAGACTGCCATGCCCAGTACCCGTGGCCCGCATCGGCCACCGGGCTCCCGAAGGGCTTTCCGGCGCGAACGCGCCCCCCGAGTGCACCCTGTCCCCCTCCGAGCGCCTGCCCGAAGGTGTGAATCGCGGGCGCCGGATGGACAGATCCCTTTCGGAGGGGGGCCGTGGGGGGGGGGGGGGGGGGGTGTGCCCCTGGCCGGGGGAGTTTCGCTCGCACTGGCCCCTGGAGGGGGGTCGGGCGTGGGGACGACCGAGCCGCGGGCGGTACGGCGGGCGCGGAGCGGGTACGGGTGGGCCACTG
>NZ_JBHVGV010000005.1:444537-531346 GCF_042800555.1 Streptomyces sp. NPDC057617 | reverse complement strand
CAGCCCCCTTGCGAGGGGGGGCCGGGGGGCCGGCCGGGTGTCCCTCCCCGCCCCCACGGTGAGGCATCAGGCGTACGAGCGAGGCCTGGGCCTCAGGCCCACCTCGCCCGCCTCGCGCTGAGGCCGGCCAAAGGCCTCAGGCCTCATGCCTCACGCCTCAGCCGAAGACCGCGAGGCTCTTCGCCTTCCCCTGCTGCTCCTCGACCAGCGCCAGGAAGCGCCCCCCGGGCCCGAACGCCGCGACCGGAGCCGATGCGAACGCCGGCATGTCCAGCCGTACGCCGTTGAGCAGCAGCCCGGCCCGCTTCTCGTCCACGTCCCAGCGCGGGAACGCCGCCGCGGCGGCCTCCGCGACCGGCATGACCGTCAGCTCCTTCTGGAGCTGCTCCAGCGTCCGCGCCGAGTCCAGCGCGTACGGGCCCACCCGGGTCCTGCGCAGAGCGGTGAGATGACCGCCGACCCCGAGCCCGGCGCCGAGATCACGGGCCAGGGCGCGGATGTACGTACCGGAGGAGCAGACGACGGAGACGACCAGGTCGAGGACCGGGGTGCCGTCCTCGGCGACGGCCTCACGGACGTCGTACAGCCGGAACGACGAGACGGTCACCGGCCTGGCCGGGATCTCGAACTCCTCGCCGCCGCGCACCCGTGCGTACGACCGCTTCCCGTCGATCTTGATCGCGCTGACCTTGGACGGCACCTGCATGATCGCGCCGGTCAGTGCCGCGATCCCGCTGTCGATGGCCTCGCGCGCGAGCAGGGAGGCGTCGGCCGACGAGGTGATCTCGCCCTCCGCGTCGTCCGTGACGGTGTTCTGCCCCAGCCGGATCGTGCCCAGGTACTCCTTCTCGGTCAGCGCGAGATGTCCGAGGAGTTTGGTGGCCCGCTCCACACCGAGGACGAGGACACCCGTCGCCATCGGGTCGAGGGTGCCGGCGTGGCCGACGCGCCGGGTCCTGGCGATACCGCGCATCTTGGCGACGACGTCGTGCGAAGTGAAGCCCGACGGCTTGTCCACGATGACCAGGCCGTCGGGCGTGCTGTTCTGCTGAGTCATTCCGCGGCGGCACCGTCCGTGCCACGGCCGCCCGCGCCTTCCGTGCCGTCCGCGTCGCCCGTGCCCTCCTCGTCCGAGTCGGCCTTGCGGTACGGGTCGGCGCCGGCCGCGTAGGTCTTGCCGGTGGACACCTCCCGTACCTCGGCGTCCTTGGCGCGCGCCCGGTCGAGGAGGTCCTCGATGGTACGGGCGTTGTCCGGCAGGGCGTCCGGGACGAACGCCAGCGTCGGGGTGAAGCGGACGCCGGTCTGGCGGCCCACCTCGGAGCGGAGAACGCCCTTGGCGCTCTCCAGGGCCGCCGCGGAGGCCGCGCGCTCCTCGTCGTCGCCGTAGACCGTGTAGAAGACCGTGGCCTCCCGCAGGTCGCCGGTGACGCGGGCGTCCGTGATGGTCACGAACCCCAGTCGCGGGTCCTTGATACGCCGGTCCAGGGTCTCCGCGACCACGACCTGGATGCGATCGGCCAGCTTGCGGGCCCGCGCGTTGTCGGTCACCGGTCCGTCACTCTTCCTTCTGGTTTTCTTGTCTGCCACTGGTTCTGGCGGCCAGTGGTTCTGTTACTGGTCGGTCTTCGTCCGGTGGCGCGTGCCGGGCGGTCAGTCCTCGTCGCCGTACAGTCGCCGCCGTACCGACAGCAGCTCCACCTCGGGACGGCCTGCCACCATCCGCTCGCACCGGTCGAGCACCTCCGTCAGATGGCCCCAGTCGCCGGAGACCACCGCCAGTCCGATCTCGGCCCTGCGATAGAGCTCCTGAGCGCCGGTCTCCGCCGCGCTCACCGTGAACTTCCGCTGGAGATCGGCGACGATCGGCCGGACGACGGAGCGTTTCTCCTTCAACGACCGTACGTCGCCGAGGAGCAGATCGAAGGACAGCGTCCCCACATACATGCACGTCCGGATGTCCCGCCGGTACGGGTTCGGTGCCCTGCCAGCGCTTGGCAGGGGCACAAGAACCGTACACGCAACGGCCGGGGCCGATCGACGGAAATTCGTCCCGTCGACCGGCCCCGACCGGAGCGGTCAGCCAGCGCGTCAGCCGCGCGGCTTCTCACGCATCTCGTAGGTGGCGATGACGTCGTCGATCTTGATGTCGTTGAAGTTCCCGAGGTTGATACCGCCCTCGAACCCTTCGCGGATCTCGGTGACATCGTCCTTGAAGCGGCGCAGACCCTGGATGTTGAGGTCCTCCGCGATGACCTTGCCGTCGCGGATGAGCCGGGCCTTCGTGTTCCGCCTGACCTCGCCGGAGCGGATGAGCACACCCGCGATATTGCCCAGCTTGGACGAGCGGAAGACCTCGCGGATCTCCGCCGTACCCAGCTCGACCTCTTCGTACTCCGGCTTGAGCATGCCCTTGAGGGCGGACTCGATCTCCTCGATCGCCTGGTAGATGACCGAGTAGTACCGGACGTCCACGCCCTCGCGCTCGGCCATCTGCGCGGCGCGCCCCGCGGCGCGCACGTTGAAGCCGATCACGATGGCGTCGGAGCCCATGGCCAGGTCGATGTCCGACTCGGTGACCGCACCCACACCGCGGTGCAGGACCCGGATGTCCACCTCTTCGCCGACGTCGAGCTGGAGCAGCGAGGACTCGAGGGCCTCGACCGAACCGGACGCGTCGCCCTTGATGATGAGGTTGAGTTCCTGCACCAGGCCGGCCTTGAGGGCCTCGTCCAGATTCTCCAGGGAGAACCGGACGCCCCTGCGGGCGAAGGCCGCGTTCCGCTCGCGGGCGGCGCGCTTCTCGGCGATCTGCCGGGCCGTACGGTCCTCGTCGACCACCAGGAAGTTGTCACCGGCACCCGGGACATTGGTGAGACCCAGGACCAGGACGGGCGTCGAGGGCGTCGCCTCGTACACGTTGTTGCCGTTGTCGTCGAGCATGGCCCGCACACGGCCGTACGCGTCACCGGCGACCATCGTGTCACCGACGCGGAGCGTGCCGCGCTGGACGAGCACGGTGGCGACGGCGCCGCGGCCACGGTCGAGGTGGGCCTCGATCGCGATGCCCTGCGCGTCCTGCTCCGGGTTGGCCCGCAGGTCGAGCGAGGCGTCCGCGGTCAGGACCACGGCCTCCAGCAGGCTGTCGATGTTCAGGCCCTGCTTGGCGGAGATGTCGACGAACATGGTGTCGCCGCCGTACTCCTCGGCCACCAGACCGAACTCGGTGAGCTGACCGCGCACCTTGGTCGGGTCGGCGCCCTCGACATCGATCTTGTTGACCGCGACCACGATCGGCACGTCGGCCGCCTTGGCGTGGTTGAGCGCCTCGATCGTCTGCGGCATCACACCGTCGTTGGCCGCGACCACCAGGATCGCGATGTCGGTGGACTTGGCACCACGGGCACGCATGGCGGTGAACGCCTCGTGGCCCGGGGTGTCGATGAAGGTGATCCTGCGCTCTTCACCGTTGACGTCCGTGGCGACCTGGTACGCACCGATGTGCTGGGTGATACCGCCGGCCTCGCCCGCGACGACATTGGTCTTGCGGATCGCGTCCAGCAGCCTGGTCTTACCGTGGTCGACGTGACCCATGACGGTCACGACCGGCGGCCGGGACACGAGGAGTTCCTCGCCGCCCTCGTCCTCGCCGAACTCGATGTCGAAGGACTCGAGCAGCTCGCGGTCCTCCTCCTCCGGGCTGACGATCTCGACGACGTAGTTCATCTCGTCGGCGAGCAGCTGGAGGGTCTCGTCGGAGACGGACTGGGTCGCGGTGACCATCTCGCCGAGGTTCATCATCACGGCGACGAGCGACGCCGGGTTGGCGTTGATCTTCTCCGCGAAGTCGGTGAGGGAGGCACCGCGCGACAGACGGACGGTCTGTCCGTTGCCGCGGGGCAGCATCACACCGCCGACCGACGGGGCCTGCATGGCCTCGTACTCCTGGCGCCTCTGCCGCTTCGACTTGCGGCCACGGCGGGCGGGCCCGCCGGGACGGCCGAACGCGCCCTGTGTGCCACCACGGCCACCGGGACCGCCGGGACGGCCGCCGAAGCCGGGACGGCCACCGCCGCCACCGCCGCCGAAGCCGCCACCACCACCGGGACGGCCCGGGGCGCCACCGCCACCGCCGCCACCGGGACGGCCGGCGAAGCCACCGCCGCCACCGCCACCGCCGGGACGGCCGGCGAAGCCGCCGCCGCCTCCGGGACGACCGCCGCCACCACCGGGACGAGCACCGCCGCCACCACCGGGACCACGGCCACCGCCGGGGCCGCCGCCGGGACGGGGACCCGCCGCGGGACGCTGGGGCATCATGCCCGGGTTGGGACGGTTACCACCGGGACCACCGCCGGGGCCGCTCGCCGCGCGGGGGGCCTGCGGACGCGGCATACCGCCGGGGGTGGGACGTCCGGACTGTCCGCCGGGTCCGCCCTGCGGGCGGGGACCGCCCTGGCCGGAGCCCTGCGGGCGCGGGCCGCCGGGGGCACCGGGGCCGCCGGGACGCGGGGCGCCGCCGGGACGGGGCGCCTGCGGGCGCGCCATACCGGTGGAACCGCCGGAGGTGAAGGGGTTGTTGCCGGGACGCGGTCCGGCCGGACGGGCGCCGGGACGCGGGGCCTGGCCGGGGCGCGGACCGCCGGAGCGGCCGCCCTGACGCTGCTCGCGATCGCCCTGACGCTGGTCACGGTCACCCTGCCGCTGGTCACGGTCGCCGTGGCCGCCCGAGGGGCGGGCGGACGGACGCGGTCCGGGGGTGGCACCGGGCCGGGGACCGGCGGCCGGGGCCGACGGGGGCGCGGTGAATTCCGGGGCCGCCGGGGCGGCGGGCGCCGGCTTGGGCGCGGCCGCGGCGGGCCTGGGGGCCGGCGCCGGACGAGGTCCGGGACTCGGCGCCACGGGAGTGCTTCTGGGCGCCTCGGCGACGGCCGGCTTGGGGGCCGGGACACCGGGCTTGGGGGCGGCGGGGCGCGCCGTGCGCGCCGGCGAACCCGCCGGGGGTGCGGCCGGTGCGGCCGGCCTGGCGGGGGTCGCCTTGCGGGGCGCCCCGGGCTTGGCAGTGGTCTTGCCGGCGTTGCCGCCGGGCCCCTGCAAAGCGTCAGTCAGCTTGCGTACAACCGGCGCCTCGATCGTCGACGACGCCGAACGGACGAATTCACCGAGTTCTTGGAGCTTGGCCATGACGACCTTGCTCTCCACGCCGAACTCCTTGGCGAGTTCGTATACCCGGACCTTAGCCACTTCGCTCCTTTTAGGTCCGGGTTACCGCCGGACCGTCGCTACTTCATGGGCGTACTCATCGCGTACTCATCGAGTGCTCATCGCAATCTCGACCTACTTCCAACTCGCGAGGTACCTGAACCGCACGGGGTTCCGTGCCGTACTTCTTCCTACAGTGCCGCCTGCTCGACATACCGGCGCAGCTCCGCGCAGTCGAGCGGCCCCTGGACCCGGAAGGCCCGCGGGAACGCCCGGCGGCGGACCGCCAGATCGAGACAGTTCAAGGCGGGGTGCACATACGCACCCCGGCCGGGCAGCGTACCGCGTCGGTCGGGGACACACTGTGTCCCGGCCACCACGATGCGCAGCAGATCGTCCTTGGCCGCTCGCTCCCGGCACCCCACGCACGTTCGCTCAGGGCAGGCTCGGGCGCTCGTCCGGCCAGACATGTTCAAGTCTACCTCCCCGCACCGACCTCACCCCTTTGGGGCAAGGGTCGAACGCGCGACTGCTCAAAGATCGTGTCGGCCGTCCGGGGCCGTCAGCCGCGGTCGCGGTCGCCGCCGCGGTCGCCGGCCCTGTTGCCCTGGTCGCCGCCGCGGTCGTCGTCCGTCTGCTCGGTGTCCGGGCGGATGTCGATGCGCCAGCCGGTGAGCCGTGCGGCCAGCCGGGCGTTCTGCCCTTCCTTGCCGATCGCCAGCGAGAGCTGGTAGTCCGGCACGGTCACCCGCGCGGACCGCGCGGCCAGATCGACCACCTCGACCTTGCTGACCCGGGCGGGCGACAGCGCGTTGGCCACCATCTCGGCCGGGTCGTCCGACCAGTCGACGATGTCGATCTTCTCGCCGAGCAGCTCGGCCATCACATTGCGGACCCGGCCGCCCATCGGGCCGATGCAGGCGCCCTTGGCGTTGAGTCCGGACCGGGTCGACCGTACGGCGATCTTGGTACGGTGGCCGGCCTCGCGGGCGATCGCGGCGATCTCGACCGAGCCGTCCGCGATCTCCGGGACCTCCAGCGCGAAGAGCTTCTTGACCAGGTTGGGGTGGGTACGGGAGAGCGTCACCGAAGGGCCGCGCACCCCCTTGGCCACCCGCACCACATAGGTGCGCAGCCGCAGACCGTGCGTGTACTCCTCGCCCGGCACCTGTTCCTGCACCGGAAGGATGGCCTCCAGCTTGTCGTCCAGCTTGACGAGGACGTTCTTGGGGTCCTTGCCCTGCTGGACCAGACCGGCGACGACATCGCCCTCCCGGCGGGCGTACTCGCCGAAGGTGACATCGTTCTCGGCGTCCCGCAGCCGCTGCTGGATGACCTGGCGCGCGGTGGTCGCGGCGATCCGGCCGAAGTCCGAGGGGGTGTCGTCGAACTCCTTGGGCTCCTGGCCCTCTTCGAGCTCGGAGGGGTCCTCCTTGGCCCAGACGGTCACATGCCCGTTGTCCCGGCTCAGCACGACCCGGGCGTGCCGGCGGCTGCCCTCCGTGCGGTGGTAGGCGATGAGGAGGGCGGATTCGATCGCCTCGACCAGCAGATCGAAGGGGATCTCCTTCTCTTGTGCCAAGCCCTTCAGGAGCTTCACATCGATGTCCACGGCTACGCCTCCTCTTCCTTCTTGTCCTTGCGGCTGAACTCGATCTCCACGCGCGCCCGGTCGATCCGCGCGAACTCGATCCGGCGGGCGGTCGGCTTGCGCCCCTTCACGCCCGGCACTTCGAGGCCGAGCCCCTCGTCGTCGACGGTGAGGATGCGGGCGACCAGCTCGCCGTCCTCGTGCAACTGGAATCTGGCCAGCCGGCCGATGGCACGTTCGTAGTGACGGTGTTCGGTCAAGGGGCGCTCCGCGCCCGGAGAGGTCACTTCGAGCTGGTACTCGTCCTCGCCCATCGCGTCCGTCTCGTCGAGCTTCTCGGAGATGGAGCGGCTCAGCTCGGCACACTCGTCGAGGTCAACACCCTCGTCGGAATCCACCACGACCCTCAGCACACGACGCCTGCCTGCCCGGGACACCTCGATCTGCTCCAGATCCAGGTCCTTCGCGCTGACGAGCGGTTCCAGCAGTCCGCGCAGCCTTTCGCTCTGGGTGGTGCTCATCCGGGTGACTCCTCGGCCGCGTGTGCTGTTGTGGGATCGTCGTGTGTCAGATCAAAGGGTATCCGGTCCGAAGGGGTGTTGCCGTCCACCCGCTGATGACCCGCGGGTACGCTCGCCTGCGGTGATCATCGCGAAGCCCGAAGACAGGGGAGAGAGACGCGTGGGGCGCACGGGGACGACACGGAGGCATGCGCTGAGGGCCGCGGGCGCCGCGACGGCCACCGCGGCGGGTCTGCTGACAGGCTGCACCCCGGACTCCGCGGACGGCAGGGTGTCCAGCGGTACGAAGGCCGCGCGGGCGGAGAGCGCGCTGCGGCTGCGGTCCGCGGACACCCGCCGTGAACTGCTCGGGCGGTACGACGCGATGCTGAACGCGTATCCGGACGAGAGCGAGGCGCTGGCGCCGCTGCGGGCGGCGGTCGCACGCCAGGTGGACGCGCTGGCGCCGCCGGCGCGCAGGCCCGCGAGCCCCGCACCCTCCGCGCGCCCCTCACTGTCAGACACCCCCTCGCCCTCCGCCACCGCGAGGCCGCCGGTGCTCCCGGCCGTCGCGGGCGACGCGGAGCAGGCGCTCAAGGACCTGGCCGCGGTGGAGCGCCGTACCGCCGACGCGCACACCGCCACGCTCATGAAGGCGCCCCCGGAGCTGGCCCGGCTGCTGGCCTCGCTCGCCGCGGCGAGCGCCGCACACGCCTATCTGCTGTCGGAGCTGCTGACGGAAGGATCCGGCTCATGAGCAAGCGGGCGCTGGACGCCGCACAGGCGGCGCTCGCCGCGGAGCACGCCGCGGTGTACGGGTACGGGGTCGTCGGGGGCCGTGTCGACGACGGCCGCCGGGCCGAGGCCGACGCGGCGCACACCGCGCACCGGGCCCGGCGCGACGCGCTCGCGCGTACGGTGCGCGATCTGGGCGGGAGACCGGCGGTGGCCGAGCCGGCGTACGCCCTGCCGTTCGCGGTGCCGGACGCCGCCGCGGCCGTACGTCTCGCCGCCGCCCTGGAGGACCGGGTCGCGGGCGTCTACTCCGATCTCGTACGGGCGGCCGAAGGGCCCCTGCGGCGGGAGGCGGCGGGCGCGCTGCGGGAGGCCGCGGTGCGCGCCGTTCGCTGGCGCGGCACGGGCGTAGCCTTTCCTGGGCTCGCCGAGCGCGCGTGAGCCGGTGGGCCCGGCCATCAGCCCGTGAGCCCATGCGACCGGCCATGAGCCAGGAAAGTCCGGAAAGGTAACCACGCACGTATGGGTTTCGAACCGCCGCAGCGCCTGGTGCGCACCCTCGGCGAGCAGTACGGCGAACCGGCCGCGGCCGAGTGGCTGAGCCTGCTCCCCGCCCTCGCCGGTGAGGCGGTCGCCGCGCGCGGGCTGGAGGTCGAGCGGGTGGTCGCGCCGGGCGGCCGGGGCGGTCTTGTGGTGCTGGTACGCCGGGCCGACGGCTCCCCCGCGACGCTCAAGATCGCCCCGTCCTTCGCGGCCCCCTCGCTGGAGCGGGCGGCGCTGGCGCACTGGAAGGGCTGGGGCGCGGTGGAACTGCTCGACCCCGCCTCCACCACCGACACCGCGCTGCTGCTGGAACGCCTCCAGCCGGAGATCTCGCTGCGCTCCCTGCCCGAGGCGAAGGCGCTGCTGGAAGCGGCGGGTACGGTACGGCGGCTCTGGGTCGAACCACCGGAGGGCCATGGCTTCGAGACGGTGGCCGAGCGGACGGCCCGGGAGTCGGCGGCGCTGCGTGAGTCGGTGGACGAGGGGCTGGGGCCGCTGGTCTCGGCGGCGCTGGAGGCGCGCGACGAACTCTGCGCGTCCGCGGCCTCGGCGGCGGACAGCCGTCTGCTGCACGGCGCGTTCGGGCAGGGCAAGGTGCTGGCCGGCGAGCGCGCGCCCTGGCTCGCGGTCGGTCCCGAGCCGCTGGTCGGCGAGCCCGCCTATGACCTGGCCCGGCTGGCCCGCGACCGGGTCGAGGACCTGGTGGCGGCCTCGTCGGGCCCTTCGTCGGCGCGGCGCCGGGTGACCAGGCTGGCGGATTCGCTGGACATGGACGGGGGGCGGCTGCGGGGGTGGACGCTGTTCCGTGCGGTGGAGTCGGGGGTACGGGCGCTGAGGGCGGGCCGCCGCCAGAGCGCGGAACTCCTCCTGGAATTCGCCGGCTGGCTGTAAGCGGGCGACCGCGCTCCGCCCGGACCCGGGTGCCCTCGATGTCCTCAATCGCCGGACGGGCTGATTTTTGCCCTCAAACGCCGGGCGGGCTGGGTTTTCGCGGCAGCGAAATCTAGCCCGTCCGGCGATTGAGGACCGGGGTCCGGGGCGGAGCCCCGGGAAGTCAGCCGGCCAGGCGGGCGATCGCCTCCGCCGTGGTCAGTTCCTCGCGCTCACCCGTGCGCCGGTCCTTCAGCTCCAGTACGCCCTCACCCGCACGCCGCCCCGCCACCAGGATGTGCGGTACGCCGATCAGCTCCGCGTCCGTGAACTTCACGCCCGGGGAGACCCCCGCGCGCTCGTCCACCAGCACCCGCAGCCCCGCCGCGGCGAGCTTCTCGGAGACCTCAAGGGCCAGTTCCGTCTGGAGCGCCTTGCCGGCCGCCACCACGTGGACGTCCGCCGGGGCGATCTCGCGGGTCCAGCACAGGCCGTGCTCATCGGCCGTCTGCTCGGCCAGCGCCGCCACGGCGCGCGAGACGCCGATGCCGTACGAGCCCATCGTCACCCGCACCGGCTTGCCCTGCTGGCCGAGGACATCGAGCTGGAAGGTGTCGGCGTACTTGCGGCCGAGCTGGAAGATATGGCCGATCTCGATCGCGCGGTCCAGCTTGAGGCCCGTACCGCACACGGGGCAGGGGTCGCCCTCCTCGACGACGACCACGTCCAGGTAGTCGTCGACCTCGAAGTCCCGGCCGCACACGACATTGCGCGCGTGAGTGCCGGGCTTGTTGGCGCCGGTGATCCAGGCGGTGCCGGACGCGATCCGGGGGTCGGCGATGTAGCGGATCTTGAGGCCCTGCGGGCCGACATAGCCCCGTACCAGATCGGGCCGCTCCTCGAAGTCCTCGGCCGTGACCAGCTCGACCACCGCGGGGGCGAGGTGCTCGCCGAGCTTGCCGAGGTCCACCTCGCGGTCGCCGGGCACCCCGACCGCGGTGATCTCGCCGTCCACCTTGACCAGCAGGTTCTTCAGCGTCGCCGAGGCCGGTACGTCGAGGAACGCGGCGAGCGTCTCGATGGTCGGGGTGTCGGGGGTGTCCAGCTCCTCGACCGGTCCTGCCGCGTCCGCCGCGGGTACGGACGCGTTGAAGGTGACCGCCTCCGTGTTGGCCGCGTAGTCGCAGGCCGGGCAGTCCACGAAGGTGTCCTCACCGGCCGCGGCGGGCGCCAGGAACTCCTCGGAGGCGGAGCCGCCCATCGCTCCGGAGACCGCCGAGACGATCCGGAAGTCGAGACCGAGCCTGGCGAAGATCTTCTGGTAGGCGGCGCGGTGCAGCGCGTACGACTCGGCCAGCCCCTCGTCGGTGGTGTCGAAGGAGTACGAGTCCTTCATCTGGAACTCGCGCCCGCGCAGCACGCCGGAGCGCGGCCTCGCCTCGTCGCGGTACTTCGTCTGGATCTGGTAGAGCATCACCGGCAGGTCCTTGTAGGACGTGCACTGGTCCTTGACGACCTGGGTGAAGATCTCCTCGTGCGTGGGGCCCAGCAGATAGTCGGCGCCCTTGCGGTCCTTGAGCCGGAACAGCAGGTCGCCGTACTCCTCCCAGCGGCCGCTCGCCTCGTACGGCTCCTTGGGCAGCAGCGCGGGAAGCAGCACCTCCTGGGCGCCGATCGCGTCCATCTCCTCGCGGACGACGCGCGAGATGTTGTCGAGGACCTTCTTGCCCAGCGGCAGCCAGCTCCAGATGCCGGCGGACGTACGGCGGACATACCCCGCGCGGACGAGCAGCTTGTGGCTGAGGGTCTCGGCGTCCGCCGGGTCGTCGCGCAGTGTCTTGACCATCAAACGGGACATGCGCTGGACCTGGGACATGGGGAGCACTCCTGGCGTTCTGCGTTCTGTGTTCTCTCGGCTGATGCCTGGAGGTTAGCCGGGGCGCACCGGCAGGCGGAAATCAGTTCTCGCCGCCGCCCGGTCTGCGCAACGGCAGCGGCGCCCCCATCACGGCGTACGGCTTGGGCGCGCTGGGGAAGTGGACCTGGCGGGCGAGGTCCTCGTACCCCAGTTTGCGGTACAGCCGGCGGGCCGGGTTCTCGATGTCGATGGCCGACAGGATCGATTTGGGCTGGGCGGCGGTGTCCGTGATGGTGGTGATCAGGGCGCGGCCGATGCCGCGGGCCTGGAACTGCGGGTGGACATGCAGTTCGGTGATCACGAAGGAGTCGTCGAGCCAGCTCTCGGAGGCGGTGGCGCGCAGATACGGCTCGACGACCGTGGACCACCAGTGACCGCGGTCGTTCGGCAGGCCGTACACGAATCCGACGAGCCGACCGCCCCCGGTGGTGGCGCCGAAGGCACGGCAGCCGGGGTACATGAGATGCCGGAGCACGATGTGGCGGCGCACCCCGATCTCGTCCTCGCTGAGCCCGAAGGCGAGGGCCTGCACGGCGAGCGCCTCGTCGACGCGTGCGGCGAGATCGACCGGCGCTACCTGGACGTCGGGAATCCGGGGGGTGCCCCCGGGGATGCTCAGCATGGGCGAACCCTACTTTCAGAACAGCACGCTCATGAAGGCGCCCACTTCCCGGAACCCGACCCGGCGGTAGGCGGCGCGGGCCGGGGTGTTGTAGTCGTTCACGTACAGGCTGACGACGGGGGCGACATCGGCCAGCGCGTACCGTACGACCGCCGCCATGCCGGACTCGGAGAGGCCGCGGCCGCGGTATTCGGGGTCGACCCAGACCCCCTGGATCTGGCAGGCCTGGGGGGTGGCCGCGCCAATCTCCGCCTTGAAGATGACCCGGCCGTCGTCGATACGGGCGAACGACCGCCCGGCGCCGACGAGTTCGGCCACCCGCGCCTGGTAGAGCAGTCCGCCGTCGCCCGCGAGCGGGGAGACCCCGACCTCCTCGGTGAACATGGCCACGCAGGCCGGCATGATCACTTCCAGTTCGTCCTTGCGGATCCGGCGGACGAAGGGGTCGGGCGCGACCACGGCGGGGATCTGTTCTGTGACCATCAGCGGCTGGTGGGCGCGGACCTCGCGGGCGGGGCCCCAGTGGGGCTCCAGCAGCCGCCACAGCAGGGCGGTGGACTCGGCGGGGCCGACGATCGAGGAGCAGCGGCGGCCGGTCCTGCGGGCGCGGTCGGCGAAGGCGCGCACGGCTTCGGGGGTGGCGCAGATCGGTACGAGATTGGCGCCGGAGTAGCAGAGCGAGCGGAGCTGCCCCGCCGTGTACCAGCCCCACATCTCGCCGCCGAGGCGCCAGGGGTCGAGCCCCGCGACCTGCACACGGGAGGTCACAAAGGCGTTGGCGACGGGCTCGCTCTCCAGAATGGCGAGCGCGGCGCCGAGTTCGCCGGGTTCGAGGACCCGAGTGGTGGTGTGCGTCAACACGAGGGTGCCTCACCATACGGTCTGCTGATCTCCGCACTGTACCTGGCGGGTGCATGGCGTGCTGCCCACAGCGGAAGGTCCCGCGGCCGGCCCCCTGAGGGCGGTGGCCGCGGGACCCTGCTGGGAGAGGTGTCAGCTCACGGAGACCTGGGGCTCGCCCGAGGCGATGCCGTCCTTCTCCATCTGTTCGGCGAGCTTCATGGCCTCGTCGATCAGGGTCTCCACGATCTTCGACTCGGGAACGGTCTTGATGACCTCCCCCTTCACAAAGATCTGCCCCTTGCCATTGCCCGACGCCACACCGAGATCCGCCTCACGCGCCTCACCCGGACCGTTCACCACACAGCCCATCACGGCCACGCGCAGCGGGACCTCCATGCCCTCCAGGCCCGCCGTCACCTCGTCCGCCAGCTTGTACACATCCACCTGCGCACGCCCACAGGAAGGACACGAGACGATCTCCAGGCGGCGCTGCTTGAGGTTCAGGGCCTCCAGGATCTGCAGGCCGACCTTGACCTCCTCGGCCGGCGGCGCCGACAGCGAGACCCGGATCGTGTCCCCGATCCCCTCGCTCAGCAACGCACCGAACGCCACAGCCGACTTGATGGTCCCCTGGAAGGCGGGGCCGGCTTCGGTGACGCCGAGGTGGAGGGGGTAGTCGCACTGCGCGGCCAGCTGACGGTACGCGTTGACCATCACCACCGGATCGTTGTGCTTCACCGAGATCTTGATGTCCCTAAACCCGTGCTCCTCGAACAGCGACGCCTCCCACAGCGCCGACTCCACCAGCGCCTCCGGCGTCGCCTTCCCGTACTTCCGCAGCAGCCGCGCATCCAGCGAACCGGCATTCACCCCGATCCGGATCGGGGTCCCCGCCTCCCCCGCCGCCTTCGCGATCTCCCGCACCTTGTCGTCGAACTGCTTGATGTTCCCCGGATTCACCCGCACCGCCGCACACCCCGCGTCAATCGCCGCGAACACATACTTCGGCTGGAAATGAATATCCGCGATCACCGGAATCTGCGACTTCCGCGCAATCACCGCCAACGCGTCGGCGTCATCCTGCGTCGGACAGGCGACCCGTACGATCTGGCACCCCGACGCCGTCAGCTCAGCGATCTGCTGCAACGTCGCACCCACATCGGAGGTACGCGTCGTCGTCATCGACTGCACCGACACCGGCGCATCCCCACCGACCGCCACCGACCCGACCTGGATCTGACGGCTGACCCGCCGCTCGGCGAGCTTGGTCGGAACGGACGGCATTCCGAGAGAAATCGCGGTCATCTGCTGTGCAACCCCAAGGTATGAATCAAGGTCCCGGGACGGGCGGGCTCCGGCCCCGAGATTACGCCACTACGCACCGCCCGAGCACATCGGGCAGCTCAGCCCGGCTCAGGAGATCTTGACCGGATTGAACACATCGGCGACCAGTACGAGCAGCGTGAAGCAGATGAAGATCCCCGCCACCACATAGGCGAACGGCATCAGCTTCGCGACATCGAACGGGCCCGGGTCGGGGCGCTTGAAGAGCCGCGCCAGCCTGCGCCGCAGCGACTCCCAGAGCGCGCCCGCGATATGCCCGCCGTCCAGGGGCAGCAGCGGCAGCATATTGAACAGGAACAGCGAGAGGTTGAAGCCCGCGAGCAGGAACAGCATCATCGCGATCTGGTTGGTCGCGGGGATGTCGAGCGTCATCACCTCGCCGCCGATCCGGGCCGCGCCGACCACGCCGACCGGTGAGTCCTCCTTGCGCGGGCCGTCGCCGAAGGCCGCGCTCCAGAGGTCGGGGATCTTGGAGGGCAGGGCGACGATCGACTCGACACCGTCCCCGATCATGGTGCCCATCCGGTCCACGGACTGGGGGAAGGACAGCGGAACGATCTCGGTGGCGGCGGCGAAGCCGAGATAGCCGGCGGGGACGTACTTGCCGGGGACGACCTCTCCGTTGGAGTCCTTCTCGGCCACCAGGTTCTTGGCGAGGGTGGCGTGCAGCTCCTGCCGGGCGCCGTCGCGCTCGACGGTGATGGTGGCGGGGCCGATGGTCTCGCGGATCAGATTGGAGAGGGTGGTCCAGTCGTCGACGGCCCGTCCGTTGAAGGCGACGATCCTGTCGCCCGCCTTGAGACCGGCCGCCTGGGCGGGCGAGACCGGGTCGCCCTTCTGGCAGGTGTCGCGCTTCTCGCTCTGCGAGATCACGCACTTCTGGACGCCCGCGACCTGGGTGGTCTGGGTCTGGAAGCCGAAGCCCATCGCCACCCCGATGAAGATCACGGCGGCGAGGACCAGGTTCATGAACGGGCCCGCGAACATCACGATCACGCGCTTCCACGGCTTGCGCGTGTAGAACAGCCGCTTCTCGTCGCCCGGTTGCAGCTCCTCGAAGGCCGCCGAGCGGGCGTCCTCTATCATCCCGCGCCACGGCGAGGTCGACCGCGCCTCGATCCGGCCGTCGGGTCCCGGCGGGAACATGCCGATCATGCGGATGTAGCCGCCGAGGGGGATCGCCTTGATCCCGTACTCGGTGTCGCCCTTCTTGCGCGACCAGATCGTCGGCCCGAAGCCGACCATGTACTGGGGTACGCGGATGCCGAAGTACTTGGCGGTCGAGAGATGGCCCAGTTCGTGCCAGGCGATGGAGAAGAGCAGACCGGCGACAAAGACAAGAATGCCGAGGACCGTCAACAGAATCGTCATGCGCGAGCCTCCGCCGGCTGTTCTTCGCCGATTGTGTCTGCCAGTTGGTCTGCCAATGCCGCCGCCTTCTCACGGGCCCGGGCGCGTGCCCAGGCCTCCGCTTCGAGGACGTCCGCCACGGTGAGCGAGGTTCCCGTACGGCCCGTACCGTGACCGTCTTCTGTGCCGTACGTACGGTCGGAGCCGGTGCCGTGTTCTTCGACGACCTCGGTGACCGTGTCCATGATGCCGTTGAACGGGAGCCGGCCGGCCAGGAACGCGTCGACGCACTCCTCGTTCGCGGCATTGAACACCGCCGGGGCCGTGCCGCCCAGGGCCCCCACCTTCCTGGCGAGTCCCACCGAGGGGAAGGCCTCCCCGTCGAGCGGGAAGAACTCCCAGGCCGAGGCCTTCGTCCAGTCGAACGCGGGGGCGGCGTCCGGCACCCGCGACGGCCAGCCGAGACCGACGGCGATCGGCCCGCGCATATCGGGCGGGGTCGCCTGGGCCAGGGTCGAGCCGTCGCTGAATTCCACCATCGAGTGGACATACGACTGAGGGTGGACGACGACCTCAATGCGTTCGAAGGGAATGTCGTAAAGAAGATGTGCCTCGATCACTTCGAGCCCCTTGTTGACCAAGGTTGCCGAATTGACCGTGATCACCGGGCCCATCGACCAGGTGGGGTGCGCCAGGGCGTCCCGGGGGGTCACACCGGCCAGTTCGGCTCGCGTACGGCCGCGGAAGGGCCCGCCGGAGGCGGTCACGACCAGTTTGCGCACATCGGCGCGGGTGCCGGCGGCCAGCGCCTGGAAGAGCGCGGCGTGCTCGGAGTCGACCGGGATGATCTGGCCGGGCTTCGCCACGGCCTTGACGAGGGGGCCGCCGACGATCAGCGACTCCTTGTTGGCGAGAGCGAGGGTCCGGCCCGCGGCGAGGGCGGCGAGGGTGGGGGCGAGGCCGATGGAGCCGGTGATGCCGTTGAGGACGGTGTGGCAGTCGGAGGCCGCCAGCTCGGTGGCGGCGTCGGGGCCCGCGAGGATCTCCGGCAGCGGCTCGCCCGTACCGTACCGCTCCCTGAGCGCCTCCCGCAGCGCGGGCACGGCGTCCTCGCGCGCGACCGCGACGGTACGGACCCGGAGCCGCCGCGCCTGCTCGGCGAGGAGTTCCACCCGGCCTCCGGCGGCGGAGAGCGCGGTGACGCGGAAACGGTCGGGATTGCGCAGAACCAGGTCGATGGCCTGGGTGCCGACCGATCCTGTGGAGCCGAGGACGACGATGTCCCGGCGGCCTTCGGTCGGGTCGAAGGCGATGTGCGGATCGGCGAGAGGGGCTGGGCTGTCGCTCATGCCCCCATTCTTGCCTCATCCGTGCGCCGGTTGGACAGCGCGCCCCTGCGGCTGTTGAAATGCGCCGTCTTTTTGCCGGTCTTTTTGCCGTGCTTCAGGCGTGTCCGGCGGCGTTCAGTCCTGTCCCGCCGCCCGGAACTTCTGCCACTGGGCCTGGACGATCTCGTCGGGCACTCCGCCGACGTCCTCGGTGCCGGGGATCTCGGCGCGGAAGGAGAGGGTGGTGGAGCCCGACCGTACAACGGTGAGGTATTCGTACAGCTTCAGCGTTCCCTTTACGTCGAGGATGGTGAAGCGGTACGCGATGGCCTCGTCGCCGAGGCCGGGCGCCTCGGCCGGCTCCACCTTCAGGTATTTCGCCCGCGCCAGCGCCCGGTCCTCGGTGAATCCGCCGGCGCACTCCTTTCCCGCCGTACGAAGGGCCTTCAGAACGCCGGTCGCTCCCTGGGCGGCGTACGAACGGAGCTGTACGGAGACCGTGAGCCCGAGCATCTCGTCGGGGACATCGGCTTTACGGTGCACCTCGGCGGCCGGATCGAAGGCGGTGGCGCCGGGCGCGAGGCTGACGAGCGGCTGGCAGACGGCGGGGTCGGCGGTGTAGTCCTCGCCGAGAGGGGCGCCGAGGGCGTAGTCGGAGACGGTGTAGCGGCCGATCTTCTCGCCGTCGGTGAGGGAGGCGGCAGTGAGCTGCTCCTCGGTGAGGGGCGCGGGACCGGCGGCGGAGGGCTTGCCGGTGGCACCGCCGTTCTCGGCGCCGGCGTTCTTGCCGTCGGCGCCGTCGCCCTGCTGGTCGCCGCTGCTGCACGCGGACGCTCCGAGGAGTACGAGGCCGGCGGCCACCGCCGTCGCACCGTGCCGTACCCGCCGCACCCGGCTCCTTGTGGCCCCGAACATGCCTGCCCCCATCGTGAGTTGATCTCGCGGGTTGATCGTCCCGACGCCCGATTGTATTGACACGCCTCGGCCGTGGCCCGATTCTGAGAGCGCTCTCAAAGCCCCCAACGCCCCCCACAACTCAGGAGGCAGAGCGTGCTTGGCACAAGAAAGCTGCTCGCGTCACTGGCCGCCGCGGTGGTCTTCGCGACCGGGTTCTCGGCCGCGGGTCCGGCGTCACTCGCCGGGGCCGCGGTACCCACCGAAGCCGCGGTGCCCGCCGAGGCCGCCGTGCCGGAGACGATCCCCCTCACCATCACGAACAACTCCGGCCGCGCGGACCCGGTCTACCTGTACAACCTCGGGACGCTCCTCACGACGGGCCAGCAGGGCTGGGCCGACGCGAACGGTACGTTCCACGCCTGGCCAGGCGGCGGCAATCCGCCCACTCCGGCGCCCGACGCGTCGATCGCCGGGCCGGCCAACGGGCAGTCGATCACGATCCGGATGCCGAAGTTCTCCGGCCGGGTCTACTTCTCGTACGGCCAGAAGCTCGACTTCAGGCTGACCACCGGCGGTCTGGTGCAGCCCGCGGTCCAGAACCCGAACGACCCGAACCGGAACATCCTGTTCAACTGGACCGAGTACACACTCAACGACGCCGGACTGTGGATCAACAGCACACAGGTCGATATGTTCTCGGCGCCGTACGCGGTCGGTGTGCGGCTCCCCGACGGTTCCACCAGGACCACCGGCCATCTCAAGCCGGGCGGCTACAACGGTGTCCTCAACGCCCTCAGGAACCAGCCGGGCGGCTGGGCCGGTCTGATCCAGACCCGCCCCGACGGCACCGTTCTGCGCGCCCTCGCGCCCGGCCACGGCATCGGCTCGGGCTCGCTTCCGGCCGGGGTGCTGGACGACTACATCAACCGGGTGTGGAGCAGGTACACCACCTCGACCCTGACGGTCACACCGTTCGGGGACCAGCCGAACACCAAGTACTTCGGCCGGGTCTCGGGCAATGTCATGAACTTCACCAACTCGGCGGGCGCGGTCGTCACCTCGTTCCAGAAGCCCGACGCCGACAGCGTCTTCGGCTGCTACAAGCACCTGGACGCCCCCAACGACCTCGTCCGAGGCCCCATCTCCCGCACCCTCTGCGCGGGCTTCAACCGCACCACCCTCCTCACCAACCCCAACCAGCCGGACAACAACCCGGCCGGCTTCTACCAGGACCCCGTGACCAACCACTACGCCCGCACGATTCACGCCCAGATGTCCGACGGCAAGGCATACGCCTTCGCCTTTGACGACGTTGGCAACCACGAGTCCCTGGTGAACGACCCCAACCCCCAGCAGGCGTACATCACCCTGGACCCCTTCAACTAGGGCCTTTCGATCAGGCCTTCTCCACGGCTCCGGGCCGCGTCCCTCTGGAAGGGGCGCGGCCCGGACGTTCGGCGGGTCAGGGGATGGGGCGGTGGACGTTGGGGTGGGGGGAGGGGCCCGGGGCGGTGTCGGCGATCCAGGGGCCGTCGCCGCTGGGGTCGATGATGCCGTCCTCCAGCCAGGTGTAGCGGCCCGCGAGGACGCCGCTGACGACCTTGCGGTCGAGGTCGTCCGTGTTGGACCAGAGGCGGGTGAAGAGTTCCTCGACGCGGATACGGGCCTGGCGGCAGAAGGCGTCGGCGAGTTGGTAGGCCTCGCGGCCGTGGTCGCCGTTCGTGCGCAGCAGTTCGGCCCGTACGCACGCCGCGCTCATCGCGAACAGCTCCGCGCCGATGTCCACGATCCGGCCGAGGAAGCCCTGTTTCGTCTCCATCCGGCCCTGCCAGCGCGACATGGCGTAGAAGGTGGAGCGGGCGAGCTTGCGCGCGGTGCGCTCGGCGTAGCGCAGATGCGGCGACAGGTCCGGCAGGCCCGCGTGGTGGAACTCGCCGTACGATCCCGGCAGTTGACCGGGGCCCGCGACCAGCTTCGGCAGCCAGCGGGCGTAGAACTTCCCCGCCTGCGCGCCCGCCTTCGCCTTGTCGGCGAGGGACTTGTCCGGGTCGATGATGTCGCCGGCCACCGAGAGATGGGCGTCGACGGCCTCACGGGCGATCAGCAGATGCATGATCTCGGTGGAGCCCTCGAAGATCCGGTTGATCCGCAGATCGCGGAGCATCTGCTCGGCGGGTACGGCGCGTTCGCCGCGGGCCGCCAGGGACTCCGCGGTCTCGAAGCCGCGGCCGCCGCGGATCTGGACCAGTTCGTCGGCCATCAGACAGCCCATCTCCGAGCCGTACAGCTTGGCGAGCGCCGCCTCGATCCGGATGTCGTTGCGGTCCTCGTCGGCCATCTGGGACGCCAGGTCGACCATCGCCTCCAGCGCGAAGGTGGTCGCGGCGATGAAGGAGATCTTCCCGCCCACCGCCTCGTGCCTGCCGACCGGCTTGCCCCACTGCTCACGGGCCCCCGACCACTCCCTGGCGATCTTCAGACACCACTTGCCGGCGCCCACGCACATCGCGGGCAGCGAGAGCCGGCCGGTGTTGAGGGTGGTCAGGGCGATCTTGAGACCGGCGCCCTCGGGGCCGATCCGGTTCGCGGCGGGGACCCGGACGCGGTGGAAGCGCGTCACCCCGTTCTCCAGGCCGCGCAGGCCCATGAAGGCGTTGCGGTGCTCGACCGTGATGCCCGGCGAGTCCGCCTCGACGACGAACGCCGTGATGCCGCCCTTGTGCCCCTCGGACTTCGGGACGCGCGCCATCACCACCAGCAGATCGGCCACGACCCCGTTGGTCGTCCAGAGCTTCACGCCGTCGAGGACGTACGCGTCGCCGTCGGGCACTGCCGTCGTGGCGAGCCTGGCCGGGTCGGAGCCGACATCCGGCTCGGTGAGCAGGAAGGCCGAGATGTCCGTACGGGCCAGCCTCGGCAGGAACGTCTCCTTCTGCTCCGGCGTGCCGAAAATCTTCAGCGGCTGCGGTACGCCGATCGACTGATGGGCGGAGAGCAGCGCGCCGATCGCGGGGCTCGCGGAGCCGACCAGGGCCAGCGCCCTGTTGTAGTACACCTGGGTGAGGCCGAGACCGCCGTACGCGGTGTCGATCTTCATCCCGAGCGCGCCCAGTTCCCTGAGCCCGTTGATCACCTCGTCCGGGATCCGGGCCTCGCGCTCGATCAGCGCGCCGTCGATCTGCGTCTCGCAGAACGCGCGGAGCCTCGTCAGGAACTCCTCGCCGCGCCTGACGTCCTCCGGGGCGGGCAGGGGGTGCGGATGGATGAGGTCGAGCCGGAAGCGGCCGAGGAACATCTCCTTGGCGAAGCTCGGCTTGCGCCAGCCCTGCTCACGGGCGGCCTCGGCGACCTGGCGCGCCTCCCGCTCGGAGACCTTGGGGCGGCCCGGCGGTTCCTGGGGGGCGGATGCTGCTGAGGGTGCGGATGGGGCGGACATGAGGAACTCACCTCGCCGCGGAGTCGGGTCCAGTGACGGTTTTACCGGCTGGTTCTACTCGTCCGTATCTACCCGATTAACGCGGTGCCCACCAGTCGTGGAGCAAAGGGATCAAAGGTGCGGGTGCGAAGCGGCCGGAGCCCGCCGCGCATGGCGGGCTCCGGCCGTCCGGTGCTTCTTCCGGAGAGTCCCTACAGGTCCAGGCCCGTGAACACCATGACGCGCTCGTACGTGTAGTCGTCCATCGCGAAGCGCACGCCCTCGCGGCCGACGCCGGACTGCTTGACGCCGCCGTACGGCATCTGGTCGGCGCGGTACGAGGGCACGTCGCCGATGATCACGCCGCCCACCTCCAGGGCGCGGTGGGCGCGGAACGCGGCCTGCACGTCGTGGGTGAACACCCCTGCCTGGAGGCCGTACTTCGAGTCGTTGACCGCCGCGAACGCCTCGCTCTCGCCCTCGACCCGGCGGAGCGTCAGCACGGGCCCGAAAACCTCCTCGCGGGAGACCTTGGTGTCCGCGGGGACCTCGGAGAGGACGGTGGGCGCGTAGGCCGCGCCGTCCCGCTTGCCGCCCGCGAGCACCTGGGCACCGGACCGTACCGCCTCGTCCACCCACGACTCGACGCGCCTGGCGGCGTCCTCGCTGACGAGCGGGCCCACATCGGTGGACTCGTCGGCGGGGTCCCCGGTGATCTGCGCCTCGACCGCCGCGACGATCCTGGGCACGAGCCGCTCGTACACCGACGCGTCGGCGATCACCCGCTGGACGGAGATACAGGACTGGCCGGCCTGGTAGTTGGCGAAGGTCGCGATCCTGGTCGCCGCCCAGTCGAGGTCCTTCTCGCTCGCGTAGTCGGCGAGGACGACGGCGGCGCCGTTGCCGCCGAGTTCGAGGGTGATGTGCTTGCGCGGGACGGAGTCCATGATCGCGAAGCCGACCTTGTCGGAGCCGGTGAACGAGATCACGGGCAGCCGTTCGTCCTCCACGAGGGCGGGCATCCGGTCGTTCGGCACGGGCAGTACGGACCAGGCGCCGGCCGGCAGGTCGGTCTCCGCGAGCAGCTCGCCGAGGAGGAGACCGGAGAGGGGGGTCGCGGGGGCGGGCTTGAGGATGATCGGGGCGCCGACAGCGATGGCGGGCGCGATCTTGTGGGCGCACAGGTTGAGCGGGAAGTTGAACGGCGCGATGCCGAGGACGGCGCCGCGGGGGAAGCGGCGGGTCAGGGCGAGGCGGCCGGCGCCGCCGGGGTCCGTGTCGAGGCGCTGGGCGTCGCCGCCGTTGAAACGGCGGGCCTCTTCGGCGGCGAAGCGGAACACGGAGACGGCACGGCCGACCTCGCCGCGGGCCCATTTGAGGGGCTTGCCGTTCTCGGCGGAGATCAGCCGGGCGATCTCGTCGGCGCGCTCGACGATCCGGCGGGAGACGTGGTCGAGGGCGGCGGCGCGGAGGTGGGCGGGGGTGGCGGCGAACTCGTCCCGTACGGCGTACGCGGCGGCGACGGCCTCCTCGACCTGGGCCTCGCCCGGCACTGCGACGGTGCCGACGAGCCGGCCGTCCCAGGGGGAGGTGACGTCGATGGTGTCCTCGCCGGTGGCCTGGCGGCCGGCGAGCCAGAAGGCATGGGTGGAAGTCATCGCGAGTCCGGGCCCTTCCGAGTTAGGTGGTCCGCGTGGGGGCGGTGGTGGGGGTGTCCGTGTCCACGGTAGGCGCGTGGGGGCAGGGGGTGGGTTGTCCGGGGTGGAGTGCCGGGGCGTCGGCGTGCGCCGCAATGTCAGGTGGCCGGGGTTTCCCCACCCCGCCCCTACCCGAAAACCGGGGCGCTGCCCCGGACCCCGGCTGGGGGGTGGCGGGCTGCCGGGTTCGCGCTCCGGCTTCGCGGCGGGGGGTCGGCGGGACCGGGCCTGGCCCGGCAGCGGCAGTGCCGTACCGGCGCTTGCGCCAGGCCGGAACGCTCCGGGGGCGCGAGCGGAGACGCCCTCCTACCAGGAGCGTGCGAGCGCGGGCCCTCCTACTTCCGCTGTTCCTCCGCCCTCGGCTGCGTCGTTGTCTTCAGGGCCAGCCACAGCTCCATCCGTACGTCCGGGTCGTCCAGGGAGCGGCCCAGGATTTCCTCTACTCGGCGCATGCGGTAGCGGAGGGTGTGGCGGTGGACGCCGAGGTCGGCGGCTGCGGCGTCCCATTGGCCGTGGCGGGAGAGCCACGCCCGGAGGGAGGCGACGAGGTCGCCGCGGCCCTTGGTGTCGTGGTCGTGGAGGGCGCGGAGCATGCCGTCGGCGAAGGCGCGGACCGCGTCGTCGGCAAGGAGGGGGAGGATCGAACCCGTGGCCAGTTCCTCGTGTTCGACGAGGGCGCGGCCGCGGCGGCGGGCCACCGAGAGCGCCTGTTCGGCTTGTTTGTACGCACCCGACGCGGCGATCGGACCCGTCGGCGCGGACAGGCCGATCACCACGCCCGCGGCCTCCGCCTTCCGCGCCGCGTACTCCTCCGCCGCCGCGACCACCGCTCCGCCGTCCACCGCGAGCACCGTCAGCCGCCCCTCGCCGTCGGGGACGGCCAGCACCGCCTCCCTCTCGCGGGCGGCCGCCGCCTCCAGCGTCTCGGCGACCGTGGGCAGCGGATCGTCGTCCGCGTTCTCCGCCGACTCCGCTATCAGCAGCCGGAACGGGGCGTCGAGCAGCCGCCCGTACAGTTCGCCCGCCACCGCCCGCGCATGGTCGGACTCGCCGGAAAGCAGCATCCGCAGGACCGCAGAACCGAGCCGCTGCTCCGCCGCCCGCAGGCCGCGCGAGCGCTCCGTCGTCAGCGTCAGCAGGGCGACCGCAGAGTGGACCGCGTACCGCTCCGCCGTGCCGAGCGCCGCTTCCGTACCGACGGCGAGTGCCCCCCGTACGCGCCGGCCCGTGCCCAGGGACTGGAGTTCCACCCGGTCGTCGGCGCCCGCGCCCGGGGCACCGCCGAGGACCGCGCTGGCGGGCGCGGGCCGCTCCCGGAGCCGTTCCACATCGGCCGACAGCCGGGCCGCCCGGCGCGCGGCCCACTCGGGCGCGGCGGCGACGACCGCGCCGGACGCGTCGTACAGCGCCACCCAGCCGTCCACATACCCGGCGAGCCGGGCCAGCAGCGCCTCGGGGCCCTCGGTGAGCGCGGCGCGGGTGAGTTCGCGCTGGGCCTCGAATCCGGCGGTGACCGCGCGGTACTGGTCGGCCGCGATCGCCGCCGACACGGCCTTGCTGATGGCGAGGAACGGCGTACGGCGCGGCACGCCCAGCAGCGGCAGCCCCGCCTCGCGGGCGGCGGTGACGAGCGCCTCGGGGATGTCCTCGTAGTTCACGCCGAGGGCGAAGCCGAGCCCGGCGACCCCGGCGTCCACGAGCCGCCGTACGTACCGCCGCATCGCTTCGGGATCCTCGGCGTCGAGGCCCGTGGCGGTGATGAGGAGGAGTTCGCCGCCCTCCATGTACGGGACGGGGTCGGCCAGCTCACTGGCGTGGACCCAGAGCACGGGCGTCCGGAGCCGGTCCTCCCCCGCGCGCACGGTGAGGTTGAGCGCCGAATGCTGGACGAGCGAGGCGAGGGTGGGCGGCATGGTGGAACCGTAGGGCCTTCGGCAGCGGACGGGCAGGGCGCCGGAACCAGGACCGGCCACCCCTGACGACTACGCCGTCCCGTATGAACGGCATCACCCGATTCTGCCAGATTGTACGATCGGCCGACCGGCCCCTTGCTAGGAAGGCCACCCCCGCAGGTCCACCAGCAGCGGCGGCGCGTGCTCGCCCCCCACCGTCCGCAGCGACAGCACCGCGTGCCCCGCCGGGACCGAGTGCGCCAGCTCGGAGGCCGACCAGCGCTCGCGCTCGACCTTCCGTACGGTCACCGCGTCCGTCGTCACGGCCTTGCCGGTGACCAGCTTGCGGAACGCGTGTATGGCGCGGGTCAGCGGCTGGTCGGCGAAGACCGTCCGCTGGGTGACATCCCGGGTCTCCACCCACTCCGTGCCCCACGCCTCGGCGAATCGCTTGCCGTCCCAGGTGGTGATCCCGGAGAACGCCATCCGGCAGCCGACGGCCCCGAGCAGCGCGGTGTGCAGCGCCTCGGGCACATCGTCGAGCGTACGGAGGGTGAGCACCGCGCCCGCGTTCGCCGAGCGCAGCCGCTGCACCCCGCGCAGGGTCTCGGCGGTGAGGGTGCGGGTCGCGTCGTCCAGGGCGAGGCAGGCGAAGAGCGAGCGGTCGTTGCGCGTCGCCGCGTTCGCCGTGAACTGGGCGAGTATCAGCCTGGCCAGCATCCGCGAGGCCTCGGCGTGCCCGCGCTCCGGCAGGTCGATACGGACCCGCAGCGGGTGCTCCAGAGTGCGCAGCGAGAACGGCCTGGTCCTGCCGGTGGTGTCGAAGAAGCCCGCGAAGGCGGGCCGGTCGAGCAGCGCGACCCGGTCGGCGAGCGCCCGCCCCGGGTCGCCGGGCGCGCCCGACTGCCGCTCACGCGCGTCGAGTTCACGCCGCATGGCGTGGTGCCCCCCGGCGTCGAGCGCCTCCCGCAGGGCGGCCAGCGCGGCGGGCGAGCCGTCGAGCAGCTCCCGCAGCTCCGGCACGGCGGGCAGTCGGCCGTGCGCGACGCGGAAGGGGCCGAGGAGCTGGGCGAGCGCGGTGGTGGCCCGCCGGCTGTCGGTGTCCGCCAGATCGCCGACGAGGCCCTCGGCGAGTACGGCGGCGGCCTCGTCGGGGTCGTTGGTCCCGCCGTACAGATCGAGGTCGTACACCGACTCCGGATCGCCGAGCCGGACCACGACATCGAAGGCGCTGTCCGGGCCGAACTGGGTGCCCGCGGCGCAGACGACGATGACGGCCGCCTGGCCCGCGAGCGCCTGGAGCGCGAGCGACTCGACGACGGGCCGCACGAGGGTGTGCGTCTTGCCCGCCCCGGGCGGGCCGACGGCCAGCAGCGAGGTCCCGAGCAGCACCGGATCCAGCGCGAGACCGGTGCCCCGCCGGGGGTACGGATTGCGCTCCCCGTCATGCACCGTACCGATCCTGACCTGCCGTACGAGCAGATCGTGCCGGGCGGCGCGCACGGGCAGATCGCGGTGGCCCGAGGGGTGGACACAGGCCCCGGCGCCCTTGCCGCGCACGGCCTCGGTGAAGGCGGTCAGCCGCGAGGGATCGGCCCGTACGGAGTGCCAGGCGCGGCGGATCCGGGCGTAGTCGACATCGTTCATACGCCCGTCCCGCACCTCGGCCGCGAGCTTGGCGGCCACCTCCCCGAGCCCGGCGGCCCGCAGCTCGGGCCACTCGGCGAGATCGTCCTCGGGCTCGGGGTGCGGCGGGGCGGTCTCCCGGGGGGTGTCGCCGGGGCCGCGGCGCAGCAGGCGCCGGGCCAGCTCGGGCCAGCGGCCGAGGCGTCCGAAGACGACGACGAGCAGACCGATCACCAGGGCGTAGTAAATCTCCTGGGCTGTGGCGCCCTCCGTCGTGCCGTTCCACCAGGAATCGGGGGTGAGGAGAAACAACGGCCACAGCCAGAACCCGCCCAGATACCCGTTCCACAGCAGCGACCACAGCAGCAGCCCCGCCAGCAGCGAGATCAGCGCCCCGCTGACCAGCTGCCGCAGCGGAGTGCGCTCCGGCTCCTCCGGGGGCCGCGCCCGGTGGCCGTACGCCCAGGTTCCCGGGGCGTCCGCGACCCGCGGGACCAGCAGCCACTCACGCAGCGTCGGACCGGCGTGGGGCGCATGGCCCGGGGCCGGCGGGAGCACCGCCTCGAACGGCGCCGAGGAGGGCGGAGGCGGCATGGGCGGCTGCCCCGGCGGCCCTGCCGGGCGCGGCACGGGGTTGGCCCAGGTGCCCCGTGAGTCCTGCGTGCCGTCGGTGTCCATCCGTACCCCTGCCCCCTGTGCAATCACCGGTCCGCCCTGCTGTACCTGCTGTACCCGCTCAATGTATTGCCACCGACGGACATTCAGCGGCTGGCCCACCGTCCGCCGCCCGCAAGGAGGTTGATGCCCGCCCGTCGCCCCCGCCCGTACCGGCGTTCCCCCCTCCCGCCGCCCGCCCTGTACGGCACGCGGTCCGTCGCGCTGTCCGTCACGGACAACGACACACCCCCACTACTACCGAACGGCGCATGCCCGCACCCCTTCGTCGCCCCTAGCCTGCGAAGAAAGCCCCCGTAACACCGGTACACCCCGGAACCCCTGAACACCCCCAGGAGCCCCTCATGACCGCCATCCCGCAGGAGCGCCGTCTCGTCACCGCCATTCCCGGGCCGAAGTCCCAGGAGCTGCAGGCCCGCCGTACCGCCGCGGTCGCCGGCGGTGTGGGGTCCGTGCTGCCCGTCTTCGCCGCCCGCGCCGGCGGGGGAATCGTCGAGGACGTGGACGGCAACCGGCTGATCGACTTCGGTTCCGGCATCGCCGTGACCTCCGTCGGCGCCGGCCCCGAGGCCGTCGTACGCCGCGCCTCCGCCCAGCTCGCGGACTTCACCCACACCTGTTTCATGGTCACGCCGTACGAGGGGTACGTCGAGGTCTGCGAGCAGCTCGCCGAACTCACCCCCGGCGACCACGCCAAGAAGTCCGCGCTGTTCAACTCGGGCGCCGAGGCCGTCGAGAACGCGGTCAAGATCGCCCGTTCGTACACCAAGCGCCAGGCGGTCGTCGTCTTCGACCACGGCTATCACGGCCGTACGAATCTGACCATGGCGCTGACCTCGAAGAACATGCCGTACAAGAACGGCTTCGGCCCCTTCGCCCCGGAGATCTACCGGGTGCCCGTCGCCTACGGCTACCGCTGGCCCACCGGCCCTGAAAACTGCGGCCCCGAGGCGTCCGCCCAGGTCATCGACCAGATCAACAAGCAGATCGGGGCCGACAACGTCGCGGCGATCGTCATCGAGCCGCTGCTCGGCGAGGGCGGGTTCATCGAGCCCGCGAAGGGCTTCCTGCCTGCGCTGGCGCGGTTCGCCCGGGAGAACGGGATCGTGTTCGTGGCGGACGAGATCCAGTCCGGCTTCTGCCGTACCGGCCAGTGGTTCGCCTGCGAGGACGAGGGTGTCGTACCGGATCTGATCACCACCGCCAAGGGCATCGCGGGCGGTCTGCCGCTCGCCGCCGTGACCGGCCGCGCCGAGATCATGGACGCCGCGCACCCGGGCGGCCTGGGCGGTACGTACGGCGGGAACCCGGTGGCCTGCGCCGCCGCGCTCGGCGCCATCGAGACGATGAAGGAGCTGGACCTCCCCGCGAAGGCGCGGCACATCGAGACCGTGATGAAGCCCCGGCTGGCCGCGCTGAGCGAGAAGTACGACGTCATCGGCGATATCCGCGGCCGGGGCGCGATGATCGCGATCGAGCTGGTGAAGGACCGCGCCACCAAGGAACCCAACCCGGAGGCGACCGCCGCGCTCGCCAAGGCCTGCCACGCGGCGGGGCTGCTGGTCCTGACCTGTGGCACTTACGGGAACGTGCTGCGCTTCCTGCCGCCCCTGGTGATCGGCGAGGACCTGCTGACCGAGGGCCTGGACATCATCGAGCAGGCGTTCTCCGCCCTCTGAGCAGCCCTGATGACGAGCCCGGCGAATCCCGGTGACGTACCGCGTGACCAGCCATGAGGAGCCCCCGGGAGCCACTTGGGGTCATCTTCGGGTCAACGGTGAGGGCCTGTGAAGAAGGTGTGCGAGGGCGATGGCGGGAGCCGTTTCCGGCTGTCGGTCCCGGCCTGCCTGTCGTACGGTTTCCGCAGATGAGAGAAACACCCCGCTCGCAGGGGACTGCGGGCGACACCGGAGCGGAGCATCCCCAGCCCCGCTTTGGTCGTGCCTTCGCGCACACCACTGGAGATTCAGGCTCTGGAACTCCTTGCCGATCGGACGGCCACCCGCCCCAAACCCCCCGGGGCGTGTGGCTCACCGATGCGGACGGCCGCCCCGGAACTACCCCCCCTGTTCCCGGGCGGCCGGCTCATTTCCCGGAGCGTTCCCGGACCCCTCGCAGGTCCCGTCCCCTCCTCCGCAGGTCGCGTCCCCTCTTTCGCGGCTCCCGTCTGCTCTTCGCGCTCTGCGCGCTTCTGTTCTCACTGATCACCTGGCAGGCCGCAGCGGGCGGACCGCTGCGCGCCGCCGACGAGCGCCTGGGGCTGGCGCTCGCCCGCCAAGGGCCCAGACCTCTGACGGAATTCCTCGCCGACCTCGGCGGGATGCCGGTGGCGCTGCCCGTACTGGCCGTGGTGATCGGGTACGCGTTGTGGCGCGGGCAGCGCGCCGGGGCCCTGGCGGTCGCGCTCGCGATGGCCGCGGTGCCGGTCCTGGTCGTACCGCTCAAGATCTGGATCGGCCGGCCGGGTCCGCTCACCGAGGCGACCGGCTACTACCCGTCCGGGCATACGGCGACGGCGATGGTGGCGTACGGCGGCTCGGCGCTGCTCCTCGCGCCGTACCTCCGGCTCTCCGCGGGCACCCGCCGGAACCGGGCGGTGCCCGTCGCCGTCCTGCTCACTCTGGCAACGGGCACCGGCCTGGTGCTGCGCGGCTACCACTGGCCGCTGGACGTCCTCGGCAGCCTGGCGCTGTGCGGAATGCTGCTCCTGGTTCTGCGACGGGTGCTCCGCGCACTCGGCACGCCCGGAGCACCCGCGAAGCGGCCCCGGCTCAGCCGAAGTACGCGTCGAAGTTCCGCGAGAACTCCCACTGGTTGAAGCGGTCCCAGTTGATCGACCAGGTCATCAGTCCGCGCAGCGCGGGCCAGGTGCCATGGGTCTGGTAGGAACCGCAGTCCGTCTTCTTCGTCAGGCAGTTCAGCGCCTTGTTGACCTCGGCGGGCGAGGTGTGGCCGTTGCCGGCCTGGGTCGAGGCGGGCAGGCCGATGGCCACCTGGTCGGGCCGCAGCGCCGGGAAGACCTTCGTGGTGTCGCCGGCCACCGGGAACCCGGTGAGCAGCATGTCGGTCATGGCGATGTGGAAGTCGGCGCCGCCCATCGAGTGGTACTGGTTGTCCAGCCCCATGATCGGGCCCGAGTTGTAGTCCTGGACATGGAGCAGGGTGAGGTCGTCCCGGAGGGCGTGGATCACGGGGAGGTACGCCCCGGCGCGCGGGTCCTGGCCGCCCCAGGGGCCCGATCCGTAGAACTGGTAGCCGAGCTGTACAAAGAAGGTCTCGGGGGCCATCGTCAGCACGAAGTCCGGGCCGTACTTGGCCTTGAGGGTCTTGATCGCGGAGATCAGATTGACGATGACCGGGGTGGTGGGGTTGCGGAAGTCGGTGTCCCCGGTGTTGAGGGAGAGCGAGTGGCCCTCGAAGTCGATGTCCAGGCCGTTGAGTCCGTACTCGTCGATGATCCTGGACACCGAGGAGACGAAGGCGTCGCGGGCCGCGGTGGTGGCGAGCTGGACCTGCCCGTTGGCGCCGCCGATGGAGATCAGGACCTTCTTGCCCGCGGCCTGCTTGGCCTTGATGGCGGCCTTGAACTCGGCCGCCGATTCGACGTTCGGGCACTCGGCGACCGGGCAGAGGCTGAACCGGATGTCGCCGGAGGTGACCGAAGTGGGCTCGCCGAAGGCCAGGTTGATGACGTCCCACGAGTCGGGCACGTCGGCCATGCGCGTATAGCCGGAGCCGTTGGCGAAGCTGGAGTGCAGATAGCCGACCAGGGCGTGGGCGGGCAGTCCGCCGCCGTTTCCGCCGCCGCCCGAGGCGGAGGTGGTGGCGCTGACGGCGGGTGAGAGGGCCGACGTACCGGCGGCGTTGGTCGCGGCGACCTGGAAGCTGTACGCCGTGGAGGGGCTGAGCCCGGTCACGGTCGCCGAAGTGCCGCTGACATCAAGGGCCTTGGTGCCGCCGCGGTAGACGCTGTAGCCGGTCGCGCCCGTGACGGGGGACCAGGAGAGGGCCACGGAGGAGGAGGTGACCGTTCCCGCCCGCAGGCCGGTGGGGACGGCCGGGGGCTGGGCGGGGGTGCCGCCGGGGCCCACGAGGGTGAGATCGTCGGCGTAGTAGGCCGGGGTGCCGTACCAGCCGTGGGTGTAGACGGTCACCGACGTGGTGCTGGCGCCGGTACGGAAGCTGGTGGTGAGCTGCTGCCAGCCGGGGGCGGACTGCGTCCAGGTGGAGACATCGGTGGTGCCGGTCCCGGACGCGCCGAGGTAGACATAGCTGCCCTGGACCCAGGCGCTCAGCGTGTACGCGGAGTTCGGCTGGACCGTGACGGTCTGCGAGCACTTGGCGTTGTCGCTGCCCGCGGGGGTGCCCTTGAGCGCGCCGCTCCCGCCGTGCACGGGGGTGCTGACGACGGCGCCGCTGCCCGCCGTACAGCTCCAGCCGCTGAGGCCGGACTCGAAGTTTCCGTTACGGGCGATGTCCGCGTCGGCGGCCCGCGCCGTCTGCGCGGCGGCGACGAGACCGCCCGCGGCGAGGACGGCGGCCGCGAGGGTGGCCACCAGTCTGGGATACAGGGCATACAGGGCCGGACGTCTGGTGCGTTCCACAACTGCCTCCGGGCATGGGGGGAATGGACGTGGCGGAGCGCGCACAGCATGGTCCAGACCAATTGTTCGGTCAAGACCTCTGACAGCACAGCCCGGCGACCCAGGTCGGCGCTCGGGTCGGCACGGCTCCGTACCCCCGGCACGGCGCCCCTGGCCGCGTGCTTCGGTCACTCCCCGCCGTCCTCCCGGTCGGCGCTCCCTCCTGTCCCTGCTGCGTCTCCTGTCCCTCCCGCCATCCCGGCCGCCGCCTCGTGCATCGCCAGTTCCAGCAGCGACGGGTCGGTGAGGGTGCCCGCGCCGTCCGGCGGGATCAGCCAGCGCATGCCACCGCTCGCCCGCCCCGGGTACGGGACGACGATCCAGGTCCCGTGGCCGGCTCCCCGTACCCCCGTACCGAGCCAGCGTGCGGCCGTCCCCGGCGGTACGAAGAAGCCCATCCGGGAGTCGCCGAAGTCGGCCAGGACCGGTCCGGGCCGGTCGACGAGCCTGGTCAGTACGTCGAGGGTCGGATAGCCGAGATCGGCGGGAAGGATCAGTACGTCCCAGCGGCGGCCGGCCGGGAGGAGCGCGATCCCGAGCGGATTGCGTTCCCATTCCCATCGGCAGGCCTCGGGATCCGGTGCCACCGATGCCAGCCACTCCACCGCGCTGCCCTGTGCGCCCGAGCCAGTCATGTGCCCGGCCTCCCATCCGTATTGTTGGACAGTGTGTCCATAGGAGGCGAGACACCGGTGGCGCCGGTCGATGACGCGGGTTCGGGCGACCACTTGCCAGTGATCTGACTCACACGGAGGAAGCCCAGGGATTCCAACGGGCTTGCCGGGGGCCTTCGTTCACCACCAGGACGTGGGATAGACCTCTCGCTGCAGACGGGAAGAGAGCATCTGCACCAGTACGAGCAGCAGGGCACCGACGGCCAGCAGGGGTACGAAGCGGTCGGCGGGCGGGTCGGTGAGCATGATCATGACGGCGGTCGCCATGGCGGGCGGATGGGCCGCCTTGACCAGGAGCGCGAGTCCGCACGCTGCCCCGCAGGCCACGGCGGCGGCCCAAGGGCCGTGCCAGCCGAGGGTGAGAATTACGAAGCTGACAAGGCAGGACAGCATGTGGCCGCCGATGACATGGCGAGGCTGCGCGACCGGCGACTCGGGAGTCGCGGTGATGATCGCCGTTGTGGCCGCGAGCGGCGGTATGAGCACGGTCTGGTTCGTGAGTGTCCCGACGGCCACCAGGACCGCCAGCCCGAACGATGTGGTGACGGCCGCGGACGCGACCCTCGCCGGGCGGGCCGGGACTTTTCCGCCTCCGCTCTCCCGGATCAGCCTCATGAACGCGACGCTCGCGCCCGAGAGGACGGCATCCTGCGGTGAAGCGCCTTCAAGGCGCGCGAAATCAGCACGGGAACTCCAGAATCGTCCCCGCTTCCTGGCCACGGCGGCTCGTCGTCCGTGAAGACGGGGATCACTCCCGAGATCCTGACGTCGCCGGCCGGGGCCTGTCCAAGTCGGGCTTTCGATCGCTTGATCGACGCCGTCGATCGATGCGCGCCTGCGGTATCACAGCCGGTAAGAGGCTGTCCCTAACTGTCGAAGCCCAGTCCGAGCCGGTCCATCGTGCGCAGCCATGCGTTGCGCCGGCCGCCCCGGGCGTCCGCGCGGGCCAGGGACCACTTGGTGAGGCCGATCCCGGCCCAGGCCGCGGGCTCGGGCGGGAACGGCAGCGGCTTGCTCCGTACCATCTCCAGCTCCGTACGCTCGGTCCGCTCGCCCGCCAGCAGGTCGAGCATCACGTCCGCGCCGAAGCGGGTCGCCCCGACCCCGAGGCCGGTGTACCCGGCGGCGTACGCGACCTGCCCGTCGTACGCCGTGCCGAAGAAGGCCGAGAAGCGCGAGCAGGTGTCGATCGCGCCGCCCCACGCGTGGCTGAAGCGCACCCCCGCCAACTGCGGGAAGCAGGTGAAGAAGTGGGTGGCGAGCTTGCGGTAGGTCTCGGGGCGGTGGTCGAGGCCGGCGCTGAGCCGCCCGCCGTACGGATAGACCGCGTCGTAACCGCCCCACAGGATCCGGTGGTCGGTGGTGATCCGGAAGTAGTGGAACTGGTTGGCGCTGTCGCCGAGCCCCTGCCGGTTCCGCCAGCCGACCGCGGTGAGCTGGTCCTCCGTCAGCGGCTCGGTCATCAGGGCGTAGTCGTAGACGGGGACGGTGTACGGGCGCACGCGCCTGACCAGCGAAGGGAAGACATTGGTGCCGAGTGCCACGCGCCGCGCGAAGACCCTGCCGTGCGGCGTACGGACGGCCATCCCGGCCCCGGACCGCGAGCCACCGGACCGTACGCCGGAGGACCTCGCCGCACCGGACCGTACGCCGGAAGCGCTCCCATCACGCGGCCTCACCCGGGCCAGCTCCAGCCCCCGGGTGTGCTCGTAGATCCGTACCCCCAGCTCCTGGCAGGCCCGTTTGAGCCCCCACGCGAGCTTCGCCGGGTGCAGCATGGCCACCCCGCGCCGGTCCCACAGCCCGCCCAGGAAGGTCGGCGAGTCGACCTCGGCGCGTACCGCGTCCCGGTCCAGCAGCTCAAGTCCGGTGAAGCCGAGCGCGGTCGCCTCCTCGTACCGCTCGCGCAACTCCGCGACCTGGTACGGCTCGGTGGCCACGTCGATCTCACCGGTCCGCTCGAAGGCGCAGTCGATGCCGTAGCGGGCGGCCGCCGCCTCGATGGCGTCGAGATTCCGCTCGCCCAGCTCCTCCAGCCTGTGCAGTTCGTCCGGCCAGCGGGCCAGCCCGTTGCTGAACCCGTGGGTGAGCGAGGCGGAGCAGAAGCCGCCGTTGCGGCCCGAGGCGGCCCAGCCCGCCTCGCGGCCCTCGATCAGGACGACATCGCGCTCCGGATCGCGCTCCTTGGCGAGGAGTGCAGTCCACAGGCCGCTGTAGCCGCCGCCCACGACCAGGAGGTCGCAGTGTTCGTCGCCGGTGAGGGCGGGCAGCGCGGCGGGCCTGCCGGGGTCGTCCAGCCAGTACGGGACCGGCCGGGCGCCGGAGAGCGCGTTCAGGGCGGTACGCATGGCACCTGGGGCCATGTCTGCCAACTCCTTCAGAAACGATCGAAAAACGATCCCAAAGCAATTCGGAAGCGACTACGGGGTGGCGGTCTTCTTCCGCCGGCCGCTGACGAGCTGTCCGCCCACCACCATCAGGACGGCGACGACGAACATGGCCGTACCGATCACATTGATCTGTACGGGCGTGCCGCGCTGCGCCGAGCCCCAGACGAACATGGGGAAGGTGACAGTCGAGCCAGCGTTGAAGTTGGTGATGATGAAGTCGTCGAAGGAGAGCGCGAAGGCGAGCAGCGCGCCCGCCGCGATCCCGGGGGCGGCGATCGGCAGGGTGACACGTACGAAGGTCTGCACGGGCCCCGCGTAGAGATCCCGCGCCGCCTCCTCCAGCCGTGGGTCCATCGACATGACCCGCGCCTTGACGGCCGTCACCACAAAGCTCAGACAGAACATGATGTGTGCGATCAGGACGGTCCAGAAGCCGAGCTGCGCGCCCAGGTTGAGGAAGAGGGTCAGCAGCGAGGCGGCCATCACGACCTCGGGCATCGCCATCGGCAGGAAGATCAGCGAGTTGACCGCGCCGCGCGCCCGGAACCGGTAGCGCACCAGCGCGAACGCGATCATCGTGCCGAGGACGGTGGCGCCGAGGGTCGCCCAGGCGGCGATCTGGAGAGACAGGGTCAGCGAGCCGCACAGATCGGCGACACCGCAGGGATCCTTCCAGGCGTCCAGCGAGAAGCGCTGCCAGGAGTAGTTGAAGCGCCCGTCGGGCTTGTTGAAGGAGAAGACCATCACCACGACATTGGGGACGATCAGGTAGCCGAGCGTCAGCAGGCCGCCGATGACCACCAGATTGCGCCGGACCCAGCGCCCCGTATCCGTCAGAACACCCATCAGACCAGGTCCTCCGTCCCTGCGCGGCGGATATAGACGGTGACCACCAGCAGGACGACCGCCATGAGGATGAAGGAGAGCGCGGCGGCCGTCGGATAGTCGAGGACCCGCAGGAACTGTGTCTGGATCACACTGCCGACCATCTTGGTGTCGGTGGAGCCGAGCAGTTCGGCGTTGACGTAGTCGCCGCTCGCCGGGATGAAGGTGAGCAGGGTGCCGGAGACGACCCCCGGCATGGAGAGCGGGAAGGTCACCTTGCGGAAGGTGGTGAAGGGCCTGGCGTAGAGGTCGCCCGCGGCCTCGTGGAGCCGCCCGTCGACACGTTCCAGCGAGGTGTAGAGCGGCAGGATCATGAAGGGCAGGAAGTTGTACGTCAGACCGCAGACCACCGCCATGGGGGTGGCCAGCACGCGGTCGCCCTCGGTCCAGCCGAGCCAGCTCGTCACATCGAGCACATGCAGCGAGTCCAGGACTCCGACGACCGTTCCGCCGTCCGCGAGGATCGTCTTCCAGGCGAGCGTACGGATCAGGAAGCTGGTGAAGAACGGCGCGATGACCAGCACCAGCAGCAGATTGCGCCAGCGGCCCGCCTTGAAGGCGATGAGATACGCGAGCGGGTAGCCGAGCAGCAGACAGAGGACCGTGGCGGTGCCCGCGTACAGCAGCGAGCGCAGGAACTGCGGGTAGTACTCCTGGAGCGCGTCCCAGTAGGTCCGGAAGTGCCACGTGACCTCGAAGCCCTGCTCCAGGGAGCCGGTCTGTACGGAGGTCGAGGCCTGGTAGACCATCGGCAGCGCGAAGAAGACCAGCAGCCAGAGGATGCCGGGCAGCAGCAGCCAGTACGGTACGAGCCGCTTGCGCGTGGAGGTCTTGCGCAGGGGAGGTCCAGGCTCGGCGGCAGGAGGGGCGGGAGGGGCTTCCGTGGTCGTCACGAGACCTCCTCGGCCACGGTCCCGGTGCCCGCGTCGATGTCCATGGCGGCGTCAAGTCCGAAGCTGTGGGCGGGATTCCAGTGCAGGACCACTTCGGCGCCCGGGCCGAGGCGCCCGTCCCGCTCGATGTTCTGCGCGTAGACCTCGAATTCCGGGCAGACCGGGCTGTCGATCACATACTGCGTGGAGACCCCTATGAAGCTGGAGTCCGCGATGCGCCCGGTGATCCGGTTGCGGCCGTCGGGGATCGTCCCGGCGTCGTCGGCGTGTACGAGCGAGATCTTCTCCGGCCGTACGCCGACGAGCAGCCGACCGCCGCCGGTGGTCGGCGCGGAGCACCGGTCCGATGGCAGCCGCAGCTTGGCACCGCCCGCCGTGACCACCACATCGCCGCCGCTGATCTCGGCGACCTCGGCCTCGATCAGATTGGAGGTACCGAGGAAGTTGGCGACGAAGGTGGTGTCCGGGTTCTCGTACAGATCGGCGGGGCTGCCGAGCTGCTCGACTCGGCCCGCGTTCATCACCGCGACCGTGTCGGCCATGGTCATGGCCTCCTCCTGGTCATGGGTGACATGGATGAAGGTGATGCCGACCTCGGTCTGGATGCGCTTCAGCTCAAGCTGCATCTGGCGGCGCAGCTTGAGGTCGAGGGCGCCCAGCGGCTCGTCCAGCAGCAGCACTTGGGGGTGGTTGATCAGCGCGCGGGCGACGGCGACCCGCTGCTGCTGTCCGCCGGAGAGCTGGTGCGGCTTGCGCTTGGCGTAGTCGCCGAGCTGTACGAGATCGAGCATGTCGCCGACCTGTTTGCGTACGGACTTGATGCCGCGGCGGCGCAGCCCGAAGGCGACGTTCTCGTAGATGTCGAGGTGCGGGAAGAGCGCGTAGCTCTGGAAGACGGTGTTCACGGGCCGCTTGTACGGGGGCAGTCCTGTGACGTCCTTGTCACCGAGGAAGACCGTGCCGGTGGTCGGTTCCTCCAGGCCGGCGATCATCCGCAGGGTGGTGGTCTTGCCGCAGCCCGACGCGCCGAGGAGGGCGAAGAACGAGCCCTGGGGGACGGTGAGATCGAGGGGCTTGACGGCGTGGAAGGACCCGTAGGTCTTGCTGATCCCGGTGAGGCGGACGTCGCCGCCGCCCCGGCTGGTGGATGCGGTCTCTGTCATGGGTAACGGTCCCGGGGATAAGTGGTGGACGGGCGGGCGGCGGGTGGTCACACGCCGGTGGGCGGGCGGGTCACGCGCCGATGAGCTTGGCGAACTTCTCCTCGTACGCCGTCTCTTCCTTGCTGCTCAGCGAGCGGAAGGCGTGCGAGGAGGCGGCCATCGCCGCGTCCGGGAGGATCAGCGTGTTGTCGGCCATCGACTTGTCGATCTTGGCGAGTTCGGCGCGTACCCCGTCGACCGGGCAGACGTAGTTGATGTACGCGGCGAGCTGGGCGGCGACCGGCGGCTGGTAGTAGTGGTCGATGAGCCGCTCGGCGTTGGTCTTGTGCCGGGCCTTGGCCGGGACCAGCAGATTGTCGCTGGAGATGATGTAACCGGTCGTGGGGATCGCGAACTTGACGTCGGGGTTGTCGTTCTGGAGCTGGACGACATCGCCGGCCCAGGCGACACACGCCGCGATATCTCCCTTGTCGAGGTCCGCTGTGTAGTCGTTGCCGGTGAAGCGGCGGATCTGCTTCTTGTCGACGGCCTTCTGGAGCCGGGCGATGGCGGCGTCGAAGTCGTCGTCGGTGAAGGACCCGGGGTCCTTGCCGAGGTCGAGCAGGGTCATCCCGACGGTGTCGCGCATCTCGGACAGAAAGGCGACCCGCCCCTTGAGCTGCGGATCGTCCAGAAGCTGGGAGACCGAGTCGACCTTGCGCCCGCCGGTCGCCTTCGTGTTGTACGCGATGACGGTGGGGATGCCGGTCCACGGATAGCTGTGGGCACGGCCGGGGTCCCAGTCGGGCGAGCGGAACTGCTGGGAGAGATTGGCGAAGGCGTGCGGCAGGTTCGACGGGTCGAGCTGCTGCGCCCAGCCGAGCCGGATGATACGGGCGGCCAGCCAGTCGGTGACGCATATGAGGTCGCGCCCGGTGTCCTGCCCGGCCGCGAGCTGCGGCTGGATCTTGCCGAAGAACTCGACGTTGTCGTTGATGTCCGCGGTGTACTTGACGGTGATCCCGGTGCGCCGGGTGAACTCCTCCAGCGTGGGGTAGTGCTTCTCGTCCTCGCTGACGTCCATGTACTCGGTCCAGTTGGAGAAGACGACCCGCTTCTCCTGTGCCGAGTGGTCCGTGGACGCCGGGCCGTCGCCCTCCCGTTTCGCGGGCGGGATCCCGCAGCCGCTCAGACCGGCGAGCCCGCCGATCCCGAGCGCCCCGGCGCCGGTGGCGCGCAGCATGGAACGGCGGGTGAGGGCGCCCCTGCCGCTGGTCATACTGCGCCGCGCGGCGGCCAGTTGGGCCGCGGACAGACGGTCGGGCTCGTACTGCTCCATGCGCTGTGCCCTTTCGGGTGGATGAGGCGGACCGGCCGCCGGTCTAACAGCGGTCACCGAAGATCGTGCGGTGCCAGTCCTTCCTGGCGACCGCCGTGTTGTCGTACATCACATGCTTGACCTGCGTGTACTCCTCGAAGGAGTACAGGGACATGTCCTTGCCGAAGCCACTGGCCCGGTACCCGCCGTGGGGCATCTCGCTGATGATCGGAATGTGGTCGTTGATCCAGACGCAGCCGGCCCGGATCTCCCGGGTCGCGCGCCCGGTGCGGTAGACGTCGCGGCTCCAGGCGGAGGCGGCGAGGCCGTACGGGGTGTCGTTGGCGAGGCCGATGCCCTCGTCGTCGGAGTCGAAGGGGCGGACGGCCAGGACCGGTCCGAAGATCTCGGACTGGACGATCTCGCTGTCCTGGGCGGCGTCCGCGACGAGCGTGGGACGGTAGTACGCGCCCGCCTTCAGGTCTCCCCCGGGCGCCCCGCCGCCGGTCACCACCCGGGCATGGGCGCGGGCCCGGTCGACGAATCCGGCGACCCGGTCGCGGTGGGTGTGCGAGATCAGCGGGCCGAGATCGGTGGCCGGATCGAGCGGATCACCGAGCCGTACGGTCTCCATCAGCTCGGCGACCTTGGTCACGAACGCCTCGTACAGCGGGCGCTGGACATAGGCGCGGGTGGCGGCCGTGCAGTCCTGGCCGCCGTTGATGAGCGCGGCGGCGACCGCGCCATGGACGGCCGCCTCCAGGTCCGCGTCGTCGAAGACCAGGAAGGGGGCCTTGCCGCCGAGTTCGAGGTGCAGCCGTTTGACGGTGGCGGTGGCGATCTCGGCGACCCGGCGTCCGACGGCGGTGGAGCCGGTGAAGGAGGTCATCGCCACATCGGGATGGCCGACGAGGTGCTCTCCCGCGTCGGGTCCCGCGCCGCTGACGACATTGATCACCCCGTCGGGGATTCCGGCCTCCTGGGCGGCTTGGGCGAACATCAGCGAGGTGAGCGGGGTGATCTCGGCGGGCTTCAGCACGATGGTGTTGCCCGCGGCGACGGCAGGCAGGATCTTCCAGGCGGCCATCTGGAGCGGATAGTTCCAGGGCGCGATCGAGCCGACGACCCCGATCGGCTCGCGGCGCACATAGGAGGTGTGGTCGCCGCTGTACTCACCGGCGGAGACCCCGTCGAGATGGCGGGCGGCGCCGGCGAAGAAGGCCGTGTTGTCGACGGTGCCCGGTACGTCGAACTCGGTGGCCAGCCTGATCGGCTTGCCGCACTGGAGCGATTCGGCGTACGCGAAGTCCTCGGCCTGATCGGAGAGGACGGCGGCGAAGCGGTGGAGGGCGTCGGAGCGCGCGGCGGGAGTGGCACCCGCCCAACCGGGGAAGGCCGTGCGCGCTGCGGTGACGGCGGCGTCGACATCGGCGGTGCCTGCGAGTTCGTACGAGTGGATCTCCTCGCCGGTCGCCGGGTTCACGACGGCATGGGCGCGGCCGGATGTGCCGGGCCGCAGCCGTCCGGCGATGAACTGCGCGCCGTCCGCGAAGCGGTCCCGCACCTGGAAGCGATGGGTCATGACGCTCTCCATTGGCCCAGTTGTTGTCCGGGGGTCGTTGGGGGTTGTCGTTGTTGTCGTTCCGGCTTCAATTGAGTGCCGATCCTGACAGAGACGCGCCACCTCAACAAGGGATTCCGTTGTTGCCTTTTGGTTACGCGACGGAATCGGTCGCCCCAGGAGCGCCTAGGCATACTGCGGCCGTACGGACTGTCAGTGGCGGCTGCGAGACTCGCGCTCATGGAACAACACCGGGGGAGCCCGGTCCGTACGGCGGCCGGGCTGGCCGAGCGCACGGAGCGCGGCGAGAGGATCAAGTATCTGCACTTCTGGGGGCATGCCCCCAGACAGGACGGCACGCTGGGCGCGAGCTGTCTGAGCCAGTGGTGGCCCTCGCCCTTCACCGTCGAGGGCGTCGAGTACGCGACGGCGGAGCACTGGATGATGGCGGCCAAGGCCCGGCTCTTCGGGGACGAGGAGGGCGAGCGCGCGGCCGTCGGCTCGTCGAGCCCGGCCCTCGCCAAGAAGGCGGGGCGGCTGGTGCGCGGTTTCGACGAGGCGGTGTGGGAGCGCGAGCGCTACGGCATCGTGGTGGCGGGCAGCGTCCACAAGTTCGGCCAGGACCCCGGGCTGCGCGCGTTCCTGCTGGCCACGGGCGAGCGGATACTCGTCGAGGCAAGCCCGATGGACCGGATCTGGGGCATCGGACTGGCCTCCGACGACGAGCGGGCGCACGACCCCGCGCGCTGGCGCGGGCTCAATCTGCTGGGGTTCGCGCTGATGGAGGCGCGTGAGCGGCTCCGGTACGAGGAGCCTCCGCGGATCTGATACGAGGTGCGCCCTCGGGCCCGGGCGGGCGCCCCCCAGAGGAGGCCGGGACCGCCGGGGCTGCCAGGACTCAGCGGCGGTCCTCAGCCACCAGCGAAGTGGCGAACGGATCGGTGTCCGTGGTGGGGTCCAGACTTTCGCCGTTCGCGACCACCCAGATCATCAAGCCCAGGAACGCGGCGCTGATCACGGCGCCGATCGCGCCCAGGACGATGCCCGCGAGCGCCATCCCGCCGTTCGTCGCCTGGCCGCGCTGGACCTTGCGGCGGCCGATGACCCCGAGGACGAGTGCGAGGACACCGACGATGACGCCGATGCCCCAGAGACAGAAGACGACCACGGAGATGATGCCGAGCACCATCGCGGCGATACCCATGCCGTTGGACGGTCCGGGCTGCCAGCCCGCAGAGCCGTAGTCCGGGTAACCGGGGGCCGGATATCCGGGGGCCGGGTCGGCGGCGGGGTAGCCGTAGCCCGGCGTCGCTCCGTAGGGGGACGCGGACTGCTGGGCGCCCGGCGCGGGCTGGGGCGGGGTGCCCGGGTAGCCGTAGGGCCCCGGGGCGGGCTGGGCCGGTCCGCCGGGCGCGACCGGCGGAGGCGGTACGGCGCCGGGCTCGGGCCCGGAGCCGGGTATCCCGGCGACCGTCGGCTGGTCGTGCACCGATCCGGCCGTCGGCGGCTGCGGTTCCGGCCACGCCACGGGGTCGTTCTGCGGCGCCTTGTGCTCCGGCGGAGCCCAGGGATCACTCGGCTCGTAGCCGCCCGACGGCTGCTCGCTCTTGTCTGACATGGGCCTCCCCCATCGTAATTCCGTCATGCTACGGCCTCCGCTGGACGCGGAACCGGCCCGGCCTACGATGATCCCTGACCCGAGCGGCCGGGGGCAGGGGGCGGAACGACCCGGCCCGGCGGACGCCGTACCACGCACACCAGCCCCACCATCCGGAGGACCCGATGACCGATCTGCGCCCCTTCATCGCGGGGCTGCCCAAGGCCGAGCTGCATGTCCATCATGTCGGCTCCGCCTCGCCGCGCATCGTGGCCGAACTGGCCGCGCGGCACCCCGACTCCAAGGTCCCTGCCGATCCCGAGGCGCTCGCCGAGTACTTCACCTTCACCGACTTCGCACACTTCATCGACGTCTATCTCTCCGTCGTCGATCTGCTGCGCACGCCCGAGGACGTCCGGCTGCTGACCTTCGAGGTCGCCCGTGACATGGCCCGGCAGAACATCCGCTACGCCGAGCTGACGATCACGCCGTACAGCTCGACCAGCCGCAACATCCCCGAGCAGGCCTTCATGGAGGCCATCGAGGACGCCAGGAAGGCCGCCGAGGCCGAGCTGGGCGTCATACTCCGCTGGTGCTTCGACATCCCCGGCGAGGCCGGACTGCAGGCGGCCGAGGAGACCACCCGCCTCGCGGTCGACCTGCGCCCCGAGGGCCTGATCGCCTTCGGGCTCGGCGGCCCCGAGATCGGTGTGCCCCGGCCGCAGTTCAAGCCGTATTTCGACCGCGCCATCGCCGCCGGGCTGCACTCCGTGCCGCACGCCGGTGAGACGACGGGTCCCGAGACCGTCTGGGACGCGCTGCGCGAGCTGGGCGCCGAGCGCATCGGCCATGGCACCAGCGCCGTCCAGGACCCGGAGCTGCTCGCGCATCTCGCCCAGCACCGCATCCCGCTGGAGGTGTGCCCGACCTCCAACATCGCCACCCGCGCGGTCGCCGATCTCGACAAGCACCCGATCAAGGGGATGGTCGCGGCCGGCGTGCTGGTGACGGTCAACAGCGACGATCCGCCGATGTTCGGCACCGACCTCAACCAGGAGTACGCGGTCGCGGCCCGGCTGCTCGGCCTGGACGAGCGGGGGCTCGCCGATCTCGCGAAGAACGGTGTCGAGGCCTCCTTCCTGGACCCGGGGAGCAAGGTGCGGCTCGCCACGGAGATCGACACGTACACCGCCAAATGGCTCGCCCGGTAGCGGCGGCGATGACGTCCGGCGACCGCGCGGGACCCGCGCGTACGGTGACCGCCGTGGGCCACCGCGGCGATCCCTACCGGTTCCGTGAGAACACCCTCGCGTCGGTGCGCTCCGCGCTGGAGCGGGGGGCCGACGCGGTCGAGGTCGATGTCCGGCTCACCCGGGACGGTGTGCCCGTACTGCTGCACGACTCCTCGCTGAGGCGGCTCTGGGAGCACGACCGGCGCCTCGCCGAGCTGACCCACAAGGAGTTGCGCGGGCTGACCGGCGGCGCGGTCCCGGCGCTGCGGGAAGCGCTCGCGGCGACGGACGGCGCCCGCCTCCTGATAGATCTGCCGGGCGCCACGGAGAGATCGGTACGGACGGTCGTCGCCGAAGTGCGCGAGAGCGGGGCCAGGGACCGGGTGTACTACTGCGCGGGCCCGCGCACGATGCTCGCCGTCCGCGCCGCCGACCCGGGCGCCGAGATCGCGCTGACCTGGACGACGCTCGCCCCGCCCCGCCCCACACTGCTCGCGGCGGTGCGGCCGCGCTGGCTCAACTACCACTTCGGACTGATCAGCCGGGCACTCGCCGAGCGCAACCACCGCGACGGACTGCTCGTCTCGGCCTGGACCGCCGACACCCGGCGCACCATGCGCCGGCTGATCGCCCGGGGCGTCGACGCGATCACCACCAACCGCGTCGATGTCCTCGCCGCTTTGCTGGCCGCCCCGGGCCACCGGAGTCCCGTACGGACCGCGCAGGAGGAGCGCTGACGGCCAACGGCGCGCGGGGCGGGCGGAGCAACAAGAGTTCCACCGCCCGCCCCGCGAAGCCGACGCGTCGGGCTCAGGCGTCGAGCGACGTCATCACATGCTTGATGCGTGTGTAGTCCTCGAAGCCGTACCCCGACAGGTCCTTGCCGTAGCCGGACTTCTTGAACCCGCCGTGCGGCATCTCCGCGACCAGCGGAATGTGGGCGTTGATCCACACACACCCGAAGTCCAGCGCCTTCGACATCCGCATCGCCCGCGCGTGGTCCTTCGTCCACACCGACGAGGCGAGTGCGTACTCGACGCCGTTCGCGTACTCCAGCGCCTGCGCCTCGTCCGTGAAGGACTGGACGGTGATGACCGGGCCGAAGACCTCGTTCTGGATGATCTCGTCGTCCTGCTTGAGACCGGAGACGACGGTCGGCGCGTAGAAGTAGCCCTTGTCGCCGACCTGGTGGCCGCCCGCCTGGACCTTGGCGTGCGCGGGCAGCCGCTCGATGAAGCCGGCGACCTGCTTGAGCTGGTTGGCGTTGTTGAGGGGTCCGTACAGTACGTCCTCGTCGTCCGCGGCACCGGTCTTGGTCTCGGACGCGGCCTTCGCGAGCGCCGCCACGAACTCGTCGTGGATCGACTCGTGGACGAGAACACGGGTGGCGGCCGTACAGTCCTGGCCCGCGTTGAAGTAGCCCGCCACCGCGATGTCCTCGACGGACTTGGCGATGTCGGTGTCCTCGAACACCACCACCGGCGCCTTGCCGCCCAGCTCCAGATGGACCCGCTTGACGTCCTTGGCTGCGGACCCGGCGACCTGCGCTCCGGCCCGTACGGAACCGGTGATGGAGACCATCGCAGGAATCGGGTGCTCGACCATCGTCCGGCCGCTGTCGCGGTCGCCGCACAGCACGTTGAAGACGCCCTTGGGCACGATCGCCCCGATGATCTCCGCCAGCAGCACGGTCGAGGCGGGGGTGGTGTCCGACGGCTTCAGTACGACGGTGTTGCCCGCGGCGAGGGCCGGCGCGAACTTCCACACGGCCATCATCATCGGGTAGTTCCACGGCGCGACCTGTGCGCAGACACCGACCGGCTCACGGCGGACCATCGAGGTGAAGCCCTCCATGTACTCGCCGGCCGAACGGCCTTCGAGCAGCCGGGCGGCGCCCGCGAAGAAGCGGATCTGGTCCACCATCGGCGGGATCTCTTCCGTACGGGTCAGCTCCAGCGGCTTGCCGGTGTTCTCCGACTCGGCCGCGATCAGCTCCTCCGCCCGCTCCTCGACCGCGTCCGCGATCTTGAGCAGCACCCGCTGGCGCTCGGCCGGGGTGGTGTCGCGCCAGCCGGGGAAGGCGGCCGCCGCGGCCTCCATGGCGGCGTCGACATCGGCCTGCCCCGAGAGCGGGGACGTGGCGTACGCCTCGCCCGTGGCCGGGTTGACCACCTCGATGGTCCGTCCGTCGGCGGCGTCCCGGAACTCCCCGTTGATGTAGTTACGCAGCCGGCGCAGCTCGGTGGTCACTGCCACCCCTCCTTCTGGTCGGATGTCCGATGGGTGAGACAGTCCCACCCTAATCCTTCGGCCGACGCTTTCGACAGGCCGACGCCCCGGGAACTTCGGATTCGGTGATATTGCGGCCCTTCAACAACGAATATCATCGATAGAGGGTTGCGGGACGGACGAGTCGCAGTGCACAGTGAGGCGCGTGGCCAGTCGTAGCGCAGACTCCAGAACAGACCCGGGCCCCGGTTCCCGGGGCGGAAACGGCTCGTCGTCCTCGATCGACGCCGTCTCCCTCGCCATCATCGAACAGCTCCAGGAGGACGGGCGGCGCCCGTACGCCGCGATCGGCAAGGCCGTCGGCCTCTCCGAGGCGGCCGTGCGCCAGCGCGTCCAGAAGCTGCTCGACCAGGGCGTGATGCAGATCGTCGCCGTCACCGACCCGCTCACCGTGGGATTCCGGCGGCAGGCCATGGTCGGCATCAATGTCGAGGGCGACACGGAGTCCGTCGCGGACGCCCTGGCGGCCATGGACGAGTGCGAGTACGTGGTGATGACCGCGGGCTCGTTCGACCTGATGGTGGAGATCGTCTGCGAGGACGACGACCATCTGCTGGATGTCATCAACAAGAGGATCCGCGCGCTCCCCGGCGTGCGCTCCACCGAGAGTTTCGTCTATCTGAAGCTGAAGAAACAGACCTATATGTGGGGAACCCGATAGCCGTGAGCAAGGACCTCTCCAAGACCGCGTACGACCACCTGTGGATGCACTTCACCCGCATGTCGTCCTACGAGAACGCGCCCGTGCCCACCATCGTGCGTGGCGAGGGCACCTACATCTACGACGACAAGGGCAAGCGCTACCTCGACGGCCTGTCCGGGCTGTTCGTGGTGAACGCCGGTCACGGCCGCCACGAGCTGGCCGAGACCGCCTACAAGCAGGGCCAGGAGCTGGCGTACTTCCCGGTGTGGTCCTACGCCCACCCCAAGGCCGTCGAACTGGCCGAGCGGCTCGCCCACTACGCGCCCGGCGATCTCAACAAGGTCTTCTTCACCACCGGCGGCGGCGAGGCGGTCGAGACCGCCTGGAAGCTCGCGAAGCAGTACTTCAAGCTGACCGGCAAGCCCACGAAGTACAAGGTCATCTCACGCGCCGTCGCCTATCACGGCACCCCCCAGGGAGCCCTGTCCATCACCGGACTCCCCGCGCTGAAGGCGCCGTTCGAGCCGCTGGTCCCGGGCGCGCACAAGGTCCCGAACACCAATATCTACCGGGCGCCGATCCATGGCGACGACCCCGAGGCCTTCGGCCGCTGGGCCGCCGACCAGATCGAGCAGCAGATCCTCTTCGAGGGCCCCGAGACGGTCGCGGCGGTCTTCCTGGAGCCGGTGCAGAACGCGGGCGGCTGCTTCCCGCCGCCGCCCGGCTATTTCCGGCGGGTCCGCGAGATCTGCGACCAGTACGACGTCCTGCTCGTCTCCGACGAGGTGATCTGCGCGTTCGGCCGCCTCGGCACGATGTTCGCGTGCGACAAGTTCGGTTACGTACCGGACATGATCACCTGCGCCAAGGGCATGACCTCGGGCTACTCCCCGATCGGCGCCTGCATCGTCTCCGACCGGCTCGCCGAACCCTTCTACCAGGGCGACAACACCTTCCTGCACGGCTACACCTTCGGCGGCCACCCGGTCTCCGCGGCGGTCGGCCTCGCCAACCTCGACATCTTCGAGCGCGAGGGCCTCAACCAGCATGTCCTCGACAACGAGTCCACGTTCTTCGACACCCTCAAGAAGCTGCACGACCTGCCGATCGTCGGCGATGTCCGCGGCAACGGCTTCTTCTACGGCATCGAGCTGGTGAAGGACAAGGCGACCAAGGAGACCTTCACGGACGAGGAGACCGAGCGCGTGCTGTACGGGTTCCTCTCCAAGGAGCTGTACGAGAACGGGCTCTACTGCCGCGCCGACGACCGCGGCGACCCGGTCGTCCAGCTCGCGCCGCCGCTGGTCTCCGACCGGTCGGTCTTCGACGAGATCGAGGGAATCCTGCGGTCGGTGCTGACGGAGGCATGGACCAAGCTCTGACCCCCGGCCTGGCACCCGGCCCTGCGCGGCCGGGCGCCCGGGGCCGGTGCTGAATCGTCACACCACCCGCATGACGGCCCGGGTGCGGCCTTTCGAGTGAGAAGGGCGGCACCCGGGCCGTGTGCTGTCCGATCCCCCGGTTCCGAATACCTAGCGTGCCCTGTGACCGATCGTCGCCGCCTTCGTTCACCCGGACGGCGGAGGTAAGTCCGATCAGAACCGAGGTGTACGCCATGGTGGCCCCGCCGGACAACGACGTGCTCTGGGCGCGTTCCCTGACCTACTCCCACAACGGATCGCCCGCGCTCGACGGCGTTTCGCTCGGCGTGCGCGAGGGCGAGATCCTTGCCGTGTGCGGCCCGCGCGGCAGCGGCAAAACGACTCTTCTGCGCTGTCTGTCGGGTCAGTTGGTCCCGCAGGAGGGCGAGGTCTGGTTCAACGACTCACCGGTCCACACCATGAGCGCGGTGCTGCGCGAGCGGCTGCGCAGGGACCGGTTCAGCTGGATCGACCCCGAGCCCGCCCTCGTACCCGAGCTGACCGCCTGGGAGAACGCGGCGCTGCCGCTGCTGCTGCGCGGCGCCTCGCACCGGGCCGCCAAGGTCAGCGCGCTGGAGTGGCTGGACCGGCTCGACATCGGGCAGTGCGCGCGCAAGCGTCCGTACGCCCTGCTCCAGGCCCAGCGGCAGCGGATCGCGGTGGCACGCGCCCTGGTCACCACGCCCTCGGTGCTCTTCGCCGACGAGCCGACCGCGCCGCTGCACCGTACCGACCGGGCGCAGGTGATCCGTACGCTGACCACCGCGGCCCGCTCGCACAGCATCACCGTCGTCCTCGCCACCCTGGACGAGGAGGTCGCGGCGCTCGCCGACCGTTCGGTCTCCCTGCTGGACGGCCGCCGGATCAGCTCGCTGGGACCGACCGAAGCGGAAGGCCAGGCCGCGTGCTCGCTCTCCGTCTAGGCCGTGGCGCCCAACCCCTGGTCCTGGTGCGCAGGCTGCTGGTCGTGGCGGCGTCCGCCGGGGTCGGTTTTCTGCTGCTGTGCACGCTCGGCTGGGCCATGGGCCATCCGGCCGGCTCCGCGGCCCGCCTGCTCTGGTGTCTGATCCCGCTGGCGGCGACGGTCCAGTTCGCGGTGGCGGTGGCCCGTACGGAACCGGGCACCCGGCCGCGGACCGGACTGTCGGCGGTGGGCCTCGGCCCGGCCCGGCTGACCACCCTGGCGGCCACCTCGACCGCGGTCTCCTGCGCGTTCGGCAGCGCTCTGGCGCTGCTCCTCTTCCTGCATCTCCGCAGCGATCCGGCCCGTTCGCCCCTCGGCGGCCAGGGCGCCGAGCTGCTGGCCAGGGGCCAGTCGCTGCCGCTGGCCGCGATGCTGACGTTGCTGGCGCTGGTGCCGACCTTCGCGACGGCCGCGACCGGGATGGCGATGCGGCATCACACCCGCAAGGCCGGCCGCCCCGCCGAGAACGTGCCGCCCTCGGTCCACACCCCGGCCGGGCTGCCCTGGGGGGTGGCCCTCACGGCGGCGGGGCTGGCGGTCGAGACGTACGCGAGCAGGAGCGGGGGCGGGTCCGCGCCGCCGCTGCCCGGTCAGTTCGACGGCACCTCGGCCGGTGTGCTGGCGGGCTGGTCGCTGACCGCCGTCGGTCTGGCCCTGGCCGGTCCGGGTATCACGTATCTCTGCGGGCGGCTGGTCCAGACCCTGCGGCCCGGCGCGATCCGGCTGCTGGCGGGGCGCACCCTGATGACCGAGGCCCGCAACATCGGCCGCCCGCTCGGCGTTCTGTGCGCCGTGATCTCGGGCGTGTTCGCCGCGACCTCGCTGTCCGGGCCCGGTGCGGTACGCCCCTTCGGGCCCCTGACCGGCCTCGGCGCGGCCCTGGTCATCGGCTGTACGGCGGCGACGCTGCTGACGTCCGCGGTGGAGTCCCGGCAGGCCCGCGCGGCCACCACCACGACGCTGCACCATCTGGGCGCCCCGGCCACGCTTCTGCGTACGGCGGCGGCGGTGCGGGCGACCGCGATCCTGACGATCTTCGCCCCGCTGACCTGGATGGTGGCGGCCCTGGCGGCGATTCCCCTGACGGCATAGCCCACTTGAGCAGAAGGCCCCCGGACCCCGCTGAGGTCCGGGGGCCTTCGCTTGCCGTCATGGCTTTGAGCCGCGGCTTTACGCTGTGCCGCCCTCCAGGACCACCACGTCCTCGGCGGCGAAGGCCACCCCGACCGCCGCGCCCACCCGTGGCGCGTCCCGGAGCCCGCACTCCGCTTCCAGTACCGGTCCGCCCGAGGGCCCGTCGGGCCGCAGCAGCACCGCGACCCTGCTGCCCCGGAACGTACGGGCCTCGACCGTGCAGCGCAGCGCGCCCCCCGGGTCGACCAGCCGTACCCCGGCAGGCCGTACCAGCACCGACCGCTCCCCCTGGGCCGATCCGTCCGGCACCGGGATCCGTCCCCAGACCGTATCGGCGGCCCCGCCGCTCACCGTCGCGTCCACGACATTGTCGAAACCGAGGAAGCGCGCCACGAACGCCGAGGCGGGCCGCTGCCAGACCTCCACCGGGGTGCCCGTCTGGGCGACCCGTCCGTCCCGCATCACCACGACCCGGTCGGCGAGCGCGAACGCCTCGCCCTGGTCATGGGTGACGGCGAGCACGGTCGTACCCAACCGTCCGAAGAGACCGCGCAGTTCGACCACCAGCCGCTCGCGCAGGCTCCGGTCGAGCTGCCCGAGCGGCTCGTCCAGCATCAGCAGCCGGGGCCGGGGAGCCAGCGCCCGCGCCAGCGCGACGCGCTGCTGCTCGCCGCCGGACAGCGCGGCGACGGCCCGCCGCCCCGCGCCCGGCAGCCCGACGAGATCGAGCAGTTCCTCGACCCGGCCCGTCTGTTCGCCGCGCGGGACCCCTCGCATGCGCAGTCCGAAGGCAACATTGCCGGCCACATCGCGCTGCGGGAAGAGCTGATGGTCCTGGAACATCAGCCCGACCCCGCGCCGGTGCACCGGCACCCCCGTCTGGTCGGCGCCGTCCAGCAGCACCCGCCCGCCGTCCGGCGCGGTCAGCCCGGCCACCACCCGCAGCAGTGTCGACTTGCCGCTCCCGCTCGGCCCCAGCACACAGACCGTCTCGTGCTCGGCGATCTCCAGGTCCACGCCGTCGAGCGCGGTACGGGCACCGAACCGTACGGTGATGTCCGACAGGGTCAGCAGGGCCATCAGAACTCCCCGGAGCGGTCGGTACGGATACGTTCCAGCGCCAGCAGCGACACCGCGCACACCAGCATCAGTACGGTGGACAGGGCCATGGCCTGCCCGTAGTTGAGTTCGCCGGGGCGCCCCAGCAGCCGGGCCACGGCCACCGGCAGTGTCGGCCGGTCGGGGCGCGCGATGAAGACCGTCGCGCCGAACTCGCCCAGCGACACGGCGAACGCGAAACCGGCCGCGACCAGCAACGCCCGCCGTACGAGCGGCAGATCGACCTCGCGCCACACCCGCAGCGGGGACGCGCCGAGGACCGCCGCCGCCTCGCGCAGCCGTCCGTCCACCGCCCGCAGCACCGGCAGCATGGTCCGGACGACAAAGGGCACGCCCACCAGCGCCTGCGCGAGCGGCACCAGGATCCATGAAGTCCGCAGGTCCAGCGGCGGCTTGTCGAGTGTGATCAGAAAACCGAAGCCGACGGTGACGGCCGAGACCCCGAGCGGCAGCATCAGCAGCGCGTCGAAGCCCCGCACGAGCCGGCCCGCGCGCCGGGTCAGCGCGGCGGCCGCGAGACCGCCCACCACCAGCGCGACGCCGGTCGCGGCGAGCGCGTACCGCAGCGAGTTCCAGACGGCTTCCAGCGGTGGTACGAGGAACGTTCCGCCGCTCGCGTCGAGCGAGCCGAGTGCACGGTAGAAGCCGAGGCCGTACCCGCCCGGCGTGTCGAGTGAGCGCTCGACGAGCACACCGAGCGGCAGCAGGATCAGCATCAGAACGGTGGCGAGGACCCCGCCGAGCAGCGCCCACTGCCCGGTCCCGCGCGGCCTGCGCGCCGTCTGCGCCGGGTCGACGAGTTTCAGCGCGCCCTCCCGTCTCCGTACGGTCCGGGCGTGCACCGCCAGCACCGCCGCGACCGCCGCGAACTGGACGAGGGTGAGCACGGCGGCGGTGGGCAGGTCGAGGAGCTGCGCGGTCTGCCGGTAGATCTCCACCTCCAGCGTGGAGTAGGCCGGGCCGCCCAGGATCTGTACGACCCCGAAGGAGGTGAAGGTGAAGAGGAAGACCATCAGGGCGGCGGCCGCCACGGCGGGGGCGAGGGCCGGCAGCGTCACCCGCCACCAGGCCGCGAGCCGTCCCGCGCCCAGCACCCGCGCGGCCTCCTCCTGGCGCGGGTCGAGCTGTGACCACAGGCCGCCCACGGTCCGTACGACCACCGCGTAGTTGAAGAAGACATGCGCGAGGAGGATCGCCCAGACGGTCGTGTCGAGCCGTATGCCCCACAGGTCGTCGAGCAGTCCGCCGCGCCCGAGCAGCGCCAGGAAGGCCGTGCCGACCACGACGGCCGGCAGGACGAAGGGGACGGTGACCACCGCGCGCAGCAGATGCCTGCCCGGGAAGTCGAAGCGTGCGAAGACATACGCGCCGGGCAGGGCGATCAGCAGGGTGAGCGCGGTGGAGGCGAGCGCCTGCCAGGTGGTGAACCAGAGAACACCGAGGATGTCGGGACGGCTCAGTACCTCGCCGACGCGGCCGAACTGCCAGGTGCCGTCGGCCTTGAGGCCGCGGCCGACGATCGCGGTCACGGGATAGGCGAAGAAGACCGCGAAGAACGCGACGGGTACGGCCATGAGGACGAGCCGGACGGAACTCGCGCGGCCCTTCGGGGTGGGGCGAGCCGGCCGGGCCCGGCTCGCCGCCCTGTCGGCTACTTCACCACGAGTGAGGTCCACGACTGGATCCACTGCTCACGGTTGGCGGCGATCTTGTCGGGTGCCACGGTCTCGGGCTCGCTGACCGTCGCGCCGAACTTCGTGAACAGCTCGGGCAGCTTCACGCTCTTGACGACCGGGTTGACGAACATGTTCAGCGGCATGTCCGCCTGGAAGGTGTCGCTGATCAGGAAGTCCACCAGGGCCTTGCCGCCCGCCTCGTTCTTCGCGCCCGTGAGCAGCCCGGCGAACTCCGTCTGCCGGAAGCAGGTGCCGGTGGCGACTCCGGTGGGCGCCTGCTGCGGCTGCGGCTCGGCGTACAGGACCTCTACGGGCGGGCTGGAGGCGTACGAGACGACGAGCGGGCGGTCGGCCTTGGCCTTTCTGCCGCCGGCCGAGCCCGAGAAGTTCTCGTTGTAGGCCTGTTCCCAACTGTCGACGACCTGCACGCCGTTGGCCTTGAGCTTCTTCCAGTAGTCCTGCCAGCCGTTGTCGCCGTACCGCGCGGCCGTGCCGAGGAGGAAGCCGAGGCCGGGCGAGGAGGTCGCGGCGTTCTCCGTCACGAGCAGGTCCTTGTACTGCGGCTTGACCAGATCGTCGAACGACTGCGGCGGCGCGAGCTTCTTGTCCGTGAAGTACTTCTTGTCGTAGTTGACGCAGATATCGCCGGTGTCGATGGGCGTGACCCGGTTCTGGCCGCGGTCGAGCTGGGTGGCCGTGTCGACGCGGTCGAGACCCTTGGCCTTGTACGGCGTGAACAGGCCGTTGTCGAGGGCGCGGGAGAGCAGGGTGTTGTCGACGCCGAAGAAGACATCGCCCTGGGGCGAACCCTTGGTGAGGATCTCCTTGTTGAGGGCCTCGCCCGCGTCCCCGCTCTTCAGGACCTTGACCGTGTAGCCGGTCCGCCGGGTGAACTCCTTGAGCACGGCGGGCGAGGCGTTGAACGAGTCGTGGCTGACGAGGGTGACGGTCTTCGACTCCGTACCGCCGCTGCCGCCGGACGGCGCGGAGCCGTCGGACCCGCCGCAGGCGGCGAGGACCGAGACCCCGAGCGCGGTGGCGAGCGCGGCGACGGCCGTCCTTCTGCGGGCGGCCGTCCTTCTGTCAGTGACGGTGCCGGCTGTACTGGTGGTGCTGCTCACTGGTTTTCCTCCTGGGAAGTCCAGGAGAAGACGCGGCCCTGCCCGGAGTCAGGACCGGCCGGACTCCGGGCAGGGCGCAACAGCTTGAGTGGTGACCGAACTTCCTACCCAGAATGACCTGGGCGAGGTTCAGAGGGTCTGCGGCCGCTGCCCGCTCTCGCGGACATGTGCCACACTCTCAGCGCTGTGGCGCTCCCCTGTCGGAACATATGCAATGCGTTCAGGCCAACATTACCCCGTGGCCTCCTAGCGCTCCGAGGCGGCCAACTGCCCGCACGCCCCGTCGATCTCCTGGCCCCTGGTGTCCCGTACCGTCACCGGCACGCCATGGGCCGCGATCGCCTCGACGAACGCCTTCTCGTCCTCGGGGCGTGACGCCGTCCACTTCGATCCCGGGGTCGGATTGAGCGGGATCAGATTGACGTGCACCCGCTTGCCCTTGAGCAGCCGGCCCAGCCGGTCGCCGCGCCACGCCTGGTCGTTGATGTCGCGGATGAGGGCGTACTCGATGGAGACCCGGCGGCCGGACTTCTCCGCGTACTCCCAGGCCGCGTCCAGCACTTCCCGTACCTTCCAGCGGGTGTTGACCGGGACGAGGGTGTCGCGCAGCTCGTCGTCAGGCGCGTGCAGGGAGACCGCGAGGCGGCACTTGAACCCCTCGTCGGCGAAACGCAGCATCGCGGGCACCAGACCGACCGTCGAGACCGTGATCCCGCGCTGGGACAGACCCAGACCGTCTGGCTCGGGGTCGGTCAGCCGGCGTATCGCGCCGACCACCCGGTTGTAGTTGGCGAGCGGCTCGCCCATGCCCATGAAGACGATGTTCGACAGCCGGGAGGGGCCGCCGGGCACCTCGCCGTCGCGCAGCGCGCGCATCCCGTCGACGATCTGGTGCACGATCTCCGCGGTGGACAGATTGCGGTCGAGCCCGGCCTGTCCGGTGGCGCAGAAGGGACAGTTCATCCCGCAGCCGGCCTGCGACGAGATGCACATCGTGACCCGGTCCGGATAGCGCATCAGCACCGACTCGACCAGGGTGCCGTCGTGCAGCCGCCACAGCGTCTTACGGGTGGTGTCGTCGTCGCACGAGATGTGCCGCACCACCGACATCAGCTCGGGCACCAGCTCCGCGGCGAGCTTCTGGCGCGCGGCGGCCGGGATGTCGGTCCACTGCTGCGGATCGTGTGCGTACCGCGCGAAGTAGTGCTGCGAAAGCTGGTTGGCACGGAACGCCTTCTCGCCGATCGCGGCGACGGCCTCGCGGCGCTCGGCGGGGGTGAGGTCGGCGAGGTGTCGCGGCGGCTTCTTGGCTCCGCGGGGCGCGACAAATGTCAGTTCTCCAGGTACAGGCATGGTGGAACCAGTGTCGCAGACATGCGGCAGGGGCCCGCTGTCCTGTGGACAACGGGCCCCCGTACGGTATCGCCGCAGGTCAGGCCCTTGACCGGGCCTGGCTCGGCAGGAACCTGCGAGACATCAGGAGCCTACGAAGATCACCAGCAGCAGCCAGACCACCGGCGCCGTGGGCAGCAGGGAGTCGAGGCGGTCCATGATGCCGCCGTGCCCGGGCAGCAGCGTGCCCATGTCCTTGATACCGAGATCCCGCTTGATCATGGACTCGCCGAGATCGCCGAGCGTCGCGCTGGCCGCGACGGCCAGTCCGAGCAGCAGCCCCTGCCACCAGATTCCGTCGTGGATCAGGAACTGCATGCAGAGCGCGCCGGCCACCATGGCGAAGACGACGGCTCCCGCCAGCCCCTCCCTGGTCTTGCCGGGGCTGATGCGCGGCGCGAGCTTGTGCGTACCGAAGCGCCAGCCGACCGCGTACGCGCCCGTGTCGCTGACGACTGTCAGCAGCATGAACATCAGCACCCGCCACGGCCCGTCGTCCGCCCTGAGCATCATCGCCACGAAGGTGGCCAGGAACGGTACGTAGAAGGCGGCGAAAACCCCTGCGGTGACATCCTTCAGATAGCCCTCGGGCGGCGCGGTCATCCGCCAGACCAGCACCGCGAGCGCCGTCAGGGCCATCGCGACCCAGGCTCCCTCGGCGCCGCGCACATATCCGGCGACGATCATCGCGGCGCCGCCGACGGCCAGCGGGACCAGCGGGGCCTTGATGCCCTTCTTCTCGTCCAGCCGCGAGGTCAGCTCCCACAGCCCGATGACCACCGCGACCGCGACGACTCCGACGAACACGGCCTTGACGATGAAGAGCGACGCCGCGACGACCACGCCGAGACCGAGACCCACGCCTATGGCCGCGCGCAGATCACGGCCTGCCCGCTTCTTCTGAGGTGGTGGCGGAGGCGCTCCCATGGGCTCCTGTGGAGTCTCGTCACGGAACAGGGGGCCGCCCGGCCGAGCGGCCCTCCGGTCGTCATCCTGGTCCCCGCCGCCGGCGGGTCCGTCGGGCACGATGGGCATGGGCCGAGTCTGCTGTGTGTCCAGCGCGTCGTACGCGGGACCCGCCGGGGCGGCCCCGTGGTCGGCCGGTCCCCAGTAATCGGTGTAACCGGAGTAACCGGCCGCTGACGGGGCCCCCCGGGAAGAGTCGTTCATCAGACCTCGAGCAGCTCGGCTTCCTTGTGCTTGAGCAGCTCGTCGACCTGCGCGACATACTTCGCGGTCGTGTCGTCGAGCTCCTTCTCCGCGCGGCGTCCCTCGTCCTCGCCGACCTCGCCGTCCTTGACCAGCTTGTCGATGGTCTCCTTGGCCTTGCGGCGTACCGCCCGGATCGAGATCTTCGAGTCCTCGGCCTTGGTCTTGGCGACCTTGATGAACTCCTTACGGCGGTCCTGGGTCAGCTCGGGGAACACCACCCGGATGATATTGCCGTCATTGCTCGGGTTGACGCCGAGGTCGGAGTCGCGGATCGCCTGCTCGATATTGCGCAGGGCGCTCTTGTCGAACGGGGTCACCACGGCCATCCGCGCCTCGGGCACGGCGAACGAGGCGAGCTGGTTGATCGGGGTCAGAGCACCGTAGTAGTCCGCCACGATCTTGTTGAACATCGCTGGATGCGCCCGTCCTGTGCGGATCGCGGCGAAGTCGTCTTTGGCGACCAGGACGGCCTTCTCCATCTTCTCCTCGGCCTCGAGGAGGGTCTCTTCGATCACCACTTGCTCCTGCGTGTCTTGAGTGGGCCCGGCGTGCTCAGCGGGCCGTCGGAACCTGCGTCGCGTCTACTCCTGCACGGTGTCCGACCGGCAGGGCTCTGTCCATCCCGTACGGGGCGGCCCCGGATCAGGTCCGGGTGCCCTGGTCGCTCACGAGCGTGCCGATCTTCTCACCCCTGACCGCACGCGCGATATTGCCTTCCTTCAGCAATTCGAAGACAAGAATCGGCAGCTTGTTGTCCTGGCACAGCGTGATCGCCGTCATGTCGGCGACACGCAGATCGCCCGCGATCACCTCGCTGTACTCCAGCGCGTCGAACTTGACCGCGTCGGGGTTGGTCTTGGGGTCCGAGTCGTACACCCCGTCCACCCCGTTCTTACCCATCAGCAGCGCCTGGGCGTCGATCTCCAGGGCGCGCTGGGCGGCGGTGGTGTCGGTGGAGAAGTACGGCATGCCCATACCGGCGCCGAAGATGACCACGCGGCCCTTCTCCATGTGCCGTACGGCGCGCAGCGGGATGTACGGCTCCGCAACCTGGCCCATGGTGATGGCGGTCTGGACGCGGGAGCCGATGCCTTCCTTCTCCAGGAAATCCTGGAGGGCCAGGCAGTTCATGACCGTACCGAGCATGCCCATGTAGTCGGAGCGTGCCCGGTCCATGCCGCGCTGCTGGAGTTCGGCGCCCCGGAAGAAGTTGCCGCCGCCGATGACGACCGCGATCTGGGCGCCGTCCCGCACGACGGCGGCGATCTCGCGGGCGATGGCGTGTACGACGTCGGGGTCGACGCCGAGCGCTCCCCGGCCGGCGAACGCCTCGCCGGACAGCTTCAGCATGAAGCGGCCGTGCTTCTTGCCGTCGTCGCTCTTGTCGGCTTTGTCGGCCTGTTCCATGGAGATCTCCTCGTGCACATACGAAGAAGGCCATTGCCAGGGTCCTCGCGGTTCCCAGTGCGGCAATGGCCTCCTCGTCAGATCTGCGGTCGCCCGGCGCGTACGCGGACGACTGCGTCAGACCCTATCGGGGTCTTCGGTTGATCGCGTACAGACTCAGATGCCGACCTTGATGCGCGCGAAGCGCTTCAGGCTGACACCGGCCTCGTCCAGGACCTTCTGGACGGACTTCTTGTTGTCCTTCGCGAACGCCTGCTCCAGGACCACGACCTCCTTGAAGAAGCCGTTGACGCGGCCCTCGACGATCTTGGGGAGGGCGGCCTCGGGCTTGCCCTCCTCGCGCGAGGTCGCCTCGGCGACACGGCGCTCGTTCTCGACCGTCTCGGCCGGGACCTCGTCGCGGTTCAGGTACTTCGGGGCGAAGGCGGCGATGTGCTGCGCGACGTCCTTGGCGACCTGGGCGTCTTCCTTGTCCAGCTCGACCAGCACGCCGACCTGCGGCGGGAGGTCGGGCATGGTGCGGTGCATGTAGGCGGCGACATAACCGCCGGTGAACTGCGCGAAGCGGTCCAGGACGATCTTCTCGCCCAGGTTGGCGTTCGCCTCGTCCACATACGCCTGAACGGTCTTGCCGGCCTCGATCTCGGAGGCGAGGAGCGCCTCCAGGTCGGCCGGGGAGGTCGCGGCGACATGCGCGGCGAGGGCGTTGGCCACGTTCTGGAACTTGTCGCCCTTGGCGACGAAGTCCGTCTCGCACTTCAGCTCAAGCAGAACGCCGGAGGTCTTGTCCTCGGAGATGAGGGAGACGACCGCGCCGTTCTCGGCAGAACGGCCCTCGCGCTTGGCGACGCCCTTCTGGCCCTTGACTCGGAGGAACTCGACGGCGCTGTCGACGTTGCCGTCGGCCTCGTCCAGTGCCTTCTTGCAGTCCATCATGCCGGCGCCGGTGAGCTCACGGAGCTTCTTGACGTCGGCGGCGGTGTAATTCGCCATGATCTGTAATTCTCTCTCGAAGGTCTGAAAGATCTACGGGTGAACGGCGGGGGCCGTGGTGCGGCCCCCGCCGTCGACTGCCGGAACCGGTAAGGGGTCAGGCCTGCTCGGTGTCCGCGGCCGCGGCGTCCGCGTCGGCGGCCTTCTCCGTCTCGGCGGAGGTCTGGACGTCGGCCTCGGGCTTGGCAGCCGTGGCGGCCGCGTCATCGGCCTTCTTCTCGCCTTCGAGCAGGTCGCGCTCCCACTCGGCGAGGGGCTCGCCCGCGGCCTTCTCGCCCGGCTTGGAGTCACCGGTGGCGACACCGGAACGGGCGATGAGGCCCTCGGCGACGGCGTCGGCGATCACACGGGTGAGCAGGGTGACGGAACGGATCGCGTCGTCGTTGCCCGGGATCTTGTAGTCGACCTCGTCGGGGTCGCAGTTGGTGTCGAGGATCGCGACGACCGGGATGTGGAGCTTGCGCGCCTCACCGACGGCGATGTGCTCCTTCTTGGTGTCGACGATCCAGACGGCGCTGGGCACCTTCTGCATCTCGCGGATACCGCCGAGGGTCTTCTCCAGCTTGGCCTTCTCGCGGGAGAGGACCAGCAGCTCCTTCTTGGTGAGGCCGGAGGCGGCCACATCCTCGAAGTCGATCTGCTCAAGCTCCTTCAGGCGCTGGAGGCGCTTGTAGACGGTGGAGAAGTTGGTGAGCATGCCGCCCAGCCAGCGCTGGTTGACATAGGGCATGCCGACGCGCGTCGCCTGCTCGGCGATGGCCTCCTGGGCCTGCTTCTTCGTACCGACGAACATGATGGAGCCGCCGTGCGCGACGGTCTCCTTGACGAACTCGTAGGCGCGGTCGATGTACGACAGCGACTGGAGCAGGTCGATGATGTAGATGCCGTTGCGCTCGGTGAAAATGAAGCGCTTCATCTTCGGGTTCCAGCGGCGGGTCTGGTGACCGAAGTGGACGCCGCTCTCCAGCAGCTCCCGCATCGTGACGACGGCCATGGCCGTACTCCTTGAGATACTCGGTTGTCGCGTCCGCCGGACGGCGGCCGCACCTGACGCCCCGGTGCGCTGTGCCACGGAGGACCGAGAAGCGCTGACATCGGCGCGAAGGGGGCCGATGGCGGGGCGTGCGAAGTCGACCCGGTGACCCGGATCGCCACAAGAAGTGTACGGGACCGTCGCACCCCCGGGTGACGGCGATATCCACAACCGGTCGGTGGTCCACAGATCCGGGGCATGATCAGCACGGTTGTGCCGGGTGCGGCACGGTGGGGACATGATCACTGTCCGTGTCGATGTGCGTCCTGTCCTCGCTCTCTCGTTCCTCGTTTCGTTCTTCTTGTCCCTCTTCTCGTCCCTCGTTTTCCCTGACTCCGCTGCCGCCGCTGCCGCCGCCTCCGCTGCCGATGGGGGCGGTGGAGGTGGCGGCCGGGTGTGGCCGGTGGGATCGAGGCCGGCGGTCCTGCGCGGCTGGGAGCCGCCGGAGTCGGCGTACGGCCGGGGGCACCGCGGGGTCGATCTGGCCGCCGCGCCGGGCTCGGTGGTACGGGCCGCTGCCGGGGGCCGGGTGTCGTTCGCGGGCCGGGTCGCGGGCCGCCGGGTGCTGGCGATCGCTCTGTCCGGTACGGGTGCGCCGCCTCTGCGGATCACCTACGAGCCGGTGGAGCCGCTGGTCTCCAAAGGGGATGCGGTGGCCCCGGGGCAGGTGGTGGCCCGGCTGGACAGCGGTCCGTCGCACTGTGCCGCGGGCTGTCTGCACTGGGGGCTGCTGAGGGGCACGGTCTATCTGGACCCGCTGTCCCTGCTGCCGCCGGAGCTGCTGCGCCGGGGCCCGTCCCGGTTGCTCCCGGTCGTCGGTGTCCCCGAACCGCCGTCGGCCGCCTTGCCTCGGTCGATGGCTGCCGTCGCGTCGACGGCGAGCAGTGCGGTGCACGCGATCGTCCTGCTGGCGTCGGCGGTCCGGGCGCACCGCGCGGGGCGGTGCCGGGGGCTCAGCCCCGTACGCCGCGCAGGGCCATGGAGACGGCGGCCTCGGCGATCTCCTCCGGGATCTCGGCCGCGCCCAGTTCGATACGGCGGACCGCCGCGTCCACAACGCCCTGGAGCAGCATCGCGGCGAGCCGGGGCTGCTGATGGCCCAGTTCGGCGAGGGCCTCCACGATCATGGCGATCAGACCGCCGTGCGCGGCGCGGATCTTCTCGCGGGCCCCCGCGTCGAGTTCGCTCGCGGAGATGGCGACCACGGCGCGGTGGCGCCGGTCGCCGACCAGCGCGAGCTGCTGCCGTACATACGCCTCGACCTTGGCCTCGGGGGTGTCCGCGCCGGCCATGGCCGCCTCGACCTCGGCCGCCCAGAGGGGGAAGTCCACGGCGCACAGCTCTTCGACAACGGCGGCGCGGGAGCGGAAGTATTCGTAGACGGAGGACCTGGCGAGGCCTGTGCGCTCGGCGAGAGCGGGGAAGGTCAGCGCTTCCGTGCCGCCTTCGGACAGGAGGAAGCGTGCGGCGTCCAGGAGGGCGCCACGCTGCATGGTCCGGTGCTCGGCCACGGAGGCCGCTCGAATCCTGGGCACGCCTCCACTTTACGGATGGGGCGGCCGTGGTAAAGCGTCAGCGTCCCACGTCGGCCAGCTTGGCCCGCAGTTGGAGCACCGACTTCGTATGGATCTGGCTGACCCTGCTCTCGGTCACACCGAGGACATGGCCGATCTCGGCGAGGGTGAGGCCCTCGTAGTAGTAGAGCGTGACCACGGTCTTCTCGCGGTCGGGGAGCGTATTGATCGCACGGGCCAGCAGCCGTCTCAGCTCGCGGTCCTCGGCGACCTCCACCGGATCGTCGGCGGCGGTGTCCTCCAGGGTGTCCATCAGGCTGAGCCGGTCGCCGCCCTCGCCGCCGACATGGAGCAGTTCCTCCAGCGCCACCACATTGGCCAGGGACAACTGGCTGAATACGGCGTGGAGTTCCTCCAGCGCGATCCCCATCTCCGCGGCCACCTCGCCCTCCGAGGGCGTGCGTCTGAGCTGCGCCTCCAACGTGGCGTAGGCACGCTCGACGGCTCTGGCCTTCTGCCGTACGGAGCGCGGGATCCAGTCCAGGGCCCTGAGTTCGTCGATCATCGCGCCACGGATCCGGGTGATCGCGTAGGTCTCGAACTTGATGGAGCGCTCGATGTCGAACTTCTCGATCGCGTCGATCAGCCCGAAGACCCCGGAGGAGACGAAGTCGGCCTGCTCGACATTGGACGGCAGTCCCACACTGACCCGGCCCGCGACATACTTCACCAGCGGTGAGTAGTGCAAGATCAACTGCTCACGCAGCCGCTCGTCGCCCGTGGTCTTGTACGACCGCCACAGCTCTTCGAGCGACGAGGGCGCGGGGGGCCGTACGGCGCTCCGGGCAGCCGGGGGCGCTGCCGCGCGGTCAGACCCGGAGGTGTGCTGGGGCATGCGTTGCCTTGAGCCGTTCTGCTGTGAAGTGCGGGGGACGTCTGCTGGGGCCGGAATGCAGGTGAGCGTAGCGTGACTGAGCCGTCGCGCCACCCGAGGAGCGGGCGGCCGCGCCCGTCCCGGTGGACGCCTTCGAGCACATCTTCGATCCCGGGCCGACACCGCTCGCGCCGGCCCGTCGGGCGGCACCGACGGAGTTGAAGGGATCATCGCTCTCACCTTTTCACCCGAATGCCCCAGGTCAAGAACCGCCTCGCCGCGTGGTGGCCGCCGGAGTCGCCGGGCCGGCCAACTGCCATCCGTCGCCACGCCGTTCGACAAAACCCAGCGAGTGGAGTTCGTACAGCCTGGCGAGAGCCTCGTCCGGAGTCGTTCCCGCGCCCCGCGCGATGTCCGGCCCGGCGGCGCTGCCCCGGGCAGGCAGTGCTTCCAGGACCCGGGCGCTGAGCGGGTCGAGCAGGTCCCTGGGCAGTACAGGGCCGCGGCGGCGCGGGGCCAGCTCGCCGATGTCGCCGACCAGCTCCGCCACTTCGGCGGCGTCCGTGACCAGCACTCCCTCACCGCGCAGCAGTTCGTGCACGCCGGCCGACAGCCCGCTGGTGACGGGGCCCGGCACGCCCATCGTGAAGCGGCCGAGCCGCTGGGCGTCGCGGGCGGTGACCAGGGAGCCGCTGCGGTATTCCGCCTCCACCACGACGGTGCCCCGGGTGAGCGCGGCGATCACCCGGTTGCGCAGCACGAATCTGCTGCGGGTGGGGTGGTCGCCCGGCGCCAGTTCGGCGACGACCAGGCCCTGTTCGACGATGCGCCCGATCAGCTCGGCGTGACCGCGCGGATAGACCACATCGACCCCGCAGGCCAGCACGGCCACGGTCGCCCCTCCGGACGCCAGCGCGCCCCGGTGGGCCGCACCGTCCACCCCGAACGCGGCGCCGGAGGTCACCACCCAGCCGCGCTCGGCGAGACCCGCGCCGATACTGGCCGCCATATGTGCCCCATACGAGGTACACGCCCGGGCGCCGACCACAGCTACGGAACGCAGCGACCAGATCCGCAGGTCCGGGCCGCCCCGTACCCAGAGCCCGATGGGCCTGGCATCGCCGAGGTCGTCGAGCTGGCTGGGCCACTCGGTGTCACCTGGGCAGACGAACCGGCCGCCGAGCCGGGCGACCGCCGCGAGATCGCGCTCGGGTACGGCCGCCAGGGCCCGGGCGCGGTATCCGTCGAGCCGCGGCTCACCGACACCGGTGAGCCGGCCCCGTCCGGCGTCGGGCGCGGTGAGCAGCGACAGCAGTCCGGTGGCACCGAACTCCCGCAGCCACCGCCCGCCGTGCTCGTCCCCGGGCTCCAGCACCCGGGTGAGCGCGGCCCGCGCCAGCCGCTCCGCCGGGCCGGCACCGGCCGTCATGTGACTCCTCCGGCCACCGGCACGGCGCCCCGGGCGATGCCGGTGCGCAGCTCCAGCGCGAGCGCGACATCCCGCGCCTCGGGCCGGTCGCGCCCGGCGAGATCCGCGACCGTCCAGGCCACCCGCAGCACCCGGTCCAGGCCTCGCGCCGTGAGCAGTCCGCGCTCCAGATCGCGTTCGGCCGCGGCGAGCGCGCCGGAAGCGACCGGCCAGCGGGTGCGCAGCTCATGGCCGGGCACCTCGCTGTTGACGGCCCAGGGTGTGCCCTCCAGGCGGGCCGCCGACCGCGCCCTGGCGTCCCGTACCCGCTCGGCGACCGCCGCCGTGGGCTCGCCCCTGCCGCCCTGCCCGATCAGGTCCTCGCGGTGGACGGGGCGGACGTCGACCCGCAGATCGACCCGGTCGAGCAGTGGCCCGGACAGCCGCGACTGATAGCGGCGGATCGCCGAGGGCGGGCATTCGCACCCGGCGCCGTGCAGGGTGTGCCGGCCGCAGGGGCAGGGGTTGGCGGCGAGGATCATCAGGAAACGGGCGGGGAGCCGCACCACCCCCGCGCTGCGCGCCACCACCACATGCCCCGACTCCAGCGGCTGGCGCAGGGCGTCCAGCGCCCGGCCCGAGAACTCCGGGGCCTCGTCCAGAAAGAGCACGCCACGGTGTGCCAGGGACACCGCGCCCGGTCTCGGCAGTCCGTTGCCGCCGCCGACCAGGGACTGCATGGTGGCCGAGTGGTGCGGTGCGCAGTAGGGCGGCGTACGGACGAGCGGCTCGCCGGGCGGCAGGATGCCCGCCACCGAGTGCACCGCCGTGACCTCCAGCGACTCCTGCCGGGTCAGGGGCGGCAGCACCCCGGGCAGCCGCTCGGCCAGCATGGTCTTGCCCGCGCCCGGCGGGCCCTGAAGAAGCAGATGGTGGCCGCCCGCCGCGGCCACTTCCAGGGCCGTACGGGCCGGTCCCTGCCCGGCGACATCCGCGAGGTCGGGCCGGTGTCCCTCGCCCTCGCCGTTACCGGCCGCCAGCCCGGTGCCGACCCCCGCGCCCGGCACCATCAGCCCCGCCAGCATCGCGTCCGGGCGCCCCGCCACGGTGTCCCGGGGCTCGTCGGGCACCGCCTCGTCGGTCAGTACGGCGATGAGCTGCCGCAGGCTCCGTACCCCGAGGACCGACACCCCCGGCACCAGGGACGCCTCGCCCGCGGTCTGCTCGGGAACCACCACCTGCCGGTAGCCCGCCTCGGCCGCCGCGAGCACGGCGGGCAGCACCCCGCGCACCGGCCTGACCCGCCCGTCCAGACCCAGCTCCCCGATCAGCACCAGATCGGCGATGGCCCGGGGATCGATGCGCTCGGCCGCGCCGAGCACCGCCGCGGCGACGGCCAGATCGAATCCGCTGCCGCTCTTCGGTACGGAAGCCGGGCTCAGTCCGACCGTGAGCTTCTTCTGCGGCCACTCGGCGCCCGAGTTCACCACCGCTGCCCTGACCCGGTCGCGGCTCTCCACCAGGCTCTTGTCCGGCAGCCCCACCAGGGTGAACGCGGCCACTCCCGGCTCAAGATCCGCCTGGACCTCGACCACCACGCCCTCGACACCCACCAGTGCCACCGAGCACGCTCGCGCGAACCCCATCAGGCCACCCCCCGCGCGTGCTCGATCTCGGCCGGGCCGCGCCGGGGCAGCACCACTCCGATCAGATCGATCCGCACTCCGCCGGGCGGCGGACCGCCGCACCGCTCCAGCCAGCAGGCAGCGAGCCGTCTGAGCCGGTCCGCCTTCTCCTCGGTGACCGCGGCCATCGGATGTTCGAACGATCCGGACCTGCGGGTCTTGACCTCACAGACGACCAGCACCGCGCCGCCCCGGGCATCGCTGTCCCGGGCCACGATGTCGATCTCGCCCGTCCTGCCGCACCGCCAGTTGCGGGCCAGCACGGTCATCCCCGCCTCGGCCAGTCTGCGCGCGGCCAGCTCCTCGCCGTACCGCCCCAGAGCCCTCGTCGCGTTCGTCGCTTTCGCCGCGTTCGTAGCGCTGGTCGCATTCGTCGCGTTCATTTCGGCACCACCTCCGGCACCGACTGTGACGCGACCGCCCGCAATGAGTGGATCTTGGTGGACAAGTCACCGATTGTGGATAACCCGGCCACCCTGGCGGGTGACCGCCCACCGCCCCGCCCGAGGCAACGCCGGACGCCCCGGCGCGACCGCCCGGCTCAAGCCCTTCAGCCGCCGGGCAGTTCGAGGTCGCTCTTGTTCAGCTCCTCGATATTCACGTCCTTGAACGTGAGCACCCGGACCTGCTTGACAAACCTGGCCGGCCTGTACATGTCCCAGACCCATGCGTCCGCCATCGTGACCTCGAAGAAGACCTCACCCTGCACCGAGTGCACCTGCATCTCGTAGTCATTGGTGAGATAGAAACGACGCTCGGTCTCGATCACATATTTGAACAGACCGACGACATCGCGGTACTCCCGGTAGAGCTTCAGCTCCATCTCGGTCTCGTACTTTTCGAGGTCCTCGGCGCTCATGGCATGTTCCCCTTCAGCCGTACGTCCCCCCATTGTGCTCCGACGCCCCGCACCCCTAGACAATTTCGGGGGCGAGGACCACCGGCGTATCCGGAGGACCCTCTTCGAGCAGCGTACGCAGCAGTTCGGCGAGCCTGGTCGGGTACACCGTCTCACGCGCCGCCAGCAGTTCGGCGGAGGTCCACCACCTCAGCCCCGCGACGCTGCGCAGCTCCAGCTCCGTCAGCCCGTCCGCCGAGGTCTCGGTCTGCGCCGTACGTGCCAGGAAGTACCACTCGTCCTGGTCCCAGCGTCTCCCGTCGAAGGGAAAGGAGCAGATCCGGCGCCAGAGCACGGGCCCCAGCTCCACCTGTGTGATACCCGTCTCCTCGGCCAGCTCGCGCAGCGCGGCCTCCTCGCGGGTCTCGTCCCCCTCCAGACCGCCGCCGGGCGTGAACCACCAGTCGTCGCCGGGATCGTCCGGCTCGAATCCGTGCAGCAGCAGAATCCGGTCCTGGGGGTCGAGCAGCACCACCCGGGCCACCTTGCGCAGCCCTCCCTCAGCCGGTTCACCAGCCGGTTCGGGCAGCTCTCCCTCAGCGGGCACCGGCGGACGCCCCTTCCCGGGCCCCGCGGGCCCTCCGGGGCGCCGACAGCCACCGCGCGACCGGTCCGTACGCCGCGCCGCCCAGGATCAGCAGCGCCCCGCCCAGAATCGCCGCCGCCACCAGCCTCACCGGCCCTGCCCCGGACACCCCGCCCGGCATCCCTTGGAACGCCTCCGGCCGGCCGACCAGACTGCCCAGCGGCCACACCACGGCATCGACACGCGCGTCCACCGACGAGCGCGGTACGGAGCCCTGTGCCTGGTCCTGGAGATGCATGCGGGAGTCCATCGAGCCGCTGCGCTCATCTCCGAGCAGAAAGAGCTGCCCCTCGGGCACTTTCGCGTCGAATTCGGTCGTGGACGCCTGCCCGCCGGGCATTCCCTGAACGTACGGTTCGCGCACGGGCTTGCCGTTCACGGTGAGCCTGCCGTCCGCGTCGCAGCAGGCGACCGTGTCGCCGCCGACACCGACGACGCGCTTCAGCATCGGAAGGTCGCCCCAGTCGGCGTCGGTGAAGACCACCACATCCCCGCGCCGTACATCGCCGCCGGATATCCGCTGGCCCAGCACCCGGTCACCCGCCTTCACGGTCGGGCTCATCGAATTGGTGGGCACGGTGTACGGCCGGTACTCCACGGCTCCCCAGACGAACCCGCCGAGGAAGAGCACACAGCCGACGGCCACGGCCAGCCCCGACAGCACATTGCCGAGGCGACCGTGGCCGCCGCTCACCGTTTGCGAATCCGTACGCCCTGTCGCCGCGCGCCCGGTCCCGACTGTCCCGCTCATCCCAGCGCTCCCCCCATGTGGACGGTCCGGGACCGCACCCTACCCGGCGGTACCCCCGCCGGTCAGCCTCCGCCTGCGCCACAGCACGACCGGCAGCGCTCCGGCCACCCCGAGGGCGCCGGGAACGGCCATGGAAGCCGCGGCGCTCAGCCCGGACTGGTCGAAGGTGTCGGGCACCGGAAGGAAGGACCAGCGGTTGACCGGCCAGGCGACGACAAAGGCGCGCCCGACGACCTCGTCCGTGGAGACCGTGCCCCGGCCGGGCAGCTCCTGGTGGTAGCGCGAGTCCAGTGAGTTCTGCCGGTGGTCGCCCATGACCCAGATCCGGCCCTCCTCGACCTTGATCGGCCCGAACGGCTTGTCGTCACAGGGAGTGTTGCCGGGGTAGATGTACCCCTCCTCGTTGAGCGGATGTCCATTGACCTGGACCTTTCCGCCCTCCTTGCACTCCACCGTGTCACCGCCGACCGCGATGACGCGCTTGATCAGGTCCTTCTCCTCGGAGGACGGCATCAGACCGATAAAGCTCAGAAAGTTCTGCACGATGTTCGGACTGGGGGTGGGAGTGCCCTCCAGCCAGCCGCCGGGGTCATGGAAGACCACGACCTCGCCGCGCTCCGGCTCGGAGCCGAACCACGGGGTGAGCTTGTCCACCAGAACCCGGTCGCCCCGCTGGAGGGTGTCCTGCATCGAGTCCGAGGGGATCGAGAACGCCTGCACCAGGAAGGTCTTGATCAGCAGCGCAAGCAGCAGCGCGATACCGATCAGCAGGGGCAGTTCCTTCCAGAAGGAACGCTGCGGGCGCGCCGCCGTGGATCCGCCGTCCTCGGGCCCGGCTCCGTCGCCGTCCTGCCCGTCGCCCGGGGGACTCCCGGTCCCGTGCGCACTCCCGGTCCCGTGCGCGTCGTGCGCCGCGGGTGCCGTACGTTCCGTCGTGTCCTCCGTCACTTCTTCGGGCGACTCGGCGAGCTGCTCGCGTCCCTCTTCGGGACCATCGTGTCCGGATCGTGCGCCGACCGCCACGTCCCCCACATCCACTCCTCACTCCGTGCGAGTGCTCCGCGCGATTACGCGGCGCGATCGCCTGCCACCGATACGGGACAGGCCCACCACTCCCATAACGAGCGGGAGTTCCGCAGGGCTCGGGAGCCGGATCAATCCGTTGAGATCCTGGGAAGACACACTATTCGACACTCCCCGCGCCGTCGTCGGCGCGGCACGCGCGTCCGGCACCGAAGCGTACGTCTCCCGCTCCCCCAGGCCACGCCAGTGGTCGAACGGCCAGGCGATGACGACGGCCCGGCCCACCACCCCGTCCTCGGAGACCGTTCCGCGGAACTCCTCCTTGAGATGGAAGCGCGAGTCGGCCGAGTTCGACCGGTGGTCGCCCATCACAAAGATCCGCCCCTCCGGCACCTGGACCTGGAACGGGATCTGCGAGGGCGCGTTCTGCGGGTGCAGATACGGCTCGGTCAATGGCACACCGTTGACGGAAACTTTGCCGTCCTTGTCGCAGCAGGTGACGGTGTCGCCGCCGACCGCGACGACTCGCTTGATCAGATCCTGCTCATCGGCCGAGGGCAGCAGTCCGATGAAGGTCAGCGCCTGTTTGACCTGTTTGACGACGACCGGTGAGTTGTCCGGCGGGGGCTGCTCGTCGTCGAGCCAGCCGCCCGGGTCCTTGAACACCACCACATCGCCGCGCTCGGGCCTGGAGCCGAACCACGGGGTCAGTTTGTCCACCAGGACGCGGTCGCTGATCCTGATCGTCTGCTCCATGGACCCCGAGGGGATCACAAAGGCCTGTACCAGGAAGGTCTTGAGGACGAGCGCGATCAGCAGCGCCACGGTGATCAGAATCGGTATCTCGGCCATCGCGGACCTGCGGCGGCGCCGCTTGACCCGGCGGGCGAGCTTGCGCCGCTCCGCACGGCCCGGAAGTGCCCGGCCGCTGGTGGGCCGGGTGCCGGTGGGCAGCCTGGTGTCCGATCCATGGGCCGCGGGCCGGCCGCGCTTACCCATGGGCGCCGTCCGGGGCGGGTACGTCCTTGGAGTCCGCAGCTCCGCCGGAGTCCCCAGCGGGTACGTCCCGGAGGCCCGGGGCCGGTACGTCCCGGAAGGCGCCGGAGTGCTCCAGCGAGGACCAGCGGCCCAGTGGCCAGCCGATCCAGTCCGCCCGTCCGACGACCTTGCCGACGGGCACCATGCCCCCGCCCGGGTCGCCGAGATGGTCCCTGGAGTCGCGCGAGTTGGCCCGGTGGTCGCCCATGACCCACAGGGTGCCCGGTGGTACGACGATGTCGAAGGGGACCCGGGAGGGCGTGTCCCCGGGGTACAGATAGCGCCGCTCGTCCACGGCCCGGCCGTTCACCTCGACCCTGCCCCCCTTGTCGCAGCAGACCACCCGGTCGCCCCCGACGCCGACCACGCGCTTCACGAAGTCGGTCTCGGCGGGCTCGGCGAGCCCCAGAGCCGCGGCGGCCCCGTGCAGCAGCCCGATGACGGGGTTCTCCTCCGGCGGCTCCTGGACAAAGGATCCGGTGCCGTCGAAGACGACCACATCACCGCGCTCCGGCTCGGTATCGAAACGGTACGCCAACTTGTTGACCAGCACCCGGTCCCCCACCTGGAGCGTGGGCTCCATCGAGCCACTGGGGATCAGGAAGGGCTGCACCACGAAGGCGCTGAACAGCAGGACGGCGACCGCGCAGCCGAGCCCGAGCAGCCCGGCCCTGCCCCAGGAAGCACGCACGGAGCGCGACCGCTCTCCCGTCCCCAGTGGGGCTCCGGAAGAGCGGTCGCGCTCCGTGTGCGGTGCTTCGGTGTCCATCGGGGCCAGAGCTTATCCGGCGCCCCTGTGGACCCGGGTGGAACCGGGCGCGACGTGACGAACGCCCCGCCCGCCCCGCGCGGCTCAGTTGTCGCGCTTCTCCTTGATCTTGGCGGCCTTGCCGCGCAGCTCGCGCAGGTAGTAGAGCTTGGCGCGGCGGACGTCACCGCGGCTCACCAGCTCGATCTTCTCGAAGATCGGGCTGTGCACCGGGAAGGTGCGCTCGACACCGACGGAGAAGGAGACCTTGCGGACCGTGAAGGTCTCGCGGACGCCGGAGCCCTGGCGGCGGATGACCACGCCCTTGAACTGCTGGATACGGGAGCGGTTGCCCTCGATGACCCGTACGTGCACGTTGACCGTGTCACCGGGGCGGAAGGCGGGGAGGTCGCTGCGGAGCGACGCGGCGTCGACGGTGTCGAGCAGGCTGGACATGACTGTTCTGCTTCCTCGCCGATGCCACAGGTCATCGGCGGATGTCTCGGGGAGAGTTCGGGGTGCCGTTCGCGTCGGGCGGGCGTCGTTCCCCCTGTGGCAGGGGCGCACACCGGACGTACGGCAGCGGCCTATTCTTCCATGGCCTCGGGCCTGCGCCAAAATCGGCCATCGGGCTCGGGTGCCCAGCCCAGGATCGAGAGGATCTCGCGGTCCTTCTTGTCGAAGGCCTTCGGGTCGCAGCGCTCGATCAGATCGGGCCGGTTGAGTGCCGTACGCCGGAACGCCTCGTCCCTGCGCCAGCGCGCGATACGGCCGTGGTGGCCGCTGAGCAGGACGTCCGGGATGGAGCGACCGCGCCATTCGGGCGGCTTGGTGTAGACCGGGCCCTCCAGCAGATCGGCCATCGCGCCGGGGGCGAAGGAGTCGTCGCGGTGCGACTCCGCGTTGCCGAGGACTCCGGGCAGCAGCCGGGCCACCGCCTCGGTCATGACCAGTACGGCTGCCTCCCCGCCGGCCAGGACGTAGTCGCCGATGGACAGCTCGAAGACCGGCAGGCGGGTGGCGTACTCGTCCATGACCCGGCGGTCGATGCCCTCGTACCGCGCGGGTGCGAAGAGCAGCCAGGGCCGCTCGGACAGCTCGACGGCCACTTCCTGGGTGAAGGGGCGGCCGCTGGGGGTGGGGACGACCAGGACCGGGCCGTGCGCCCCCGCCTCGTAACCGCTCGCCAGGATCGCGTCGAGGGCGTCGCCCCAGGGGCCGGTCTTCATGACCATGCCGGGCCCGCCGCCGTAGGGGGTGTCGTCGACGGTGCTGTGCCGGTCGTACGTCCACTCCCGGAGGTCGTGCACATGGACATCGAGCCGCCCGCGCGCGCGGGCCTTGCCGACCAGCGAGACGTTCAGCGGCTCCAGGTACTCGGGGAAGATCGTGACGACATCGAGTCTCATGAGCTGCCATCCCCATCGGGCACGTCGCGACTGGACGCATCGCGTCCGCCGGCGACTTCCGCGCGGTCGTCGATCAGGCCGGGCGGCGGCTCGATGACGGCCCGCTGCTCCTCCAGATCGATCTCCGTGACGATCTCCTCGACGAAGGGGATCATCACCTCGCTGCCGTCGGGCCGCTCCACGATGAACAGGTCCTGCGAGGGCAGATGCGTGATCTCGGTGATCCTTCCGATCTCCGTGCCATCGGCCAGCACCACGTCCAGGTCCATGAGCTGGTGGTCGTAGAACTCGTCCGGGTCCTCGGGGAGTTCCTCGGGATCGACCTCGGCGATCAGCAGCACATTGCGCAGCGCCTCGGCGCCCGTACGGTCCCGTACGCCCTCGAAGCGCAGCAGGAGTCTGCCGCTGTGCACCCGGCCCGACTCGATCGTGAGCGGTCCGGCCTCCGCCGGGTCCGTGGCGAGTACGGCGCCGGGTCCGAGCCGTACTTCGGGCTCGTCCGTACGTACCTCTACGGTGACCTCGCCCTTGATCCCATGGGCGCGGCCCACCCGCCCGACCACCAACTGCACTGCACGCACCTTCTTTTCCGAAATCCGAAAACAGCAAAGGTTCTCCGAAAACAGCAAAGGCCGGAGAAGGCGGTGTGGCCCTCCCCGGCCCGTGCCGGTGTTCCAGCTCTGTCAGCGAACCTGGTCCACATCGACGAGGTCGACACGGATCCCACGGCCGCCGATGGCGCCCACGACGGTCCGCAGAGCGCGTGCGGTGCGGCCGTTGCGGCCGATCACCTTGCCGAGGTCGTCGGGGTGGACCCGGACCTCCAGCACACGGCCACGGCGCAGGTTGCGCGAGGCGACCCGCACGTCGTCCGGGTTGTCGACGATGCCCTTCACGAGGTGCTCGAGAGCCTCCTCGAGCATGCTCAGGCCTCGGTCGACTCGGCGGCGGCCGAGGACTCGGTCCCGGCTTCGTCGGCCTTCTTGTCGGACTTCTTGGCCTTCTGGGTGATCGCCTCACCCTTGGGCTCGTCGCCGGCATCCTTCGCGGCAGCCTCGAAGAGGGCGCGCTTGTCGGCCTTCGGCTCCGGCTGGAGCAGCGGCGCGGGGGCCGGCAGGCCCTTGTGCGCCTGCCAGTCGCCGGTGAGCTTGAGGATCGCGAGGACCGGCTCGGTCGGCTGGGCGCCGACGGACAGCCAGTACCGCGCACGGTCCGAGTCGACCTCGATGCGCGAGGGGTTCTGCACCGGGTGGTACAGACCGATCTCCTCGATGGCCCGGCCGTCGCGGCGGGTACGGGAGTCGGCGACGATGATGCGGTAGTGAGGCGAACGGATCTTGCCCAGACGCTTCAGCTTGATCTTGACTGCCACTGGAGTGGTGTCTCCTGGTCTTGACGTGGTTGGGCACAACGGGATGCCGCGTGGGGTTGCGGTACCCGATCCGCCCGATGGACGCGTCAGCCGGAGGAGAGAGGGGTCCTGTGCGACTGTCGAGTACAGCTCGCCATTCTGCCACACGCGCGCACCACGGCAGGACGTCGCGGGTGTCCTGCTCCGGTGCCCGGGTGTTCAGCTAGCGGCGCCGACGACTTCCGGGATACGGAACGGCTTCCCGCAGCCGCCGCAGACGATCGGCGCCTGGGCGAGGACCGAGGGGACGACCCGTACGTTCCTGCCGCAGTCGCAGACCGCTTTGACGCGGACCCCGCCACCGGACGAGCCGTGCCGGGCGGCCGGACCGCGGAAGCTGCGCTTGGTGTCGGCGGCCGTCGCGACCGTGTGCGCCTTGAGGGCGCGCTGGAGCCGCTCGATGGTGGGGCGATATCGGCGCTTGGCCTCGGGGCTGAGCGCGACCAGGGAGAAACCGCTGCTGGGATGCGGCTCCTCGGGGTGGTCGAGGCCCATCTCCTCGGCGATCGCAAGGAATCGGCGGTTGTGATAACGGCCCGCTCGCGAGGTGTCGCGGACACCTCTGGCTGCGGCGATGCCATGGACCGCTTCATGAAGCAGTCGTTCGAAGGAGAGCTCGGCGCCGCAGGCGGACGAGGACTCTCCGATCAGGGACTCTGGCGCGGCGAGATCCGGCAGCTCGGGGTGGGACCGCTGAATATCGGCCCACGCCTGTGCCAGCTCTGCGGCGAGAACAGGTGGTGTCGTGCTCACGTCGTGAACAACGAGCCGGAGCCCTCCCGGGTTCCATTACGGGGCATCCCAAATAATTTGCACGTACCCGTCAGTTGCCATTGATGCGTCCTGACGAGGGCGGGTGCGTCGAACTGCGGAGAAGCCTCACAGCTCGCCCCAAGGTGGTACGTAGCGCCGCGTACGCAGGGACGCGTAGACGATCTACGTCTGGCCGGTCTTCTCGCTGTCCTCGCCGTCACCGCCGTTCGCCGGGCGGGGTACGCGGGCGGGCGGGTGCGCCGGGCCGGGGCGGCGCCCTGCGGTGACGGGGCGCGGGCCACGACGGCGACAGTACCGGGAGCGCTTTCTGTTTCCGAAACCGCCCCGCCCGGACGCCCGGGCCACCGATCGTTTTCGGCCCCCGGGCTCCGCTTCCGGGGATCAGGCCGGGCATCACGCCGGGGATCCAGGGATCACGCCGGGGACCCTTGTCAGTATCCAGAATCCTGTTTACTGTCTCTTCCGTGACCGGCCTGGATGAGCGTTTTCTGACCCGTAATGGCCTGGCGGCGCGGCAGCTCGCCGTGCTGCTGCTGAACCACGAACCGGACACCCGGCTGCCCCGGGTCCGTGACTTCGCGGCGGAGCTGGGGGTCGGGAACGGGACGGTGCAGGCCGCGCTCCGGCTTCTGGAGAGCGCCGACGCCATCGAGACGACCGCCCGGGGCCATCTCGGCACCTTCCTCGTCCGCTCCGACCGCTCGACCCTGTGGCGGCTCTCCGGGCTCGGCACGCTGCTGGCCGCGATGCCGTTGCCGTACTCCCGCCGGTACGAGGGGCTGGCCACGGGGCTGCGCGCCGCGTTCGAGGAGGCGGGGGCGCCCTTCGCGATCACGTTCATGCGGGGCGCGGGTGCCCGTACCACCGCTCTGCTCGACGGCAAGGTCGATCTGGTGGTGCTCTCGCGCTTCGCCGCCGACCGGCTGATCGAGGAGCATCCGGTCGAGCTGGTGGCGGATCTGGGGCCCGCCACCTACGTCGGGGCGCACGGGCTGCTGCTGCGGCACGGCTCCGCGCTCGACACCCCTGGGCTGCGGGTCGCCGTCGACCATGCCTCGGAGGACCAGCGCATGCTCGCCGAGCGGGCGTTCGCCGGGCGCGACGACATCACCTGGGTGGAGGCCTCGTACATGCAGCTCCGCGAACTGTTCGAGCACGATCTGGCCGACGCGACCGTCTGGAATCTGGACGAGGCGCAGGGCCGGCTCGGTCCGGGGGTGGCTGTGCTGCCGCTCGGTGACGAGGTCACCCGTGATCTGGCGCTGCGCAACTCCCGCGCCGCGATCATCGGCAGAACCGAGGGCGCCAAGGCACTGGAGGCCGTACGGGACTCCCTCGACCTGTCCGTCGTCACCACGCTCCAGACCGAGGTACTGAACGGTGTGCGCGCCCCCTCGTACTGAGCCCCGGAAGCACCTGAGCCACGGCCGAGTGGCACAGGCGAAAAATACAGAATCCTGGTTACTGTCCGATCGCCGGAGAGCGGCCGAGGAGCCGAGGAGAAGGGAGGCAACATGGACGACCGGCTCGCCCTGCGCATCAGGCTGTTCCACGAGAGCGGCCAGGTCAGACCCGAGGTCGCCGCGTTCGTCACGGACGAGCTGGACGCCCTGGCCGCCGAGGGCCATACCGTCACCGAGGACACCGCGGCCCTGCTGACCAGCCATCTGATGATGGCGCTCAACCGTCTGCTGGACGGGGCGCCGCTCGAACAGTTCCCGACCGACGAGCAGGTCGCGGCCGAACTCGCCGGGCATCCCGAGGCCGTCGCACGGGCGCGCGCCGTCTCCGTACGGGCCCGGCGCGCGCTGGGTGCCACGCTCCCCGACTCCGAGATCAACTTCCTCGGCCTGCATCTCGCCGTACTCCTCGACCGCCGCCCGACCCCCTGACGACCGCCGCCTGACGACGGCCACCACCTGACGCGACGCGCCTGAAGCACCGCCCCTCAAGCACTGCGGACAAAGCCCCGTAAGCCCCCAGGACGCACAAGGAACCCCAAGGAAGCTCAGGAAGAAGGACTCCCCCATGCCAAAGATCCTCACCGGCGGCGTCGGCAAGACCGAGGTCGCGGACACCGTCGGTTCGCTCCGGCTCGACGGCCTGGAGATCACGGTCTCCAACGACATGGACGCCGCGACGAAGCTCCGCTCCGGCGGTGCCGACTACTACCTCGGCACGTGCCACACGGGCGCCGGCGCCTCCCTCGGCATCCTCGTCGGCCTGCTGGGACAGCCCCTCTGCCACACCTTCGGCCGGTCCGTGCCCACCGAGGACGAGGTCGCCGCGCTGCTGGCGGACGGCAAGAAGGTCTTCGGCTTCGCCATCGACCAGATCGACGTGATCGCCCCGGTCATGGCCCGCGCGATCGCCGCGCGCGGCTGACGACGCAGGAGACGGAGGGGACATCACCCGTGAGCACCGCTCTCGCAGCGAGCACCGGTCTGGACTTCTCGCTGACCCAGAAACTGTTCGTCATCGTCCTGTGCGCGCTGACGGCCTTCGTCTCGCACATGGCCCTGGCCGTGTTCAACGACGGCGTACGCCCGTTCATGCTCGACTTCATCCAGGGCCGGTCCCAGCGCTCCGCCACCACGGCGGTGTCCTTCGGGCTCTCGGCGGGCTTCATCTTCGGCCTCGGCGCCCCGATGGCCCTGTCCAGCGGGGTCCTCAACCCCTGGCTGCTCTTCCTGCCCACCGACATACTCGGCATCCTGGCGCCCCGGAAGTGGCTCTCGCCGCTGCTCGGCGGGGCCTGGGGCGCGCTGGTCGTCTTCGGTCTGAGCGGCGCCAACGACGTGGCACACGATCTGCCGGTCGACTTCCTGACCGCGATGCAGCAGATGTCGACGCCGATCCTCTTCCTCTTCACGCTCTTCCCGGTGCTCGCGATCACCCGGCAGTTCGGACGGCTGCGGGGCGGTCTGGCGGCCGTGCTGGAGCTGGCGCTCGTGATCATGACCATGAAGCTCTGGCCCACGGTCTTCGCCGGTTCGCTCGCCATGGCCGCGGGTGTGCTGCTGCTCATCGGCTTCGCCGTACGGAAAGACCTGGTCCAGCGCAAAGCCGACCAGGCCGCCGCGCGGGCAGCCGAGGATCAAGCGGCCCGGGTACACACGGCCGGCGAGCAGAAGGCCCGGGAACAGACCTCCGGTACGGGACAGCCTCCCGGAAACGAGGCCGCCGCCGATCCCATGGCCTCGCTCTTCAGCTCCAGCGCCCTGCGGCTGCGCCGCCATCTGCCGCTGTTCATGGCCCTTGGCGCAGGGGTGTGCGTCCTGGCGCAGATGCACATATTCGGCGGCGGCGAGGCCACCAGCTTTCTGATCGCCAAGGGGCAGTACAGCGAGGCGGCCCAGGTCGACTTCTACCGGGTGTTCGGTTTTGTGCCGCTGATCGCGACGACCGCGCTCGCCTCCGGCGCGTACGGCATCGCCGGTTTCACGCTCGTCTACCCGATCGGTTATCTGCTGCCGAACCCGCTCCTCGCAGCCGTGATCGGGGCGGTGGTCTTCGCCCTCGAAGTGCTGACGCTGTCCTCCATCGGACGGGTTCTCGGCAAGCTGCCGAGTGTGCGCGACTCCTCGGAGTATCTGCGCGCGGCGATCACGGAGACGCTGGGGCTCGCGATCCTCTTCGGCTCCCTGCTCGCGGCCAATGTGATGGGCGGCGGTCTCGCGATCCTCATCGTCGGCGGGCTCTATCTCCTCAACGAGGCGATGGGCAGGCCGGTGGTACGGATGGCGGCGGCGCCCGCGGCGGTCCTGGCCGGGGGCGTCCTCCTCAACCTCCTCCACTGGCTGGATCTGTTCACCCCCCTCAAGGGCTGACCCCTCTCACAGGCCGGCATCACGCCTCAAGGGCCGACACCACGGGCCGGCAAGGAAGGCACCCGCACCATGCAGCACCACCCCGGGGCACACCCTCCGGACCACCGCACCGGCCCGTATCTGCGCACCGTCGCCGGGCCGCTGCCCGTCACCGCCGTATGCGGCCCGGCGCTCGCCCATGAGCATCTCGTCCTCGATCTCGACCGCGCGGGCGACGGCGCCGCCGTACTCGACCCCACTCACCACGGGCCCGCCGTCACCGCCGAACTGGCCGCCCTGCGCGCCGAGTTCGGGCTCGGTCTGGTCGTCGAGCTGACCTGCCGGGGCATGGGCCGCGATCCGTACGCGCTGTCCCGTATCGCCCAGGAGTCCGGCGTCGCGGTCGTCGCGGCCACCGGCTGGTACTACGAGCTGTTCCACCCCGACGAGATCGACGGCGCCGGTGTCGAGCAGCTCACGGACACCCTGATCGACGAGATCGACAACGGCTTCGGCGACTCCGGCATCCGGCCGGGCGTCCTCGGCGAGATCGGCAGCCACGGCGACCGCCCGGGCGGAGCCGAGACCCGTACGCTCCTCGCCGCCGCCCACGCAGCCCACGCCACCGGTCTCTCCGTCGCCACCCATGCCCAGCTCGGCCGTGGCGCGCTCGCCCAGTTGGAGCTGCTGACTTCTACGGGCCTGCCTCCGCACCGGATCTCCCTCGGCCATCAGGACCTCCTCGACGCGCCCGCCGTCCACCGCAAACTGGCCGCGAGCGGCGCGTACGTCGCCTTCGACACCGTCGGCAAGGAGAGCTACCAGAGCGACGACACCCGGCTGCGGCTGCTGCTGTCCCTGCTGGAGGCCGGTTACGCGGACCGGATCCTGCTCAGCGGCGACATCTCGCGCCATGCCTATCTGGAGTCGGAGGGCGGCCAGGGGTACGGGCATCTCTTCCGCTCCTTCCTGCCCAAGGCGCGGGCCGCGGGCGTGGACGACGCCCTGACCGATCTGATGACACGCCGCAATCCGGTGCGCTTCCTGACCGGCACGGACCCGGAGGAGATCTGAGATGACCGTCCGGCTTCCCCCTGCCTTCCCGTCGGACCGTCCCCCGGCCCTTCCTCCGACCTTTCCGCTGCCGACAGTCCCGCTGGAGGACGCGGTACGGACGCAGTTCCGGCTGCTGGAGTGTGTCGCCGCGCACTTCGAGGGCCCGCAGCTCTTCGAGGCCGACGCCGGAGTCGTACCGGACCTCGGCCGGCCCCGTACCACCGCGCGGGTCGAGGCCGTGCTCGCCGACCACTTCGGTGCCGAGGACGCCGCGCTGGTCCAGGGCGCGGGCACGGGCGCGATCCGGGCCGCGCTCCAGGCGGCGCTCTCCCCCGGCGACCCGCTGCTGATCCACCGCGCGCCCGTCTACAGGTCGACCGCCACCACCCTGCGCGGACTGGCCGCGCGCACCACGGAGGCCGACTTCAACGACCGTACGGCGCTGCGCGAGGCGCTGGAATCCGGCGCGTTCGGCTGGGCGTACGTCCAGCACAGCCGACAGCGGCTCGGCGACTCCTACGATCCGGGCGAGGTGCTCGCGGCCTGCCGCGCCGCCGGGGTCCGTACCGTCGTCGACGACAACTACGCGGTGATGCGCGTGCCCGCCTCCGGGGTGGAGCTGGGCGCGGACGCCTCCTGCTTCTCCCTCTTCAAGCTGCACGGCCCCGAGGGAGTCGGCGCGGTCGTCGGCGCCCGCGATCTGATCGCGCGCGTCCGGGCCGACAACTACTCGGGCGGCGGGCAGGTCCAGGGCCATCAGGCGCTCGACGCGCTGCGCGCCCTCACCCATGTCCCGGTCATGTGGGCGCTCCAGTCGCGGGTGGGCGACGAGATCGCGCGGCGGCTGGCCGCCGGTGAGGTGCCGGGGGTCGCGGAGGTACGGATCGCCAACACCCAGGACCGCTGTCTGCTGGTACGGCTCGACCGGCCCGTGGCGCGTGAACTGCCCGCCGTCGCCGCCCGGCACGGCGCCGCGCCCTACCCGGTGGGCGCCAACTCCCGCTACGAGATCGCCCCGCTCGTCTACCGGATGTCGGCGTCGACGCTGGAGGACGCGCCCGGGCTCGCGGACTGGACGGTACGGATCAACCCGATGCGGGCGGGCGCCGACCTGGTGATCGGGATCCTGCGCCGTTCGCTGCACGAGCTGTCACAGCGCAGTCCTCAACACGGCAAAGCCATGCCGGACGAGCCGGAGAGCTGACCGTGTTCCTCGACACCCTCCTCGCCCGCAACCCCGGACTCGTCGACACCGCCACCGCGCTGCACCAATCCGGCGCCATCCCGCCCGACACCTATGTCATGGACGCCGACGCCATCGAGGCCAACGCCGCGCTGCTGGCCGCCGAGGCCGAACGGCTCGGCCTCTCCCTCTGGTTCGTCGTCAAACAGCTCGGCCGCAACCCGGCCCTGATCCGGGCGATCGCCCGCCACATCCCGTACTCCGCCGCGATCGACGCCACCGAGGCACGGATCCTGCGGGCCTCCGGCGCACGGCCGGGCAATCTGGGCCATCTCGCACAGATCCCGCGCCGCGCCCTGCCCGAGCTGCTGGCCTGGCGCCCCGAAGCCGTGACCGTCTTCGATCTCGCCAACGCGCGGGCCGTCTCGGACACCGCCCGTGAACTCGGCTTCGTCCAGGACGTGTTCGTACGGCTCGAAGGCGCGGCCGGTACGGTCTACCCCGGCCAGGAGGGCGGCGTACCGCTCGACGCGCTGGACGGTTTCGCGCGCGCCGCCGAGCGGCTGCCCGGCATCAGGATCGCGGGCGTCACCGCCTTTCCCTGTGTGCTCTGCGATCCGGAGACCGGCCGCCCCGCCCCGACCGCCACCTTCGAACTCGCCCTCAAGGCACGGGAGTCGCTCGCCGCGCGCGGCCATGAGGGGCTGAAGCTCAGCGCGCCCAGCGCCACCGCCGTGGCGACCCTGCCCCTGCTGGCCTCGCTGGGCGCCACCCATGGCGAGCCGGGCCACTCGCTGACCGGTACGACCCCGCTGCACGCGGCCGGTCCGGACCAGCCGGAGCGGACCGCGTATGTGTACGTCACCGAGGTCGCCCACACCCTCGCCGACGGCCGGCCCGCCCTCCACGGAGGCGGTTTCTACCCGCGCGCCGGTGTCCGGGACGCCCTGTTGCCACGTACCGGACTGCGGCTGCGCGTACAGGACGCGCCCGCCGAGAACATCGACTACTACCGGCTGCTGGCACCGCCCCCCGCCCCCGGCGCGGTCCTGACCGGGGACACCGCCCTGCTCGCCTTCCGTACCCAGATCTTCGTCACCCGCTCGACCGTCGCCGTCGTCTCCGGGCTCTCCGCCGGGAAGCCCCGGCTCACGGGTCTGTACGACAGCCGGGGCCGGGCGCTGTAAGGAGCCTCCGCCATGAGCAAGACCGTGGTCCTCGTCATCGACGGATTCGGGATCGGCGCCATGCCGGACGCGGGGGTCCTGCGGCCGGGCGATCGCGCGGCCGACACCTGCGGGCATGTCCTCGACCACTGCCGGTCAGCACTCGACCGTCCGCTGCGGCTGCCCGCGCTCGGGGCGCTGGGGCTCGGTCTTGTCCATCCGCACCCGGATCTGGCCCGGCGTACGGCGCTCCCGGTGGCGGCGGGCCGGGCCGCCCTCGGCTATCCGGGCGCCGACACCTTCGCCGGGCACCAGACCATGATGGGCGCGGACTTCAGCCGGGTGACGGTGGCGCGGCTCGGTGAGCATCTCCCCGAGGTCGCCTCCGCGCTCACGGCGGCGGGCCACCGGGTGGCACGGCCGGACGGCAGGACGCTGCTGGTCGTCGACGGCTCCGTACTGGTCCATGACAACCTGGAGGCCGATCCCGGCATCAACTGGAACGCCTCGGGCAGCCTGGACGACCTGCCCTTCGCCCGTATCCTCGCCGTCGCCCGTACGGTACGGACGGTCGCGCCGGTCGCCCGGGTGATCGCCGTCGGCGGCCACGCGGACGGGCCGCTGGACGCATTCGTACGGGACGGCGACGGCGGTACCGTCGGCCTCGACACCCCGGCCAGCGGCTTCTACCGCAACGGCGGGCTGGAGGTACGGCACCTGGGCGCGCCCCTCGACCACACCCGGCAGCTCCCGGACCTGGCGGCCCGCGCGGGCATTCCGGTCACCCTCGTCGGCAAGGCGGCGGACATCCTGGTCTGCGAGGCGGCGGTACGGCGGCCGGCCGTCACGACGGCGGAGGTGCTGGCGCACACGCTGGAGGCGGTACGCGCCCCGGGCGACGGGCTCGTCGTCGCCAATGTGCAGGAGACGGATCTGGCGGGCCATCAGCAGGACGCCGAGCGGTACGGCCGGATCCTGGAGCTGACAGACGCGGGGCTGGCCGCGCTGACCGGGCTGCTGGACGGCGCGGGCGACCGGCTGATCGTCACGGGCGACCATGGCAATGACCCGACGATCGGGCACGCCCACCACACCCGCGAGTACGTCCCGGTGCTCACACACCGGCCGGGCGCGGCGGGGGTGGACCTGCTGCCGGACGCACCGAGCCTGGCGGATGTCGGGGCGACGGCGGCCTGGGCACTGGGCCTGGACGCGTCCGCCCTGGCGAACGGAACCGTACGGACCGCTCCGGGCGACCTCGTACCGTACGGCCCGGCACCACACTCCGCAGACTGCCCGCACCCCACAGGCCGCACGAGCCGCTGAGCCTCGCGGGACCCACAGGCCGCACGGGCCGCTGAGCCTGGCGGGACCCGAAAGCCCGCGACGCCGCGAACCCCACCACCCGCTGAGCCGACCGGCCCGCAGGACCCTAGCGCCCGCAAGCCCGGCCGACCGCGGATCCGGTCAGCCCATGAACTTCTTGAACTCGTCCGGCAGTTCGAAGTCCTTGCCCTGGTCCCCGGCCGGCAGCCCGAACGCCCCGCCCGACTGCGCCGCCTCCTCGCGCCGCGCCGCTGCCGCCTGCTCCTCGGCCTTCCGCTTCATCGGGTTCCCGGACCGCTGCTTGCCCTTGGCCGGCTTCTGCTTCTTCTTCGCACGGCCGGGACCGCCACCCATCCCCGGCACTCCGGGCATCCCCGGCATCCCGCCGCCCTGCGCCATCCGCGACATCATCTTGCGGGCCTCGAAAAACCGCTCCACCAGGTTCTTGACCGCGCTGACCTCGACCCCGGAACCCCGTGCGATACGGGCCCGGCGCGAGCCGTTGATGATGACCGGGTCGTTGCGCTCGCCGGGGGTCATGGACTTGATGATCGCGGCGGTACGGTCCACGTCCCGCTCGTCGATGTTGTTGATCTGGTCCTTGATCTGCCCCATGCCGGGCAGCATCCCGAGCAGCTTGCTGATGCTGCCCATCTTCCTGACCTGTTCCATCTGCGCCAGGAAGTCGTCGAGCGTGAAGTCCTTGCCGCCCTTGCTGCTCGCCAGCTTGGAGGCCATCTTCTCGGCCTCGGCCTGGCTGAAGGTCTTCTCCGCCTGCTCGATCAGGGTGAGCAGGTCACCCATGTCGAGGATGCGGGACGCCATACGGTCCGGGTGGAAGGCGTCAAAGTCCTCCAGCTTCTCGCCGTTGGACGCGAACATGATCTGCTTGCCGGTGACATGCGCGATCGAGAGGGCCGCGCCGCCGCGGGCGTCGCCGTCCAGCTTGGAGAGGACGACACCGTCGAAGCCGACACCGTCGCGGAAGGCCTCTGCGGTGTTGACCGCGTCCTGGCCGATCATCGCGTCGACGACGAAAAGCACCTCATCGGGGCTGACGGCGTCGCGGATGTCCACGGCCTGCTTCATCAGCTCCTGGTCGATACCGAGGCGGCCCGCGGTGTCGACGATCACCACATCGTGCAGCTTGGTCTTCGCGTACTCGATCGAGTCCCTGGCGACCGTGACCGGGTCACCGACGCCATTGCCCGGCTCCGGCGCGTACACGGCGACACCCGCGCGGTCGGCGACGACGGAGAGCTGGTTGACGGCGTTGGGGCGCTGGAGGTCGGCGGCGACGAGCAGCGGCGTATGGCCCTGGCCCTTGAGCCAGAGGCCCAGCTTTCCGGCGAGGGTGGTCTTGCCCGCGCCCTGGAGGCCGGCGAGCATGATCACGGTCGGCGGCTGCTTGGCGAAGCGCAGGACCCGGGTCTCACCGCCGAGGATGCCGATCAGTTCCTCATTGACGATCTTGAGGATCTGCTGGCTGGGATTGAGTGCCCGGGAGACCTCCTGGCCGCGGGCCCGCTCCTTGAGGTTCGCGGTGAACGCGCGGACGACGGGCAGCGCGACATCCGCTTCGAGGAGGGCGATACGGATCTCGCGCGCGGTGGCGTCGATGTCCGCCTCGGACAGTCGCCCCTTGCCGCGGAGGTTCTTGAACGTCGCTGAGAGGCGGTCGGAGAGAGTGTCGAACACGGTGGTCGCGGATCCTCAGGTCGGGAGCGGGTGAGGGGGCCGTCCCCGCGCGGTGAACGAACAGCGCGATGAAGGACAGACCGTCCCCCAGGGTATCCGGCCGGGTGCGGTGGGGTCTGCCCCGCGGGAGGCACGGCCGTACGGGTGGCTCCGCTCCACCGTACGGCCGGTGCCCCCGCGCGTGTGCCCGCCCGTGCCCGCCCGTGTCAGGGCGTGGTCGGCCGGGCGTCAGCGCAGGGCGGTCTCCAGCGCCTGTGCCAGGGCCGTCGCGTCCGGCTCGGGGAGCGGGGAGCCGTCGGCGCGGGTGACATAGACGGTGTCCACCGCGTTCGCGCCGAGCGTCGAGACATGCGCGCTGCGCACCCGTACCGCTGCTTCCTCCAGGGCGCGGCCGATCCTGTGCAGCAGCCCCGGCGCGTCCTGGGCGCGGACCTCGATGACCGTGGCGAGCTGCGAGGCGGTCGGCGCGACCGTCACCCGGGGCGGCGGCGCCTGCACACCCCGGCGCCTCGGGTAGGCGGCCTCGCGCTCGGCGAGCCTGGCGGGGATGTCGAGCGAGCCGTCCAGGGCCCGTACGAGATCGGCGCGGAGCCGGGTGGCCTGCGGGAGCGAGCCGTACTCGGCGGCGACCCGCCAGCTCAGCAGCAGCACATCGGTGGTGCCGCCCAGCTCCGTGGGCAGTTCGACGGCGCGCAGATCGGCCGCCCGTACGGTGAGCCGGTGCAGCGCGAGCACCCCGGCGGCCGCGGGCAGAACGCCGGGCCGGTCGGGCGTGGCGATGAGCAGTTCGACGCCGACCGGTTCCGGCGCGGCATCCTCCAGCGGGGCCTCGGGCTGGGCATGCAGCGCGAGGACCGGGCCGCCCGTACGCAGCGCCTCCACGGCGAGCCGCTCCTGTTCGGCGCTGGGCGCGGCGGGTTCGGGCTCGGCGGGGGCGTCGCCCGCGAGGACGGCGGCGACCCGCGCGGCGAGATCGCTGACCAGCGAGGCACGCCAGGACGACCAGGCGGCGGGCCCGGTCGCGAGGGCGTCGGCCTCGGTGAGGGCGTGCAGCAGTTCCAGGGTGGTGACCGAGCCGATGCGGGCGGCGACCGAGGCGACGGTCGCGGGGTCGTCCAGATCGCGCCGGGTCGCGGTGTCGATGAGCAGCAGATGGTGGCGCACGACCGTGGCGATGACGCCCATGTCCTCGTGGTCGAAGCCGATCCGGGCGGCCACGTCGCGGGCGATGACCTCGCCGGCCACGGAGTGGTCGCCGGGCCAGCCCTTGCCGATGTCGTGCAGCAGGGCGCAGACGAGCAGCAGGTCGGGGCGGCTCACCCGGCGGGTGAGCGAGGAGGCCTGAACGGCGGTCTCGACGAGATGGCGGTCGACGGTCCAGGTGTGCACGGCGTTGCGCTGGGGGCGGCAGCGGACCCGCTCCCAGTCGGGCAGGAGCTGGGTGATCAGGCCTTCGGCTTCAAGGGCCTCCCACACCGGGACGGTGGACTCGCCGGCGCCGAGCAGGGTGACGAGTTCCTCGCGGGCCTCGGCGGGCCAGGGCACCGGCAGCGGTTTCGTGGCGGCGGCGAGATGCCGTACGGCGTGCAGCGAGACCGGCAGTCCCGCCTGGGCGGCGGCGGCAGCGGCGCGCAGGGGCAGTACGGGGTCGCGCTCCGGGCGTGCCGTACGGGCGAGAACGGCCTCGCCGTCCATCTCGACGACGCCGTCGGCGAGCGGGGTGCGCTCCGGGGCGGGCCTGCTGCCGAGCATGGCGCGCAGCCGTGGGCGTACGGACCGGGAGCGCAGCACCCGGTTGACCTCGCGCCAGGTGACGTCCGAGGCGTACGAGACGGTGCGCGCGGCTTCGTACACCTGGCGCAGCAGGACATCGGCGTCGAGCAGGCCGAGTTCCTTGGCTACCGGGTCCTGTTCCTGGAGGGCGAGCCGGTCGGTGGCGCGGCCGGTGGTGAGGTGGAGGGCGTCCCGTACGTCGAGGAGCGCGCGGCGCGCGTCGGCGAGCCCTTCGCGGGGCGCGTCCGCGAGCCAGGACGCGGCGACGGCGCGCAGGGCGGTGGCGTCACGCAGTCCGCCCCTGGCCTCCTTGAGGTCGGGCTCCAGCAGATACTGCAGTTCGCCCTGGCGCTCGGCGCGCTCCCGGCACAGCTCGTCCAGGGCGGGCAGGCGCTTGGGGGCGGTGTTGCGCCAGTCGGCGAGGACCGCGGTCCGTACCCCGGTGATCAGGCCGAGATCGCCGGCGACATGGCGGGCGTCGAGAAGCCCGAGCTGCACCTTGAGGTCCTCGGCCGCGGTCTTCCGTACCTCGGCGGGGGTGCGTACGGAGTGGTCGAGGGCGAGCCCGAGATCCCAGACCGGGTACCAGATCCGGTCGGCGAGGGCGGCGATGGCGCCGGGGCCCGCCTTGCCGTCGTGCAGGAGGAGCAGATCGAGGTCGCTGCGCGGGGACAGCTCGCCGCGTCCGTATCCGCCGACCGCGACGAGGGCGGCGCCGCGCACCCCGGCCTCCTGGGCGGCGGTGCTGAACAGCGCGTTCAGCCAGTCGTCGGTGAGCCGGGCCAGGGCGGCCCGGCGCGGGGGACCCAGGCCGGGGCTTCCCCCTGGAAAAGACGAGACCCGACACCCGCCCCCCCCCCGTTCCCCTCTCCCCCTCCCTACCCTCTCCCTT
>NZ_JBHVGV010000005.1:315889-444527 GCF_042800555.1 Streptomyces sp. NPDC057617 | reverse complement strand
GGGGGCAGAGGAGACCCGGGGAGGTGGCTCGCGTGGGGTCCTTCTCCTGGAGAAGGCGCAGCCGGGCCGCCGCATACCCGCTGGGTCCCGAGTCCGCCTGGCCGGTCGTCTCTTCGAGGCTCGTCACCCAGTCGTTCCCGTCTTCTAGAGTGCGTCCGGACCGCGTTCGCCGGTCCGGACCCGGACCGCCGTCTCGACCGGGACGCTCCATACCTTCCCGTCACCGATCTTGCCGGTGCGGGCGGCCTTCACGACCACGTCGATCAGCTCTTCCGCGTCGTCGTCCTCGACCAGTACCTCTATACGGATCTTCGGTACGAGGTCGACGGTGTACTCCGCACCCCGGTAGACCTCGGTGTGGCCGCGCTGCCGGCCGTATCCGCTGGCCTCCGTGACCGTGAGCCCGTGGACGCCGAAGGCCTGGAGGGCCTCCTTGATCTCGTCCAGCCTGTGCGGCTTCACGACTGCGGTGATGAGCTTCATGCGTCCACCTTCTTGTTGGTCGCCGAGGCGATGGTCCCGTCCTGGTTGGCGGCGGGCACGCTACTACGGCCCGAAGGCGATCCCCCCACCGCGCTGTAGTCGTACGCGGTCTCGGCGTGGAAGGCCATGTCGACACCGCTGGTCTCGTCGTCCTCGGAGGCGCGGAAGCCGATGGTGACATCGACGATCTTGGCGAGGATCCAGGAGACCACGAAGGAGTACGCCATCACCGAGAAGGCTCCGACGGCCTGCTTGCCGAGCTGCGAACCGCCGCCGACACCGTCGATCGCGAGGAGACCGACGAGCAGGGTGCCGATCACACCGCCGACGAGGTGGACACCGACCACGTCGAGGGAGTCGTCGTACCCGAGCTTGAACTTGAGGCTGACGGCCCAGGAGCAGACCGCGCCGGCGACGACACCGATGAGCAGGGCGCCGAAGGGGTTGACGGCGGCACCGGACGGGGTGATGGCGACAAGGCCCGCGACCGCGCCGGAGGCGGCGCCCAGCGTGGTGAACGCGCCGTGGCGGATGCGCTCGTAGATCAGCCAGCCGAGCATCGCGGCGCCGGTGGCGATCTGGGTGTTGAAGGCCATGATGGCGGCGGTGCCGTTGGCGGCGAGCGCGGAACCGGCGTTGAAGCCGAACCAGCCGAACCACAGCAGACCGGCGCCGAGGACGACCAGCGGCAGGTTGTGCGGCCGCATCGGGTCCTTCTTGAATCCGATCCGCTTGCCAACGACGAGAACGGCGGCGAGCGCGCCCACACCGGCGTTGATATGGACCGCCGTACCACCGGCGAAGTCGATCACGCCGAGCTTGAAGAGCCAGCCGTCGGACTGCCACACCCAGTGGGCGATCGGGAAGTACACCACGGAGACCCAGAGGGTGATGAACAGCGCCCAGGCGCTGAACTTCACGCGGTCGGCGAGCGCACCGCTTATCAGTGCCGGGGTGAGCACGGCGAACATGAGCTGGAAGAGAGCGAAGGCGAAGACCGGAATGCCTTCCTTGCCCCCGGTCAGGGTGTCGGCCGAAATGCCCTGGAAGCCGACATGGTCGAAGTTGCCAAGGAGCCCGCCGCCGATGTCGTCACCAAAGGTGAGCGAGTATCCGTAGAGGACCCACAGCACACTGACGATACCGAGCGAGATCAAGGACATCATGAGCATGTTGAGGGCGCTCTTCACCCGCACCATGCCGCCGTAGAAAAATGCCAGGCCGGGCGTCATCAGCATGACGAGCGCGGCACTGATCAGTACGAATGCGGTATCTGCGCCATTCAAGGCCAGCGTCTCCTCGTGGTCGGAACGGCCCGTGCGGATGCTCAAGGTATGGGCCGACTGTGCTGAGGAGATTGGCGCAACGCGGTTTCGGCCAGTGCCGCTCGATGTTTCACGCCCGTGACGAAGGCGTCACCCGTGTTACGAGCCGATGAACCACCGGATCGCCGCGGCGGCCCCGGATACCCTCTGCGGACATCGGAAACCGGCCGCGGCCCTCACCCTGCTGACCTGGCGGCGGGGGAGCCGTGTCGGACTGTACGGGGTGACGGCCGCGGCCGGGGTTCCGGAGGCGGGCGCGCGGGCCCGCCGGCTCAGACGGCTTCGGCGGATTCGGGAAGCTGGGCGGTGAGCAGATCGGTGAGTTCGGCGACTCCGGCGACATCGCCGAAGTCCCTGGCGGCGGTGTCCACGGTCTTGCGCAGCCGGGTGTTCACCCGCTCGGAGCGCACCTTGCGCGCCACCTTCAGCGCCTGCTGGGCCAGGGCCGTGGACTGCTCGGGCTCCTTCTTCAGGAGATGGACGGTGGCCATGCCGATCAGGTTCAGCGCATACGACCGCTGGTGCTCCTCGTCCTTCTCGAACAGGTCGACGGCGCGCCGCATCAGGGGTTCGGCGAGGGAGGCGTAGGTGGGGCTGCGTCCTGCGACATAGGCCAGATCGCGGTACGAGTGGGCGTTCTCCGCGTTGAGTTCGGCCTCGGTGAAGAAGCGGATCCAGTCGGGCTCGGGCTCGCTGTCGAGGCCTGCGTCGGAGAAGGCGTCCTCGGCCATTCTGACCGCCCGCTTGCACTTTCCGGGCTGTCCGGTGTTTGCGTACGCGCGCGCCTCCATCGCATACAGCATGGCCTGGGTCCGAGGCGTGGCGCAGTCGCGGCTCCCGTACTGCGCGAGATGGATCAGCTCCAGCGCGTCGTCGGGCCGGCCGAGGTGGATCATCTGGCGGCTCATGGACGAGAGGATGTACGAGCCGAGCGGTTTGTCCCCTGCTTCTTTCGCCGCGTGCAGGGCCAGGACGAAGTATTTCTGGGCATTGGGCTGGAGGCCGACGTCATAGCTCATCCAGCCGGCCAGCTCGGCCAGCTCGGCCGCGCACCGGAAGAGCCGCCGCGCGGTGGCCTCTGGCTGTGTCTCCTGGAGCAGGTCGGTGACCTCGTGGAGTTGGCCGACGACCGCCTTGCGGCGCAGACCGCCGCCGCACTGCGCGTCCCACAACCGGAACATCGCGGTGGTCGACTCCAGCAGCTCCAGCTCGGGCTCGGACAGCTTGGACGGCCGGTGCGAGGGTACGGGCTCGATGTCGGGGCCGCCCGGATCGCCCGAGGGGACGGGCACCAGCCAGCGCTGCATGGGCTCGACCAGGGCGGGGCCCGCGGCCAGCGCGAGTGAGGTCCCGAGGAAACCGCGCCGCGCCAGCATCAGATCGCTCCGCGAGAATTCACTGATGAGGGCGACGGTCTGCGGTCCGGCCCAGGGCAGATCGACGCCCGAGACCGAGGGCGACTGGTGCGCGGTGCGCAGCCCGAGGTCCTCGATACTCACGACCGAACCGAATCGCTCGGAGAACAGCTCGGAGAGAATGCGCGGGATCGGTTCGCGTGGCTGCTCGCCGTCGAGCCAGCGGCGTACCCGCGAGGTGTCCGTACTGATGTGGTGCGCGCCCATCTGGCGCGCCCTGCGGTTGACTTGACGCGCCAGCTCGCCTTTCGACCAGCCGCTGCGCACGAACCACGAGGCGAGATGCCCATTCGGACGCTTGCCGGTATTCGTACCGCCTGCGCCGCTGCCGCCCACTGGAACGCCCCCATCCGCTGAAGCCCTGTCGCGCGAACCGGTACCAGAATGCCGTGAATCGCGGCCGCCTGTCCCGGGGTTGCGCCCCTTCGAACAGGAAACCGGGATGCCCCCGGCATACCCACGCGTGTGGTTTTCCCCACGGTCCGTGCACTGAAAGTAATCCTACGATCACCCGTCCAGCGAGGGTGATTCCACAAACGCCACCATTCGCCACCCCTTCGAATGAACTCACCTATGACGGGGCGCGATTCACTTGACACACAATGATCAGCGGCGGGCGGAGCGTCGCACGCCGGGGCGCGCACTTCCGGGCGCGCTCCCCCGAGTGCCTCTTGGCGCCGCCCGTACCGCCCCGGTGGCGACGGAGTGTCACGGGCAGACTGCGAGACGTAACCACCGGTGAGTACGACCCGTTGGAGGGGGCATGGGCTTCACGATCGGCGGCATCCGGGAGATGCGGTCCGGCTCACGGCGCCGCGGCCGCGCGACAGAGTGCACCGCGGTGGCGGAGTACACCGGACTCTGGGGCTGGGACGTCGTGCCGGGGGCGCGGGCCGCAGACGGCCGGTGCTCCTGCGGCGCGCGGGACTGCGCGGCGCCGGGGGCCCATCCGCTGGACTTCCGCCCCGAGGTCCCGGCGGGCGCCACGCTGGACGACGTCACCCGGGCCTGGTCGGCGGCGCCGGGCGCGGCGGTGCTGCTGCCGGTGGGCCGCGGCTTCGACATCATCGATGTGGCGGAGCAGGCGGGCTGCCGCGCGCTGGTACGGCTCGAACGGATGGGGCTGCCGCTGGGCCCGGTCCTGGCGACGCCGGCAGGCCGTACGTACTTCTTCGTCGCGCCGGGCGCCGCGGCCGAACTGCCGGAGCTGCTCTACCGGATGGGCTGGGACGACGCCGATCTGGACCTGCACGGCCTCGGTCCTGGCAGCCATGTGCCGGCGCCGCCCTCGGAGATGCCTGGTCTCGGTCCGGTCCGCTGGCTGCGCCCCCCGTCGCTGGACACCGCGGCGGACCCGCCACAGGCGCGGCTGCTGCTGGGGACCCTGGCGTATATCTGCCACCGGTCGTCGACTTCGTAGGACTCCGTGAATTCGCAGGACTGCGTACATAGGACTCCGTAAAAGCGAGAGGCGGGTGCGGGGGTGCCCTCCCGCCCCTCGGGCACCCCGCCCCGCTTCTGTTCCTGCTTTCGGCCGAAGGCTCAGCCGGCCTCAGTCGCCGATCAGCGCGTCCACGAACGCCCCCGGCTCGAACGGCGCCAGATCGTCCGCGCCCTCGCCCAGCCCCACCAGCTTCACCGGTACGCCCAGCTCCCGCTGCACCGCGATCACGATGCCGCCCTTCGCCGTACCGTCCAGCTTGGTCAGCACGATGCCCGTGATGTCCACGACCTCGGCGAACACCCGCGCCTGCACCAGCCCGTTCTGCCCGGTCGTCGCGTCCAGCACCAGCAGCACCTCGTCCAGCGGCCCGTGCTTCTCCACGACCCGCTTGACCTTGCCCAGCTCGTCCATCAGCCCGGTCTTGGTGTGCAGCCGGCCGGCGGTGTCGATCAGGACCACGTCCGCGCCCTCCGCGATGCCCTCCTTGACCGCGTCGAAGGCGATCGACGCGGGGTCGCCGCCCTCGGGCCCCCGTACCGTACGAGCGCCGACCCGCTCCCCCCAGGTCTGGAGCTGATCGGCCGCCGCCGCCCGGAAGGTGTCCGCCGCGCCGAGCACGACCGACCGGCCGTCCGCGACCAGTACCCGCGCCAGCTTGCCGGTCGTGGTGGTCTTCCCGGTGCCGTTGACCCCGACGACCAGCACGACGGCCGGGGTGTCCAGCGCGCTCTCGGTCTTCACCGCGCGGTCGAAGTCCGTGCCGAGGAGCTGTACGAGCTCGTCCTTGAGCAGCGCGCGCAGCTCGTCCGGCGTCCGCGTGCCGAGGACCCGTACCCGCTCCCGCAGCCGCGCGACCAGCTCCTGTGTGGGCGCGACACCGACATCCGCGGTCAGGAGGGTGTCCTCGATCTCCTCCCAGGTGTCCTCGTCGAGGTGCTCGCGGGACAGCAGGGTGAGCAGCCCCTTGCCGAGGGAGTTCTGCGAGCGCGCGAGCCGGGCGCGCAGCCGGACCAGCCGGCCCGCCGTCGGCTCGGGGATCTCGATCGCCGGGGCGAGCGGCTCGGCGACGGCCGTGTCCTCGACCGCGACCCCGGTGGCGCCGGAGTCGGGGAGGCCGACCTCCTCGATGGTGCGGCGCGGTTCGTCGTGCGGCTCCTCCGCCTCGTCGCCGATATGCGGTTCGGCGGGCGGGGCTGTGATGGTCGGCGTGCTCGGCGGTGCGGGGGGCAGTTTCTTCTTCCTGCGGCTGCCGACCACAAGCCCGCCGATCGCGACGACCGCGACCAGGGCGATGACTACAACAAGGATGACGGTTTCCACCACCTCATCTTCGCAGGGGACGAGCGGCGGTGGCGCGACGGCGTCGTGAAGCGGATCAGCCCATCTCCTCCAGCGTCTTGCCCTTGGTCTCCTTCACGAACAGCAGGACGAACGGAATGGAGAGCACGGCGAAAGAGGTGTAGATGAGGTAGGTCCCCGAGAGATTCCAGTCGGCCAGGCTCGGAAAGCTCGCGGTGATGACCCAGTTGGCGATCCACTGGGCCGCGGCGGCGACACCGAGGGCGGCGGCGCGGATCCTGTTCGGGAACATCTCGCCGAGGAATACCCAGACGACGACACCCCAGGACAGTGCGAAGAACAGCACGAACACATGGGCCGCGATCAGCGCGACGGTGGCCTGGGTGCCGGGCAGTGTGCCGTTGACGAGAGGGGCGGAGAACGCCCAGGCCTCACACGCGAGCGCGAGTGCCATTCCCGTGGACCCGACGAGCGCGAGCGGCTTCCGGCCGACCCGGTCCACCAGCACCATCGCGATCGCGGTACCGATGATGTTCACGATCGACGTGGTGAACGAATAGAAGAACGAGCCGGACGGATTGACGCCGACCGACTGCCAGAGCGTCGCCGAGTAGTAAAAGGCGACATTGATACCGACGAGCTGCTGGAACATCGAGAGCCCGATGCCCACCCAGACGATCGGCAGGAAGGAGAAACGGCTGCCCTTCAGATCCCGGAAAGTCGATTTGTGTTCACGGTGCATCGCCAGCTCGATCTCGGCGACCCGGGCGTCCAGATCGACGTCCTTGCTCTCGACCTCGGCGAGCACCTCCTTGGCGCGGTGCGTCCGGCCCACGGAGATCAGATAGCGCGGCGACTCGGGGATGGCCAGGGTGAGCAGCCCGTACAGCAGCGCGGGCACGACCATCACACCGAGCATCCACTGCCAGGCCTCCAGACCCAGCAGCCGGCCGCGCTGATCGCCGTCGGCGAGCTGGAGGATGCCGAAGTTCACCAGCTGGGAGACGGCGATACCGATGACGATGGCCGCCTGCTGGAAGGAGCCGAGCCGGCCGCGGTAGGCGGCCGGGGAGACCTCGGCGATGTACGCGGGGCCGATCACCGACGCCATGCCGATCGCGAAGCCGCCGATGATCCGCCAGACCGCCAGGTCGTAGATGTCGAAGGGCAGCGCGGAGCCGACCGCGCTGACGGTGAAGAGCGCGGCGGAGATCCGCATACAGCGGATGCGCCCGATCCGGTCGGCGATCCGGCCCGCGGTGGCCGCGCCGATCGCACAGCCGATCAGCGCGATGGCGATGACCTGGGCGAGGGCGGCGGAGCCGATGTCGTACCGGCTGCGGATCGCCTCGACCGCGCCGTTGATCACCGAACTGTCGTAGCCGAAGAGGAAACCGCCCATCGCGGCGGCGGCCGCGATGAAGACGACATGGCCGAGGTGTTCCGGGTGAGCGGCCCGGCCTCCGGTCGACGGCGGCGTCCCCGCTGCGCTGGTCACATGGTCTCCTGGGGCCGCCCGGCCGCGCCGGGCGTGCGTGGGGGTGCGGCGAGCCCTTCCAGTGGGGCACAGCTCGCGGCTGCCCACCACCGGGCGGCGGAAACGGCCGGAAGCGGTACGAAGCCGGACGCGGTACGGGTGGTACGGGCCCGGGCGTTCGCGTGTGGCGCCCCCCGCGGTCGGCTCGGCTGCCGGCCCGACTGTCCGTCAGCGCAGCCGCTGGCTGATGACTTTGGAGACCCCGTCGCCCTGCATGGACACCCCGTACAGCGCGTCCGCGACCTCCATCGTCCGCTTCTGATGCGTGATCACAATGAGCTGGGAGCTTTCCTGTAGCTCCTGCATGATGCGGATCAGCCGCTGGAGATTGGTGTCGTCGAGCGCCGCCTCGACCTCGTCCATCACATAGAACGGGCTCGGCCTGGCCTTGAAGATGGACACCAGCAACGCGACGGCCGTCAGGGACCGTTCGCCGCCGGAGAGCAGCGAGAGCCGCTTCACCTTCTTGCCCGGGGGCCTGGCCTCGACATCGACGCCGGTGGTGAGCATGTTCTCCGGGTCGGTCAGGATCAGCCGCCCCTCGCCGCCGGGGAAGAGCCGGGAGAAGACCCCCTCGAACTGGACGGCCGTGTCCCGGTACGCCTCGGTGAAGACCTGCTCGACGCGCTCGTCGACGCTCTTCACCACCTGGAGGAGATCCGCGCGGGTCTTCTTGAGGTCTTCGAGCTGCTCGGACAGGAACTTGTGCCGTTCCTCCAGCGCCGCGAACTCCTCAAGGGCGAGCGGATTCACCTTTCCGAGCTGCTGGTACGCCCGCTCGGCCGACTTGAGCCGCTTCTCCTGCTCGGACCGTACGTACGGCTTCGGCTGGTTGCGCGGGTGCGCGGGGTCCTCGGGCAGTTCCTCGCCCTCGGCGGGCGGCGACGGGGATACGAGCTGGTCCGGGCCGTATTCGGCGATCAGCCCGGCCGGTTCGACGCCCAGCTCTTCCAGGGCCCTGGTCTCCAACTGCTCGATCCGCAGCCGCTTCTCGGCACCGAGGACCTCGCCCCGGTGGACGGAGTCGGTGAGCTTGTCCAGCTCGCTCTTGAGGTCGCGGCCCTGGTTGCGCTCGGCGACGAGTTCCCGTTCGCGCTCGGCCTTGGCGGCCTCGGCCGCGGCGCGCTCGGCCTCGGCCCGTACGACCGACACCTCGACGTGTGCGAGGAGCTGGCGGGTGCCGGCCGCGACGGCTCCGGCGACCTCGGCCTCGTGGCGCAGCCTGGCCCGGCGCTGCTCGGCGCGCGCCCGCGCGGCGCGCTCGGCGCGCGCCCCCCGGTCGAGTGCGTCGGCCCGGCCCGCGAGCCCCTTCACCCGCTCCTCGTGGGTACGGACCTGGAGGCGGGCCTCCATCTCGGTCTGGCGGGCGTTGGCACCGTCGGCGGCGAGCCGGTCCCGCAGGGAGGTGTCGGGCTCCTCCTCGACAGGCGCCTCCTCGGCGACGAGCAGCCGCTCGGCCAGCTCCTCCACCTCCTGGGTGGCGCGCTCCAGCGCTTCCTGCGCCTTGGCGACGGCCGCGTCGGTACGCTCCGCCTCGCCCACGGCGCCACGGGCCTGCCCGGAGAGCCGACCCAGCCGCCCGGAGACGGCGGACTTCTCCCGGTCGGCGGCCCGCCGCCGCTCCCCCAGCTCCTCCACGAGCGCCGCGCACTCGGCACGCCGCTCGGTGGCGCGCCGCCGCGCCTCGTCCAGCTCCCCGCACCGTACGCCCAGCTCAGCCAGCTCGCCCGCGGCCTCGTCCACGGAAGCCCGGACCTCCAGCAAACTGGGCGCCCCCGCGGACCCGCCCTGCGCGAAGTGCGCCCCGAGGACATCGCCCTCGGCGGTAACGGCAACCACCCCGGGCCGCGCGCCAACGAGTTCCTCGGCGTCATCGAGCGACGCCACAACCACAGCGTCCCGCACCATCCACCGCACGGCCTCAACAAGCCCAACGGGCCCCCGAACCAAATCCCCCACGGCGGTACGGGCTACTTCTCGGCCTTGCACCCCGCTGGCCGCACCAGATACGGACCGCCCGCTGTCACCCCCCGGGGCAGGGGCAGGAAACCCACCGGCGGACACCTCCGGCTCCACCACGGAACCTCCCGCCGACGCGGACGACCCAACGCCGCCGCTGCCGGCGGTGACCCGCGCGGCGGCCCCGCCGACCGGACCTGGCCGGGGTCCGTGCCCGGCGCCGGCAGTCTGCGCAGGGAGGCCACCGGACACGTCGGCCTCCGTGGCCGAACCACTCGCGGCGGCAGACGGCCCGGCGCCGTCACCACTCGCCTGAGCGGGCACGCCGCTGTGCGCGGCAGGCTCCGCCGGCGAACCATTCGCCGGGACAGACAGTCCGGTGTCGTCCGGCTGAGCAGGGAACTGGCCGGCCACACCGTGCTCGCCAGCCTGCCCGCCGAGCGAGCCGGGCCCGGGCTCCGGGGCGGCATCGCCCGCCTGGGCGAAGACCCCATCCGCCACCCCACCGGACACACCGGGTTCCGTCGCCGGGCCGGACAGCCCGGTGCCGCTGCCACCCGCAGACGCACCACCCACCTGCGCGGGCACCCCACCGCCCGGGCCCGGTCCGGACTCCAGGCTGGCATCGGCTCGACCAAGTGCCGCGTCACCGGCACCGCCCGCCTGGGCAGAGACCTCACCGGCCGGGCCTTGCTGCCCCGGCAGCCCGCCGCCCGGGCCGGTATCGGCTCGGGCCGATTCCGGGTCAACCTCCCCGGCGGAGACCCCACCGGCCAGACCCTGCTGGCCCGGCAGCCCGCCGTACACGCCGGGCTCCGCGGTCAGGCCGTCCGCCTGCGCGGACAATCCGCCGACCGGCCCGGACTCCGTCGCCGGGCCGGACAGCCCAGCGCCGCTGCCACCCGCAGACGCACCGGCCGCCTGCGCGGGCACCCCGCCAACCGGCCCGGGCCCGGACTCCGGGCCGGCATCGCCCCGGCCCGATGCCGCGTCAGCCGCCTCGCCCGCCTGCGTCGGCACCCCCGCCAGCCCGCCGGCCGCCAGGCCCCCGCCCCCGCCCGGCGATACCAGCAGCGACGCCCTGCCCGCGTCCTCCGACCTGAGCAAGCGGATCGCCTCCGCCGCTGCCGACGGGTTCGTTACCGCGATCGCGTCCGCCGCCGCGCCCAGGGCCGCGGAGACCGGGATCTCGTAGCCCGGGGTGACCGTGAGGAGTTCCGCGGCCGGGCCGAGGAGGCCGGTGAGGCGGTCGCGGGCGGCGAGGAGTGCGCCGGTGCCGTCCTTGCGGCGGAGGCCGAGGGCGAGGGCGTCGTGGCGGGCGGCGACGGCCGCGCGGTCGCGTTCCGCCGCCGTCGCCGCCTCGCGCGCCGCCGTCAGCGCGGACTCCGCCTCGGCCAGGGCGCCCCGCGCCGCCTCGTACCGCCCCGCCAGCTCGTGGTCGTCGGCGTCCAGGCCGTCCACCTCGGCCTTGAGCTGCTCGTACTCCTCCTGCGCGGCCGCCGCCCGCTCCCGCGCCTCGTCCCGCGCCGCCGCCAGCCGGCCGATCTCCGCCTGGGCCGAGGCGGCCCGGCTGCGGGCCGCGTTGACCTGCCCGGTCAGCCGGGCCAGGCCCTCGCGCCGGTCCGCGATCGCCCGCGCCGCGTCCTTCAGCCTGCGCTCCTCCGCCGCCAGCGCCCGCTCCAGCTCGGCTCGGTGCGCGACGGTGTCCTCGCGCGCGTGCTCCGCCGCCTCCAGCGCGGCTTCCAGCTCCGCTTCCTGCTCACGGATCCGCGCCGCCTCGCGCTCCATGTCCTCGGGGTCCCGCCCCCGCGGCTCCTCCGTGGGCGCCGCCGTCGCGCTCTTGACCCGCGCGTCGGCCAGCGAGACCGTACCGCGCACCCGCTCCGCGAGCTGCGACAGCTCGTACCACGTCTGCTGGGCCTGCTGGAGCCGCGGCGCGAGCCGCCGTACCTCGTCCTCCAGCTCCGCCTCCCGCGCCAGCGCCGCCTTGAGCCGTCCCTCCGCGTCCTCCTTGCGCTGCTTCAGCTCCGCCTCGTCCGCGATCTCCGTACGCAGCGCCTCCCGCAGCCGTACGAGATCGTCGGCGAGCAGCCGCAGCCGCGCGTCGCGGAGATCGGCCTGGATGACGGCGGCCCGGCGGGCGACCGCGGCCTGCCGCCCGAGCGGCTTGAGCTGGCGGCGCAGCTCATCGGTGAGGTCCTGGACCCTGGCCAGATTCGCCCGCATGGCGTCCAGCTTCCGCAGCGCCTTCTCTTTCCGCTTGCGGTGCTTCAGTACGCCCGCCGCCTCCTCGATGAAGGCCCGGCGCCCCATCGGATCGGCGTGCAGGACCGAGTCGAGCTGGCCCTGCCCGACGATCACATGCATCTCGCGGCCGATGCCCGAGTCGGAGAGCAGCTCCTGGATGTCGAGGAGCCGGCACGTATCCCCGTTGAGCTGGTACTCACTGCCGCCGTTGCGGAACATGATCCGGGTGATCGTGACCTCGGCGTAGTCGATCGGCAGCGCACCGTCGGAGTTGTCGATGGTCAGCGAGACCTCCGCGCGCCCGAGCGGCGGCCGCCCGGTCGTCCCGGCGAAGATCACATCCTCCATCTTGCCGCCGCGCAGCGACTTGGCCCCCTGCTCGCCCATCACCCAGGAGAGCGCGTCCACGACATTGGACTTGCCCGAGCCGTTCGGCCCCACGACACAGGTGATGCCGGGCTCGAAGCGCAGGGTCGTGGCCGAGGCGAAGGATTTGAACCCGCGAAGGGTCATGGCCTTGAGATGCACGCCGCTGGACTCTACCCCGCCCCGATCGTCCGCTGCCGGTTTCACCGCCGAACCCGCAGGGCACATCAGACGTTAAGAAAGTCGTTGCGGCGCCAACAAAGCTTCGTACAGCGGAAGATGGAAAGAAAGAAGGGACGCCGAAGCGTCCCTTGCATATTCTTGCGAGAGTGTTTCTCACCCGACCCCGAGGGGGGCTGTCGTCAGGTGAGCGCCGGCTCCGCCTGGTGTACGTCAATGTCGATGCCGTCGAGCAGCGACTCTCCAGGGTGCTGTGCGACGGCCGCGTTCAGGGCGTCGTTCTCGGACTGGATCCGTACGAGTTCGGATTCGAGGTCCTGGACGCGCTGCTGAAGCCGTCGCATCTCGGCGAGGAGTCGCGGGTCGGAACCGCCGACATAACCGAGAAGCGCCTTTGCCATGATGGATGGTCCTCCACACTGAGTGACCGACCGGATGCGGTGTGGGTCGTGAGGGAAATCGCACCCGCGGTGCCTGGCAGTGCTTGTGCTGCTGCGGTTCTTTCCTGCCAAACAGCTAAGGTGCGCGGGGATTCCAGACTCTCACCAAAAAGTTTGACGGTCAACACGATCACAGCCCGTGCCGACGGGCCGCCCTCGGGACACGCCCGCAGCCTGTGCGGCGCGGGCTCTCCCGCGGTGCCCGGGGGGCATCGAGATCGTCACTAACCGGGCAGCCTGGCACGGCCGGCCGTTCTTGGCAACCACCAGGTCATCGCGGGCTTGCGCATGTGCCCCGGGCATGGGGACGGGTTCCGGACAGCCCTCCGGAGGGCGACGCTCAGCGGATCGCGAAGGTCTCGTAACCCCCGCGCGGGGTGTCCCAGATCTCAGTGACTCCGTCTACGTGCCCGGGTGTGTCGGAGGAGCGCAGCCACTCCAGCAGACGGTGGCAATTCTCACGTGACCCCTCGGCGACGACCTGCACCCGGCCGTCGTCCAGATTCAGCGCGAAACCGGTGAGACCGCCGATCTCCAGCGCGTTCGCCCTGGTGAACCAGCGGAATCCCACTCCCTGCACCCGGCCGCGCACCCAGGCCGTGAGCCGTACGTTCTCCGTCATGCCCGCAAGCATGCCCGTAAGCCGGCCGGCCGAATGCTCACGAGGCCCAGCGGCCCCACCAGCCATGCCGTACAGTCCCGTCGCAATGAGCCTCACTCGTACGGGTGAGGCGCATCGCCATCGAGAAGCACGTCGAGAAGCACGCTGCCGTCGAGAAGCATGAGGAAGGCACAGCAGATGGGACGCCATCGACGCTCCGCCGCACCCGCCCCCGCCATGCCCGCCGCCGGGGAGTACGACGGTACGGCGGTCCGCCACCGGGGCGGCGCGCGCAGGAAGGGGCGAGCCGTCGCCCCCATCCGTACGGGTCTGCTCGGGGCCTCCGCCGCGATGGCCGTCGGCGCGGTGGCCGTGGCCTCGGGGCTGCTGCCGGGCGGCGACGAGTACACCGTGGGCGGCAGCGCCCCCGACGGGCGGATAAGCACCGAGGGCGCGTCCGAGCCGGAGCAGCAGGGCGGCGCGTCCGCCGAGCCGACGAGCGAGACCTCCGCGTCCCCGTCCGTCACCGCCACTCCGTCGGGGTCCCCCTCGAAGCGGGCCACCCCGACCGCGGCGAAGCCGTCCGTCCCCGCGCAGCGCACGAAGACCACCGCGCCCGCGGCGCCGAAGCCGGAGGCGGAGCCGAAGCGGCAGAGCGCCTCCCCGTTCGTCAGCAAGACGCCGGTGCCGGAGCAGACCACCAAGCGGGCCGTCGAGACGCCCGCCGCGCCCAGTTCGGCCGCGGCGGCCGTGCTCGGCCTGGTCAACGCGGAGCGCGCGCAGGCGGGCTGCGGACCGGTCCGGGCCGACGCCGGGCTGACCGCGCTGGCGCAGGACTTCAGCGAGGACATGGCGACGCGCGGCTTCTTCGACCACACCGACCCGGACGGCAGGACGCCGTGGGACCGCGCCGAGAGCGCGGGCGTCGAGGGTCTGGGCGGCGAGAACATAGCCCGCGGCCAGGCCACCGCGCAGGCGGTGATGGACTCCTGGATGAACAGCGAGGGCCACCGCGCGAACATACTGAACTGCGACTACACCCGGCTGGGCGTCGGCGTGCACACCGGCTCGGGCGGCCCCTGGTGGACGCAGGACTTCGGCTTCTAGCACCCTCGTCCGGATCAGGTCACGCACCGGGAGAAAGCGCTGCCCTTCCGGTGGCGCTTTCCGCTTGTAGGGTGCCGATATGGACGTTTCCGCCTTCGATGTGTTCTCCCGGCAGTGCCCCTCGCGCGCCACGCTGGAGCATGTCACCGGCCGCTGGGGCAGCCTCACGCTCGGCGCGCTGTACGAGAGCGGCTGCCGCTTCAACGAACTGCGGCGGCGGATCGACGGCGTGAGCGAGAAAATGCTCTCCCAGACCCTGCACGCCCTGGAGCGCGACGGGCTGGTGCGCCGCGACGCGCAGCCGGTCAATCCGCCCCGGGTTGACTACGACCTGACCCCGCTGGGGCGGGAGATCGCCGGGTCGCTGCTCGGTCTCATCCGCCTGGTCGAGGGCCGGATGCCCGAGGTGCTCGCGGCCCGGGACTGTTACGACACGACGCGCGGCGGCCGCTGACAGCGCGGGCAGAAATAGCTCGACCGGTTCATCCAGGGCCGGCGGCGGATCGGCGTCCCGCACCGCCGGCACGGCTCGTCCTCACGCCCGTACGCGTCCAGCGACCGGTCGAAGTAGCCCGATTCGCCGTTCACATTGATGTACAGGCTGTCGAAGCTGGTGCCGCCGGCCGCGAGCGCCTCGTTCATCACCTCGCGGATCCGTGCGAGCAGCTCGACGGAGCGGGGCCGGGCCAGGGTCGCGGTGAGCCGCTCGTAATGCAGCTTCGCGCGCCAGAGCGCCTCGTCCGCGTAGATATTGCCGACGCCGCTGATCAGCGACTGGTCGAGCAGTGCGCGCTTGACGGTGGTACGGCGCTGCCGCAGCGCGGTGTGGAAGGCGTCGTCGTCGAAGGCCGGGTCGAGCGGGTCCCTGGCGATATGTGCGATGACATCGGGCAGGCCGTCCGGGGTGGTGTCGTGGAGCGAGAGACCGCCGAAGGTGCGCTGGTCGACGAAGCGCAGCTCCGTACCGAGGCTGTCGGCGAAGCGGAGCCGGATCCGCAGATGCTTCTCGTCGGGGGCGTCCTCAGGTCGGACGAGAAGCTGGCCGCTCATCCCGAGATGCCCCAGGATCGCGGTGTCCGAGTCGGCGAGAGGCAGCCACAGGTATTTGCCCCGGCGGCGGGCCGTACCGATGGTGTGGCCCTTGAGGCGGGCCGCGAAGTCCTCGCCGCCCGCGAGATGGCGCCGGACCGCGCGCGGGTGCAGCACCTCGGTCTCGGCGACGGTCCTGCCGCCGACCCAGCGCTCCAGTCCACGCCGGACGACTTCGACCTCGGGCAGCTCGGGCAAGGGGACTCCTCGGACTCCTCAAAAGTACGGCGGCGGTACGGCGTACGCCCCTCGCGCCGGACGACGGTGCGAGGGGCGTACGGGAAGGGAGCGCGGCCGGTCAGGCGGCCGGGTCGGCGGGTGCCTCGTCCGGCGGTGCCGGCTGCGAAGGGGTGTCGGCGGCCCCTCCACTACCGGAACCCCCGGCACCTTCACCGGGCCCGGCCTCTTCACCGGGCCCGGCGGCGGTGGCGTCGGTCCCGGCTTCGGCGGCCGCATGCTCCGCCGCCGCCCGGTCGTCCGCCGCGGTCCTGATCGCCCGCCACGCGGACTCCGCCGCCTGCTGCTCCGCTTCCTTCTTGCTGCGGCCGGTGCCGGTGCCGTACGAGACACCACCGACGCGGGCGGCAGCAGTGAAGGTCTTCTCGTGGTCGGGACCCGTTTCCGTGACGAGATACTCGGGAACTCCGAGGCTCTCCGCCGCGGTCAGCTCCTGGAGACTGGTCTTCCAGTCCAGGCCGGCCCCGAGGTTGGAGGACTTCTCGATCAGCGGGTCGAAGAGCCGGTGTACCAGCTCGGACGCCGCGTCGAGGCCCTGGTCGAGATAGACCGCGCCGATCACCGCTTCCAGGGTGTCGGCGAGGATGGACGCCTTGTCCCGGCCGCCCGTGCCCTCTTCGCCCCGGCCAAGCCGGATGAAGGAGCCGAGTTCCAGGCCGCGGCCCACTTCCGCCAGCGCACGTGAGTTGACCACCGCGGCCCGGAGCTTGGCCAGTTGGCCTTCCGGCAGATCGGGGTGGGTGCGGTACAGCGTGTCCGTGACCACCAGTCCGAGCACCGAATCCCCGAGGAATTCGAGCCGCTCGTTGGTGGGCAGACCGCCGTTCTCGTACGCGTACGAACGATGGGTCAGCGCACGGACCAGAAGGGCGGTCTCGAGCTGATACCCGAGCCGCCCTTCCAGAAGCGTGTGGGACGAGGCCGAACTGACATTGTCTGGCTGCTTCTTGTCAGGGGACAGTTCAGACATCGAGCCTCTCACCAGCCGCTCAGACCTCGAGGACCTGGCGCTTGTTATAGGTGCCGCAGCTCGGGCACGCGATGTGCTGAAGCTTCGGCTCCTGGCAGCGCTCGCACGCAACCAGGGTGGGGACCGCAGCCTTCCACTGCGACCGGCGGTGGCGCGTGTTGCTGCGCGACATCTTCCGCTTCGGAACAGCCACGGCTACTTCTCCTGCTTCTCGTCGGCGCCCGAACCGGCGCCGCCCATGTTGTCCTTCTCGCCGTCCTTGACGGTCTCGGCGAGTCCCTGCAGTGCCGCCCAACGGATGTCGACGGCGTCATGGTGGTGGCCCGGGCTCTCGTCCAGCCTGATCCCGCACTCGGAACACAGGCCGGCGCAGTCCTCCCGGCACACCGGCTGCATCGGCAGTGCGAGTACCACCGCGTCACGCAGCACCGGTTCGAGGTCGAACAGTCCGTCCTCGATGAAGAGCCTGTCCTCGTCGTCCTCGGCGTCGTCGTCCGGTTCCGCACGGGTGCGGCCCCGGTCATCGGCGTCGTGGTACGAGAACAGCTCCTGGAAGTCCGCCGCCACCTCCTGGCGCAGCGGCTCCAGACACCTTACGCACTCCCCCTCGACGGCCGCACGGGCGGTGCCCGTCGCGAGCACTCCCTCCATGACGGATTCGAGGCGGAGGTCCAGCTCCACGGGCGCGCCCTCGGGCGCTCCGATCACCCCCGCGATACCGAAGTCCTTGGGGGCGGGTGCCGAGCGGGTCAGCTTCTGGAGCGCACCGGGGCGCCGCCCCAGCTCGTGTGTGTCGAACACGAGGGGGTTGCGGTGGTCGAGGCGCGCGTTCAGGACTTTTCCCGCTTTCGGATCGTTGAGGGGGCCGCTGCGTCGCGGAAGCGAAACGGGCAGCCTGGGCCGCGGTCTTACACGCGACCGAAGAGCCAGGGTACTGGACCGGCCGCCATAGGCCCAATCCGGTCCTCCCGGCACATCGGGCCCCGCATCAGGTCCCGTGACCGCCGGAGCCGGCCCCGGGTGAGCCCTCGGCCGGCGCCGGGTCAGCGACCCTGCTCGTACCGGCGGAGCTGCTCCATGTCGATCATGCTGGTGTCGAAGAAGCTGGTCTCGTCGAGGGAGCCCTGCTGGCCGGCGGGCGCGGGCAGCGCCGGAAGTTCCGGCTGGGGCGCGGCCGGCTGCTGCCAGGCGTAGTTCGGGTCATAGTTCGGGTCGTACCCCTGGCCCTGCGGCTGGCCCTGACCGTAGTCCTGCTGCTGGTACGCGTACGGGTCCTGCTGGTAGCCGTAGGCGTCCTGCTGCTGGTAGCCGCCGTAGCCCGCGTCGGCTGCGGCGTACGCGGGGTCCTGGTACCCCGTCTCGGCGTACCCGGTGGCGGCGGGCTGCGCGTAGGCGGGCGCGGGATCCGCGTACGGCTGCTGCGCCGGTACGGGCGGGACCTCGGCCGGGACCACGGGGGCGGCGGGGGTGGCGGGGATGTCCGCGAGGCCCGCGAGATAGTCCTCGTCGCTGCCGCGCCCCTGCGGGCCCGCCGCGTCCTGCGCCGCCATGTGCGCCCCGAGGTCGTCCGAGGCGGTACGGCCGTGCAGCTTCTGGCGGCCCCGTCCGACGGCTTCGAGGGTCTTGGACAGCACGGCCTCGAAGGCGCCGAGCTTGGCGTCCACATAGTCGTCGGCGCGCCGGATCAGGGTGTCGGGGTCGGCGCTGTACTCGGGGGCGTCATCGGCGTCGTCCGCGTCACCGCCGTCGGGCGAGCCGTATCCGTGCGCGTCGGCGCCCGGGCCGCGGCCGAGCAGCTTCTCCCGGCCCCGGTCGACGGAGCCGATGGTCTTGGTGAGGACGACCTCGAAGTTGGCGAGCTTGGAGTCGACGTAGTCGTCCGCCTCGGCACGGATCTCCTCGGCCTCCCTGCGGGCCTCGTCGAGGATCCTGGCCGCCTCGTCCTGGGACTGGCGGGCGACCGCGGTGTCGGAGACGAGCGCGGTGCGCTGGGCGTGCGCCGCCCCGATGATGCGCTCGGCCTCCTGCCTGGCCTGCTCGGCGAGCTGCTCATGGCCGCCGAGCAGCTCCTGGGCCTGGGCCAGCGACTGCGGGAGCGCTTCCCGTACCTCTTCGAGCATCGCGAGCAGCTCGGCGCGGTTCACCACACAGGACGCCGACATGGGCATGGAGCGGGCGCTGCCCACCGTGTCGACGATCTCGTCGAGCTTCTTCTGCACGTCCACCGGTGCTCGCCACTCTCTCAGACTGGTTGGAAGACGGACGCATCGACTGTAAGGCCACGGCGATCCCGTCCGACACCGGGTGACGCGCAGTCAGCCCCTCACCGCTTGCCGAGGCGTTCCATCAGGGCCGTGTGGACGGCCGGGGGCAGCAGGTGGGAGACGTCTCCGCCCCAGGTCGCAACCTCTTTGACCAGGGAGGACGACAGGAAACTGTAGGTCGGGTTGGTGGGGACGAACAGGGTCTCCACACCGGACAGGCCGTTGTTCATCTGGGCCATCTGCAGCTCGTAGTCGAAGTCGCTGACGGCCCGCAGCCCCTTCACGATGGCGGGGATGTCGCGCTCCTTGCAGAAGTCGACCAGCAGACCATGGAAGGCCTCGACCTCGACATTGCCGAATTCGGCGGTGACCTCACGGATCAGCGCGATCCGCTCCTCGATGGTGAACAGGCCCTTCTTGGACTGGTTGATCATTACCGCGACGTGTACGACGTCGTACAGCTTGGAGGCGCGGGCGATGATGTCGAGATGTCCATTGGTGATGGGGTCGAAGGACCCCGGACAGACGGCGCGGCGCAACTGAACTCCCTCGCTCTCCGGTCCGGTCATGGTGCGGCTTCGCACGCTGAGGCGGCGCGACCGTACCAAAGCGTTCCCTCGCCGTAGCGACGGGACCGCAGTGGCGTGAAACCCTCCGGCCAGCCGAACTCCCCACTCCTGGTGCTCCGTTCCACGGTGGCGACGGCATCGCCGCTGAGCCACCCCCTCGTGCGGAGTGTGAGCAGGATCTCCCGAAGATCGTCGTCGGTGACGGCGTACGGCGGATCGAGGAACACCAGGTCGTACGGGGTGTCCGGAGCGGGTCCCTGGACGATCTGCTCCGCCCTGCCCGTACGGACCTCCGCGCCGGGCAGTCCCAGCACCCGTACGTTCTCCCGGACCGTACGGGCGGCACGGCTGTCCGCCTCGACGAGGAGGGCGTGGGAGGCGCCGCGCGAGAGCGCCTCCAGGCCGACGGCGCCCGAGCCGGCGTACAGGTCGGCGATCCGGACGGAGTCGAGGGTGCCGAGGAGCGACTGCCAGGTGGAGAAGAGGCCCTCGCGCGCCCGGTCGGAGGTGGGGCGGGTGCCGTTGCCGGGCGGTACGGCGAGGCGGCGTCCGCCGGCGGCACCGGCGATCACGCGGGTCATGGGTGTCGGGTCCTCGGGTCGTGGGCGGGAGGTCCGGGGGATCCGGGAGATGGAGGTCCGGAGGATCCGGGGGATCAGGTACGTCCAGGAAGTCTCGCCCCCACGATATGACGTACGCACCGACCGGGCCCGGCCGGTTCTCACATGGCCGGTCGGCCCAGGACCCAGCCCTTGTCAGCCCTTGTCGAGGAACTGCTCGCGTTCCGTGTCCAGCAGCGCCTCCAGTGCCGTACGCAGCTCGGGCGAGTCCGTCAGCTCCGGGTCCCGGACGACCACCGCGGTGGCCTCTTCGCGGGCCGCCGCGATGACCTCCTCGTCGTCTATGACCGCGAGCATCCGCAGCGACGAACGCGCCCCGGACTGGGCCTGGCCGAGGACATCGCCCTCGCGCCGTTGTTCGAGGTCGATACGGGACAACTCGAAGCCGTCGAGCGTGTCGGCGACCGCGCGGAGCCTGGCCCGGGCGGGGCTCGCCTCCGGCATGTCGGTCACCAGCAGGCAGAGGCCGGGCGCCGAGCCCCGGCCGACCCGGCCGCGGAGCTGATGGAGCTGGGAGACACCGAACCGGTCCGCGTCCATGATCACCATCGCGGTGGCATTGGGGACGTTCACCCCGACCTCGATGACCGTGGTCGCGACCAGGACGTCCACCTCACCCGCGGCGAAGCGGCGCATCACGGCGTCCTTGTCGTCCGGCTGCATCCTGCCGTGCAGAACCTCGATACGGAGACCGGCCAGCGGCCCCCTGGTGAGCTGCTCGGCGACCTCGACCACGGCCAGCGGCGGCCGCTTCTCCGCGTCCTCGGCGGCGGCCTTCTTCGCCTTCTGGGTCTTCTGGGCCTTGTCGCTCTCCTCCTCGTCGTCGCCAATGCGCGGGCAGACCACGTACGCCTGATGGCCCTTGCCGACCTCCTCGCGCACCCGCTCCCAGGCGCGCGCGAGGAAGTGCGGCTTGTCCTGGGCGGGCACCACATGGCTGGCGATCGGGGAGCGCCCGGCCGGGAGCTGGTCCAGTACGGAGGTCTCCAGATCGCCGAAGACCGTCATCGCGACCGTACGGGGAATGGGGGTGGCGGTCATGACCAGCAGATGCGGCGGCTGCTTGCCCTTGGAGCGCAGCGCGTCGCGCTGCTCCACACCGAAGCGGTGCTGCTCGTCCACCACGACCAGCCCCAGATCGTGGAACCGCACCTTGTCCTCGATCAGGGCATGCGTGCCGATCACGATCCCGGCCTCGCCGGTGACCAGGTCGAGCAGTGCCTGGCGGCGCGCGGCGGCGCCCATGGAGCCGGTGAGCAGCACGATCTTGGTGGCGTGCTCGGCGCCGCCGAGCATCCCGCCCTGGGCCAGCTCGCCCATCATCTCGGTGATCGAGCGGTGGTGCTGCTGGGCGAGGACCTCGGTGGGCGCCAGCATGGCGGCCTGGCCGCCCGCGTCGACGACCGTGAGCATCGCCCGCAGCGCGACCAGGGTCTTGCCGGAGCCGACCTCGCCCTGGAGCAGCCGGTGCATGGGGTGTTCGGTGGCGAGATCCGCGAAGATCTCGCCGGTGACCTTGCGCTGGCCGTCGGTGAGGGTGAAGGGCAGCCGCGCGTCGAACGCGTCGAGCACCCCGTCCGCCACCGGCTTGCGGGCCACCGCGGGCAACTGCGCGTCGGCGAACCGGCGCCGGGCGAGGGCGACCTGGAGGACGAAGGCCTCGTCCCACTTCAGCCGCTGGCGGGCGTCCTCGATGTCCGCCTTGGTGTCGGGCCGGTGGACCTTGAGCAGCGCCTCGGGCAGCGGGACGAAGCCCCTGCCCTCGCGCAGCGCGGGCGGCAGCGGGTCGACGGCCTCGGCGGCCCTGGGCAGTACCGCGTCGACCGCCTTGGTGATCTTCCAGGACTCCAGCCCCTTGCAGGCCGGATAGATCGGGATGAGCTTGCCCGCGAAGTCGTCCACGGCGCTCGCCGCGTCCGCCACGGTGTCCGCGCCCTCCCGGCCCAGCGGCACATAGGTGGGGTGCGCGAGCTGGAGCTTGCGGTTGAAGACCGAGACCTTGCCGGCGAACATCCCCCGGCTGCCGGGCGGGAGTTCCTTGTGCGGCTTGTGGATTCCCCTGCCGAAGAAGACGAGTTGGAGCCGGCCGCTGCCGTCGGTGAGGGTGATCTCCAGCCGCTGGCCCCGGCCCTGGTTGAACGTCAGGATCCGCGAGTCGGCGACCTGCGCGACCACCGTGACGTCCTCGTCCAGCGGCAGATCGGCGAGCGTGGTGAGCTGGCCGCGCTCCTCGTACCGCCGGGGGTAGTGGTGCAGCAGGTCGCCGACCGTATGCAGGCCGAGCTGCTCGGCCATCACCTTCGCGGTGGCGGGGCCGAGCGACTTCTTGAGGGGTTCATCCAGCGCGGACACGCGTTCCATTGCACACCACACCACTGACATGCGTCGCACACCCCAGCATTCCCGCAGGTCACAGCCGTGCCGCAGCGGGCGCCCGCAGGTGCTACTCGACGCCGACCAGCAGGGGTACGGACTGCCGGCCGCCCCGGTAGACCACCGTGTCGACGGCCAGATACCCGTCCCGTACGTACTCCTCCAGGCGGTCGGCGAGCGCGTCCGGCACATCCTCGCCGAGCACCAGGGTCACCAGTTCGCCGCCGGCCGCCAGCATCCGGGAGAGCACCGCCTCGGCGGTGGCGGCGAGACCGGCGCCGATCACCGCCACATCGCCGTCGATCAGTCCGAGGACATCGCCGGCCTGGCAGATCCCGGCCATGGTCCAGGACTGCCGTTCGGCGACGGCCAGTTCGGCGTAGCGGGTGGCCCCGGCGGCGGTGGTCATCGCGACCACGTCCTCGTCGAAGCGGCGCTCGGGCTGGTGCACGGCGAGCGCGGCGAGGCCCTGGACGGCGGCCCGGGTGGGGATGAGGGCGACCCGTACCCCGTCGGCACGCGCCTGCTCCGCGGCGGCGGCCGCGGTGTGGTGGAGCCCGGTGTCGTTCGGCAGCAGCACCACCTCGCGGGCGTGCGCGCGCCGGATCGCCTCGACCAGCTCGCCGCTGGCGGGCGGCTCCCCGGGGCGCGCGAGCACGGTCGTCGCGCCGGCGTCCGCGCACAGCCCCGCGAGCCCCTCCCCCGGGACGACCGCGACGACGGCCCGCTGGGTCCGCGCGGTCCGCTCCTCGGCGGCGGCGCCGAAGTGGCTGATGCGGATCCGGTACGGGCGGCCCGCCTCCACCCCGGCCTCCACCGCGGCGCCCGCGTCATCGACATGGACATGGACGTTCCACAGCCCGTCGCCGCCGCCGATGACCAGGGAGTCGCCCAGCCGGTCGAGCCGGTCCCGCAGCCGGGCCACGGCGCTGTCGTCCGCCTCCAGCAGATAGATCACCTCGAAAGACGGCCCTTCGTCGGCCGGGCAGGGGGTGACCGCAGTGACCGTGGCGGGCGCGGCGTGCTCTTCGGAACGGCGCTTCCGCAGTGGGAAGGCGGCCGGTGCCTCGCCTGTGACCGACTGCACGAGCGCGCCCAGGACCGCGAGCAGTCCGCTCCCGCCCGCGTCGACGACACCGGCGCGCGCGAGTACGGCGAGCTGGTCCGGGGTCGCGTCGAGGGCGGCGCGCGCTCCGGCGTACGCGGCTCGTACGGTGGCAGCCCCATCGCCGGGCGCCCCGTCCCGCGCCCCTCGCTCCGCCACCGCCGCTTCAGCCGCCTCCGCCGCCGCGGAGGCCACGCTGAGCATGGTGCCCTCGACGGGATGGGCGACGGCCGCGCGGGCCAGCCCGGCGGCCCGCCGCAGCGCCGCCGCGATCCGGTCCCCGGCGGGGCTCCCGTCCGGCGCCGGGGCGGTCAGCACCTCGGCCATCCCGCGCAGCAACTGCGCCAGGATCGTCCCCGAATTCCCCTTCGCCCCGATCAGCGCGCCATGGGCCATGGCCCGTACGGCATCGGCCGGTCCCGGCACGGTCGCACCGGTCTCGTGCGCCGCGAAGACCGCCTCGACCGCCTGCGCCGCGGACTCCACGGTCAGATAGAGATTGGTGCCGGTGTCACCGTCCGCGACCGGATAGACATTGATCGCGTCGATCTCCTCGCGCTCCCGGCCGAGGGCCTCCAGCGCCAGTGAGCACCAGTTCCGCACCTCTGCGGCATCGAGGGTCTGCGGCACCTGATGGTCCTCCTTGAGCGGCCTGGAAGCGGGCTGCACGCAGGGTAGCCCGCGTGCGGCGGGCGGGAGCCCGGGCGGCGGTACGGATCGGGGCCGGTCGGGGCCATGGTAGTTTCGTGGTGCTGAGGCAGGCGTTGTATGCTGCTTCGGTTGCCCGGCGAGAGTCGGGCCATTCCCCCGGCAACGCCACATCGGTCACTGATTCCGAGTCACTGATTCCGGCCGCCGGATATCTCTGTACGTGCATCTGAAGTCTTTGGAGTGACCCGTGGCTGCCAACTGCGACGTCTGCGGCAAGGGGCCGGGCTTCGGCAACAGCATTTCGCACTCGCACCGCCGTACGTCCCGTCGCTGGAACCCGAACATCCAGCGTGTGCGTGCCGTGGTCGGTCGGACGCCGAAGCGGCTCAACGTCTGCACCTCGTGCATCAAGGCCGGCAAGGTCTCGCGCTGACGCCCGCGTCGTAGCGCAGCCCCTGCGGTTGCCTTGAAAAGCCGGTCCACCTCGGTGGACCGGCTTTTTGCCATGCCGCCGCGGCCGTATACAGCGCGGCGTAGTACAGCGCAGCCATGCACAGCGCGGCGCTCTCAGACCGTCCCCCGGAAGCGCCAGGCGTGATCCACCGGGCCGATGCCCGCGCCCAGCGGGAAGCCGTGCTCGATCGCCCCCGTCACATACTCCTTGGCGGCGACGACCGCCTCCACCACGCCTTTCCCGCCCGCCAGCCCGGCGGCGACCGCCGACGCGAGCGTGCAGCCGGTGCCATGTGTGTGCCGGTTGTCATGGCGCGGCGCCCGCAGCCAGTGCTCCTCGCTGCCGTCGGTGAGCAGATCGACCGCGTCGCCCGGCAGATGCCCGCCCTTGATCAGCGCCCAGCGGGGCCCGAACTCCAGCAGCGCGTCCGCCGCGCGCCGCAGGTCCGCCTCGCCCTCCACCCGTACCCCGGTGAGCTGGGCCACCTCGTCCAGATTGGGGGTGGCGACCGTCGCGACCGGCAGCAGCAGGGTCCGTACGCCGTCCAGCGCCGAGGCGGCCAGCAGCGGATCACCGTGCTTGGACACCCCGACCGGATCGACGACCACGGGTGCGCCGGTGTCGGCGAGGAGTCCGGCGACGGTCTCGACCAGTACGGCGGAGGAGAGCATTCCGGTCTTCACCGCCTGGACACCGATGTCGTCGACGACCGCCCGGTACTGGGCCCGTACCGCGTCCACGGGCAGCTCCCAGGCACCGTGCACACCGAGGGAGTTCTGTGCCGTGACGGCGGTGAGGACGCTCATGCCGTGCACGCCGAAGGCCAGCATGGTCTTGAGATCCGCCTGGATGCCGGCACCGCCGCCGGAGTCGGATCCGGCGACGGTCAGCACACGGGGAGGCACGGACGGGAACGCTGGTCCGGGTACGGATACGGGTATCGCCATGGGCCCGAATCTACTGCCCCTCCGCTGCCCCGGATCCGCCGCCCGCTGCCCCCGGTCGCCGCCCGCGAGTCCGCCGCCGGTCGCCCTGCCGGTGATCCTCGATCTACCGGTGGTCCTCGATGTCCCCGAAGTGGTCCCAGCCACCCTTGCTGGTCCAGGGCGCCCCGTCGACCGTCACCTGCGGCAGCGCCGAGACATTGAGCACCTCGCCGATCACCTTCCAGCGGGCCGGCAGCTTCACATCGGGCGGGAAGGTGGCGACGATCGCGTGGTCCTCGCCCCCGGTCAGCACCCACTGGAGCGGATCGATGCCGACGGCCTGGCCGATGTCGTTCATCTGCGAGGGGATGTCGATCAGTCCGGAGCGCAGATCGATACGGACCTTGCTCGCCTCCGCGATATGCCCGAGGTCGGCGACCAGCCCGTCGCTCACATCGGTCATGGCGGTGGCGCCGAGCCCGGCCGCCGCAGGGCCCGCGTGGTACGGGGGTTCCGGTCTGCGGTGCGCCTCGACAAAGGCGCGCGGCGAGCGGAAACCGCGCGAGAGCACCGCGTGCCCCGCCGCCGACCAGCCCAACCAGCCGGTGTACGCGACGACATCGCCGGACCGGGCTCCGGACCGGGTCACCGGCTCATGGTTGCGGAGATCGCCGAGGGCGGTGATGGCGATGGTGATGGTGTCTCCCCGTACGACATCGCCGCCCACCACCGCCGCGCCCGCGACCTGGCACTCGTCCCTGATGCCGTCCATCAGCTCGGTGGGCCAGGTCACCGGCAGTTCGGCCGGTACGACCAGTCCGAGCAGCAGCGCGGTGGGCACCGCGCCCATCGCCGCGATGTCGGCGAGGTTCTGCGCGGCGGCCTTGCGCCCCACGTCGTACGCCGTCGACCAGTCACGGCGGAAGTGCCGCCCCTCCAGCAGCAGATCCGTACTCGCCACGACCCGTCGGTCGGGCGCGGCCACGACCGCGGCGTCGTCGCCCGGCCCGAGCCGGACCGCCGGGGTGGTGGTGAGCCGGGACGTGAGTTCTCTGATGAGTCCGAACTCCCCCAACTCGCCCACGGTTCCCTTCACCGAGACTCCCCTCTCGTCGCCGGGCCGCGTCTGCGGTCGCGGTCCCTCGGATACGTCAACTTCTGTGTGCCGTACGCCGCCCCGTGGGCGCCACCGGGCCCCCGGGTCTCCCCGCGGCCCGCGGCGACGCGATACCGTGGCGTCCCTTCTCCCCACATGATCCTCGTGGCCGCCCTGGAGGTTCCGTGGTACAGGCGTACATCCTTATTCAGACCGAGGTGGGCAAGGCGACGACCGTCGCCGAGACCATCGCCAAGATTCCGGGAGTGACCCAGGCCGAGGACGTCACCGGTCCCTACGATGTGATCGTGCGCGCTCAGGCGGACACCGTCGATGAGCTGGGCCGCATGGTGGTCGCCAAGATCCAGCAAGTGGACGGCATCACCCGCACCCTGACCTGCCCGGTCGTGCACCTCTGACCCCCGTTTACCCTTGGCCGGTGACCCGTTCCCGCCGCAGGCTATCCGGCCGCCGTTCCGCCCGCCTGTCCGCCGTCGTCCTGCTGGCGGCAGCGGCGGGCTGTGCCTCTCAGGACGCGCCGTCGGTCGCGGTTCCCGCTCCGCCCCCGGGAGAGGCGGCGCTGTGCCGGGCTCTGCACGGGGAACTGCCCGGCAGCATCGGGGATCTCGGCCGGAACGATCCCGAACCGCGCTCCGAACTGACCGCCGGGTGGGGGGACGCCGCGATCGTACTGCGCTGCGGCGTCCCCCGGCCCGACGGGATGAGCGATCCCCAGGCGAAGGCGGTGGAGGCGGACGGCGTCAACTGGATGCTGGAGGAGCGGGACTCGGGGCCGCGGTTCACCACCACGTACCGCAAGACCTATGTGGAGGTCACGCTGGACGCGCGGTTCGCGCACGACTCCACTCCGCTCGCGCGGCTGGCGGGGCCGGTCGCGAAGACGATCCCGCCGAGCCTCTAGCGCCCGTCCGCCGCTGACTCGGGAACGGGTCAGCGCAGACCGGTCGGACGGCGCAGCGCCGCCTGGATCAGCCGGTCGATCAGCTCCGCGTACCCCACACCGCTCTCCTGCCACATCCGCGGATACATGGAGATCGGCGTGAAGCCGGGCATCGTGTTGATCTCGTTGATCACGAACTCGCCGTCCTCGGTGAGGAAGAAGTCCGCGCGGACCAGCCCTTCGCAGGACGCCGCCTCGAACGCCTCGACGGCGAGCCGCCGTACCTCCGCGGTCTGCTCCTCGGTCAACGGCGCGGGCACCAGACCGGTGGCCGAGTCGATGTACTTGGCCTCGAAGTCGTAGAAGTCGTGCGCGGTGACCGGCGGGATCTCGGCGGGCACACTGGCCCGCGGCCCGTCCTCGAACTCCAGCACCCCGCACTCGATCTCGCGCCCGCGCAGCAGCGACTCGACGAGGATCTTGGGGTCATGGCGCTGTGCCTCGGCGATCGCCTCGTCGAGCCCCGAGGGGCCGTCGACCTTGGTGATGCCCATGGACGAGCCGGCGCGCGCGGGCTTCACGAAGAGCGGCCAGCCGTGCTCCGCCGCGAAGTCCACGATCTTCCTACGGGCACCCGCGCCCTTGGCGCCGTCGGGACCTTCCTCCCATTCGCGGGGCCTGATCACCACATACGGGCCGACCGGCAGCCCGAAGGAGGTGAACACCCGCTTCATGTACTCCTTGTCCTGCCCGACGGCCGAGGCCAGGACCCCGGCGCCGACATAGGGGACGCCGGAGAGTTCGAGCAGCCCCTGGAGGGTGCCGTCCTCACCGTACGGACCGTGCAGTACGGGGAAGACGACATCGACCTCGCCCAGCGCCTTGGGCACGGAGCCCGGCTCGCTGTAGACGACCTCGCGGTTGCCGGGATCCACGGAGAGGACGACCCCGCCCTCCGTGGACTCGGCGAGCTGCTCGACGCTGGGCAGGGCGCGGTCGGCGATGGCCATCCGCTCGGGGTCGTCGGCGGTCAGCGCCCAGCGGCCGTCGGTGGTGATCCCGATGGGCAGGACGTCGTACTTCGTACGGTCGATGGACCGCAGTACGGCTCCGGCCGTGACCACCGAAATGGCGTGCTCGGAGCTACGGCCGCCGAAGACGACGGCCACGCGCGGCTTGCGGAGCTGCTGCTCAGGGCTCTGGGAGGAGTTCTCGCTGCTCATATCGCGATGAGCGTACCTGGTGGTAGCGCGTGAGTCAGCGTTGCTCGCGGCCGAGTCAGCGGCGCCCGCCGGCCGGCCGCACCCGCCGGGTCAGAGGCGCTCGGGCTTGGCGCTGCGCCCCATCAGCTCCTTGACCGCGACGAGCGGCGACTTCCCGTTGTGGACGATGTCCACGACCGTCTCCGTGATCGGCATCTCGACGGCGTGGCGCCGGGCCAGATCGAGCACGGACTCGCAGGACTTGACGCCTTCGGCGGTCTGGCTGGTGACCGCGATGGTCTCCTGGAGGGTCATCCCGCGGCCGAGGTTGGTGCCGAAGGTGTGGTTGCGGGAGAGCGGCGAGGAGCAGGTCGCGATCAGATCGCCCATGCCGGCGAGGCCGGAGAAGGTGTGCGGGTCGGCGCCCATGGCGAGCCCGAGCCGGGTGGTCTCGGCGAGACCGCGGGTCATCAGCGAGGCCTTGGTGTTGTCGCCGAGCCCCATGCCGTCGGCGATGCCGACCGCGAGACCGATCACGTTCTTGACCGCGCCGCCGAGTTCGCAGCCGACCACATCGGTGTTGGTGTACGGGCGGAAGTACGGGGTGTGGCAGGCGGACTGGAGCCGCTGGGCGACCGACTCGTCACGGCAGGCGACGACGGCGGCGGCCGGCATCCGGCCGGCGATCTCCTTGGCGAGATTGGGTCCGGTGATCACCGCGACCCGCTCGGCCGGTGCCTTGGCGACCTCCTCGATCACCTCGCTCATGCGCTTGGCCGTGCCGAGTTCGACGCCCTTCATCAGCGAGACGAGCACCGTGTCGGAGGGCAGGACGGGCGCCCAGGCCGCGAGGTTGCCGCGCAGTGTCTGCGAGGGCACGGTCAGTACGGTGAACTCGGCGCCGGCCGCGGCCTCGGCCGGGTCGGTCGTCGCCCTTACACCTACGGGGAGTTCGAAGCCCGGCAGATAGTCGGGGTTGGTCCGGGTGGTGTTGATGGCGTCGACGACTTCCCCGCGGCGGCCCCAGAGCGTCACCTCGCATCCCGCGTCGGCGAGGATCATGGCGAATGCCGTGCCCCACGAACCCGCTGCGAAGACCGCGACCCGCGTCACTTGGACCCCTCTTCCGCGGCTTTGCGCCGCTGTTCCGCCCGGGCCTTGCGATGGTCGTACAGGGCCTCGGGCACCGGCTCTCCGCGTACCTCGGAGAGCAGTTCCGTGATGGCGGCCATGATGACCTCGGTCGCCTCACGGAGCAGTTCGGGGGTGGGTTCCTGGCCTTCGAACCGGGAGAGATCGACCGGCGGGCCGGCCAGGACCTTCAGCGTCTTGCGCGGAAAGAACTGGAAACGGTTCTCCTTCGCGTACGGCGGCATCGCCAGATTGGCGCCCCACTGCGCGACGGGAATGACCGGGGCCTTGGTGAGCAGGGCGACCCGGGCGGCGCCGGTCTTGCCGGTCATCGGCCACATGTCGGGGTCGCGGGTGAGGGTGCCCTCGGGGTAGAAGGCGACGCATTCCCCGCGCTCGATGGCGTCGACGGCGGCGCGGAACGCGTCCAGCGCGTCGGTCGTCTCGCGGTAGACGGGAATCTGTCCGGTGCCCCGGAGCATCATGCCGACAAAGGAGCCCTGGAAGAGTCCGGCCTTCGCCAGGAATCTCGGCACGCGTCCGGTGTTGTACTGGAAGTGCGCGTAGGAGAGAGGGTCCAGATAGGAGTTGTGGTTGACCGCGGTGATGAATCCGCCGTCAGCCGGAATATGCTCCGCACCCCGCCAGTCCCGCTTGAACAGAACGACCAGCGGTGGTTTGGCGATGACGGCCGCCAGGCGGTACCAGAAGCCGATTCTGCGGCGGGACACTCGGACACCTTCCTCTTCGCGCCTGGCTCACTGCCCGGCTGCCGGGGGTCAAGTGTCGCCCCGGGCCCCTGCTCTGTCGAGAACACCGTACGCCCCGCTTCCTGGACCGGCCCTGTGGGCCGTCACGGTGCCGGGCCACAATAGAGGGCCGATTCACATGGACGGAGAGTTCGCCACGGACACCGACCCGACCTCGCGCTGGTCCCTGGTCGTTCCGCTGAAACCCCTGCGGCTGGCCAAGAGCAGGCTCGCCGTGGCCGCGGGCGAGGCCCTGCGGCCACGGCTCGCGCTGGCCTTCGCGCAGGACACCGTGGCCGCCGCGCTGGCCTGCCCGGCCGTACGGGATGTGGCGGTCGTCACGGACGACCCGACGGCGGCGGCGGAGCTGGCCGCGCTGGGCGCGCGCATTGTGCCGGACTCCCCGGCGGACGGCCTCAACGCGGCGCTGGCGCACGGCGCGCGGGCGGTCAGGGCGGGGCGCCCACGGGCCGCGGTGGCCGTGCTCAACGCCGATCTCCCGGCGCTGCGTCCCGCGGAGCTGGGCGCGGTCCTGGCGGCGGCGGAACCATTTCCGCGCGCTTTTCTCGCGGACGCCGCCGAAATCGGTACGACATTGCTGACGGCTGCCGCGGGCACGGAATTGAATCCCGCTTTCGGCGGTCCGTCCCGCCTTCGGCATTTGTCCTCGGGCACGGTGGAAATTGTCCTGGCCGGGGTGGATTCCGTACGGCGTGATGTGGATACCGGCGCCGATCTGCTGGTGGCCGCGGAGCTGGGTCTCGGCCCGCACACGGCTCTGCGGTACGCGGCGCACGGCCCGCTTCCCGCGCACCGGCCGGGAATCTGAACGGCCGGGGCCCCGGGCCGCGCAGGCACCGCACCGGCGCGGGAGCGGCGGTACGCTGCGGCCATGCAGGCCACTTCGTACACCTACGACTCCGAAACCCGCGCCGGGAGCGTGCTGCTGGACGACGGCACCCCGGTGGAGTTCGACGCGGCGGCGTTCGACGCCGGCGGGCTGCGGATGCTGCGGCCGGGGCAGCGCGTACGGATCGACACCGAGGGCGAGGGCGCGTCGCTGCGGATCACGCTGGTGACGCTGTACACGTTCTGACGCGCGTGTTCCGGTACTTCCGGTGCTTCGGGCACCTCTGAGACGCCGCGGGCCGGGCTCCCCGAGAGGAGCCCGGCCCGGCGCGTGTGGCTCTGTAACCGCTCACTTCCCCCTGGTCACGGTCTTCTTCGCGGTGGTGGTCCGTGCGGCCGCCTTCCTGGCGGGCGCCTTCTTGGCCGTGGCCTTCTTGGCCGGCGCGGTCTTCTTCGCGGTGGCCTTCTTGGCCGTGGCGGTGGCCTTCTTGGCGGTCTTCTTCGCCGCCGTGGTCTTCTTCCCTGCCGTCTTCTTCGCGGCTGTCGTCTTCTTGACCGCGGTCTTCTTCGCCGCGGTGGTCTTCTTGACCGCGGTCTTGCGGGCCGCGGCCGTCTTGGCGGTGGCCTTCTTGGCCGCGGCCTTCACGGTCGTACGGGCGGAAACCCCGCCGGAGAGGCTGCCCTTGGGGGCCTTCTTGACGGCCACATCGTTCTTGGGGAGCTTCTTCGAGCCGCTGACCAGGTCCTTGAACCCCTGTCCTGCGCGGAAGCGGGGCACCGAGGTCTTCTTGACCCGGACGCGCTCACCCGTCTGCGGGTTACGGGCGTAGCGGGCCGGGCGGTCGACCTTCTCGAACGAGCCGAAACCGGTGACCGAGACGCGGTCACCGGCGACGACCGCGCGGACGATGGCGTCGAGTACCGCGTCGACCGCGTCCGCGGCCTGCTGACGGCCGCCTACCTTGTCCGCAATCGCTTCTACGAGCTGCGCCTTGTTCACGTCTTCCCCTTCGGAGACATTGCCAGAACGAAAGTGTTCAAGCTTTTTCGCACGTTAGGCAGATATATACCGCAAATCAAACACGAAACGGGCTAATCACCCTAGTGCCGCAACGAAGTCGACCTGGCGGAGATCCGCGGAGGTCAGTCACCTTCGGGAAAACGACCCTCGTCGAGGTCCTTCATCAAGCGGTCCAGACGCCTTGCCGCGTCCGGGAGATCGTGCTTCGCCGCGGCCGTGATGACCAGCAGCTTCCGCGAGAGCGCCATCCGTACACTCTCCGGGACTTGCAGCGTGCGCACCCTTGTGTGCGCTTCCTTCAGTTGTTCGGCGACCAACCCGTAGAGCTTGAGTTGGCTGTCGCGTTCCATGCACCGATTGTGCCATCTGGGGCGAGTTGTCGCCCGAGGGGGGCTCAACAAGCGAGCGCACCCCCTGCCGGAAGGCAGGGGGTGCGCTCGGGGAAAGGCGCTGATCAGGCCTGATCAGGCGGTAATGGTCCGTGGTTTGAAGGACGGCCTGGCGGCTTCGTAGGCGGCGATCTCCGCTTCGTTCTGAAGGGTGAGGCTGATGTCGTCGAGCCCGTTGAGCAGCCGCCAGCGGGCGTTCTCGTCCAGCTCGAAATCGGCGGTGAGCCCGGCCCCGTCGGGCGCGGCGGCCCTGACCTGGCGCGCTTCGAGGTCCACGGTGATCTCGGCCTTGGGGTCGCTCTCGGCGATCTCCCAGAGGGCGTCGACGACCGGCTGGTCCAGAACCACGGTCAGCAGACCGTTCTTGAGCGAGTTGCCGCGGAAGATATCGGCGAACCGGGAGGAGATGACGGCCTTGAAACCGTAGTTCTGGAGGGCCCACACGGCGTGTTCGCGGGAGGAGCCGGTGCCGAAGTCGGGCCCCGCCACCAGGACCGTGGCGCCCGCGTACCGGGGCTGGTTGAGCACGAACTCCGGGTCCTTGCGCCAGGCCTCGAACAGCCCGTCCTCGAAGCCGTCGCGGGTGACCTTCTTGAGCCAGTGCGCCGGAATGATCTGGTCGGTGTCGACGTTGCTGCGGCGCAGCGGGACCGCGCGTCCGGTGTGGGTGGTGAAGGCTTCCATGGTTATCGCGCTCCAGCGGGCGTAGGGGCGCCGGCACCGGCGTCGGACAGATCGGCGGGCGAGGCGAGGTGGCCCAGGACGGCGGTGGCGGCGGCGACCTGGGGGGAGACGAGATGGGTACGGCCGCCCTTGCCCTGCCTGCCCTCGAAGTTGCGGTTCGAGGTGGACGCGGAGCGCTCGCCGGGCGCGAGTTGGTCGGGGTTCATGCCCAGGCACATCGAGCAGCCGGCGTGCCGCCACTCGGCGCCCGCGCCGGTGAAGACCTTGTCCAGGCCCTCCTCGACGGCCTGGAGGGCGACCCGTACCGAACCGGGGACCACCAGCATCCGTACGCCGTCGGCGACTTTACGGCCGTCCAGGACCGAGGCCGCCGAGCGCAGGTCCTCGATACGGCCGTTGGTGCACGAGCCTACGAAGACGGTGTCCACGCTGATGTCGCGCAGCGCCTGCCCGGCGGTCAACCCCATGTATTCCAGGGCCCTTTCGGCGGCGTGCCGCTCCGAAGCGTCCTCGTACGAAGCGGGGTCGGGGACGTGCGAGGAGAGCGGCGCGCCCTGGCCGGGGTTGGTGCCCCAGGTGACGAACGGGGCCAGTTCCGTGGCGTCGATGAAGACCTCGGCGTCAAAGACCGCGTCGTCGTCGGTGCGCAGCGTCTTCCAGTACGCGACCGCCGCGTCCCAGTCCTCGCCGCGGGGGGCGTGGTCGCGGTCCTTGAGATAGGCGAAGGTGGTCTCGTCGGGGGCGATCATGCCCGCCCTGGCGCCGGCCTCGATGGACATGTTGCAGATGGTCATCCGGGCCTCCATCGAGAGCTTCTCGATGGCCGGGCCGCGGTATTCGAGGATGTAGCCCTGGCCGCCGCCGGTGCCGATCCTGGCGATCACGGCGAGGATCAGGTCCTTGGCGGTGACGCCGTCGGGGAGTTCGCCGCCGACGGTGACGGCCATGGTCCTGGGGCGGGCCAGCGGCAGGGTCTGGGTGGCGAGGACATGCTCGACCTGGCTGGTGCCGATGCCGAACGCCAGCGCGCCGAAGGCACCGTGGGTGGATGTGTGGCTGTCGCCGCACACCACGGTGGTGCCGGGCTGGGTCAGTCCGAGCTGCGGGCCGACGACATGGACGACGCCCTGCTCGACATCGCCCAGCGGGTGCAGCCGTACGCCGAAGTCGGCGCAGTTCTTGCGGAGCGTCTCCAACTGGACCCGGGAGACCGGGTCCGCGATGGGCTTGTCGATGTCGAGGGTCGGGGTGTTGTGGTCCTCAGTCGCGATGGTGAGGTCGAGCCGCCGGACCTGCCGGCCGCTCTTACGGAGGCCGTCGAAGGCCTGGGGGCTGGTCACCTCGTGCAGCAGGTGCAGATCGATGAAGAGAAGGTCGGGCTCGCCCTCCGCGCGCCGGACGACATGGTCGTCCCAGACCTTCTCCGCGAGTGTCCTACCCATCGCTTTCCCTCCGGCCGGTCCGTCGTGGCCGGCGCTCCTAGAGATATGTGGGCCCGCGTCCGCTCTCCCCGTGCCCGGACGCCGGCTGGGGGCCCGTGGTCCGCGGGCCGTACCCACCAGGTTGGCAAGTTCCCCGCGAAAAGGAACTTGCGTTTCACAGAGTGAGACGCGAGTATCGTTTCATGGACAACTCTAGCGGCGTCGGCGTTCTCGACAAGGCGGCTCTGGTATTGAGCGCTCTGGAGTCCGGTCCGGCCACCCTGGCCGGGCTGGTCGCGGCGACCGGGCTCGCACGGCCCACGGCCCACCGGCTGGCCGTGGCACTGGAACACCACCGGATGGTGGCGAGGGACATGCAGGGACGGTTCATTCTGGGCCCCCGGCTGGCGGAGCTGGCCGCCGCGGCCGGCGAGGACCGGCTGCTGGCCACGGCGGGGCCGGTGCTCACGCATCTGCGGGATGTGACGGGCGAGAGCGCGCAGCTCTACCGGCGCCAGGGTGACATGCGGATATGTGTGGCGGCGGCCGAGCGGCTGTCCGGACTGCGGGACACGGTGCCGGTCGGCTCGACCCTGACGATGAAGGCGGGCTCCTCGGCCCAGATCCTGATGGCCTGGGAGGAGCCGGAGCGGCTGCACCGGGGTCTTCAGGGGGCCCGGTTCACGGCGACGGCGCTCTCGGGCGTACGGCGCAGGGGGTGGGCCCAGTCGATCGGCGAGCGCGAGCCGGGGGTGGCCTCGGTCTCGGCGCCGGTGCGCGGTCCCTCGAACCGGGTGGTCGCCGCCGTCTCGGTATCCGGACCGATCGAGCGGCTCACCCGGCATCCGGGCCGTATGCACGCGCAGGCCGTGATAGACGCCGCGGGCCGGCTGAGCGAGGCACTGCGCCGCTCGGGCTGAGGCCTTTCCGTACTCCCGCTCCCGCCCCGGGGTCCAACAGGCGCTTCGGCGGCGGGGGTTGAGCGGGGGTGAGTACGGAGCCGCTGAGTCCGGAGCACGCAAAAAAGCCCTTCGCGTACGAAGGGCTTTCTCTGCTTCTGTACCCCCGACCGGATTCGAACCGGCGCTACTGCCGTGAGAGGGCAGCGTGCTAGGCCGCTACACAACGGGGGCGTGGACCGAGGTCCCGCTGGGCTACCAGGACTCGAACCTAGAACAACGGAACCAGAAACCGTCGTGTTGCCAATTACACCATAGCCCATGGTCGTTCAAGTCTTCTCAGACCCGTACCCCCGACCGGATTCGAACCGGCGCTACCGCCTTGAGAGGGCGGCGTGCTAGGCCGCTACACAACGGGGGCCCTGGCGATCCTGCATCGACGCGGCCGGGTGCGACCCGACGGCATCGGAGAGAAGGATCTGTACCCCCGACCGGATTCGAACCGGCGCTACTGCCGTGAGAGGGCAGCGTGCTAGGCCGCTACACAACGGGGGCGTTGCAGAGAAGATCTGCGCTGGGCTACCAGGACTCGAACCTAGACTAACGGAACCAGAAACCGTCGTGCTGCCAATTACACCATAGCCCACCAAAACACAACCCCCATACGGGGGCTCATTTGGCTTGCGCTCCCGGCCGGACCTGTCGGCCTTTCCGGGCGGCGCAGGAAGAACATTACCCGATCGCGGACACCGCTCCAAAACGAGTATCACCGCGCAGTAGAGCGGGAAGCTGGCCGAGATCGGTGATCCGTACCAGCTCAGGACGCCCGCCCACGCCCGCCCGGTCCAGCCAGACCCCGGCGAGTCCCGCGGCGACGGCCCCGCCCGCGTCGATGTCCGGCTCATTGCCCACGTACGCCACCTCGTGCGGGTCCAGCGCGAGGGTGTCGCAGGCGGCGTGGAAGGCGGCGGCGTCGGGCTTCGATACGCCCAGCTCAGCGGCGCAGAGGACGGCCTCGAAGTGATCACGTACCCCCAGCGCGGACAGCTTGCGGTCCTGGACGTGGATGCTGGAGTTCGAGAGGACGGCCTGGCGGTAGTCGGGCGCGAGGCGGTCGAGCACGGCAACGCTGTCGGGGAACAACGTCCAGGCGGCTTCGTAATGAACGATGTACCGGTCGAACCAGTCGTCCGCCTCGGCGTCGCCGAGGTCGTCGGTGCCGACGAAGGCACGGACCCGGTCCCGCCGCTGCCCCTGGAAGCCGGTCTCCCCCGCGGAGAACCGCGCCCAGTGCAGATCGGTGATCTCCCGCCAGCGCGTGAGGGCCTGGTCGACGGATTCGAATCCGTCGTCCAGGCCCTCGGCCACGAGATGGTCCCGCATTCCGACGCGGTCGGCGCGGGAGTAGTCGAACAGGGTGTCGTCGATGTCCCACAGCACTGCGCGAATAGGCATACGACTGACGGTACCTCTCACCCCGGAACGGCTACGCCCGCAGCTTGGCCAGGGCCGCGTCGATGCGGGTCAGTGTGCGGTCGCGGCCCAGGAGTTCCAGGGACTCGAAGAGCGGGAGGCCGACCGTACGGCCCGTGATCGCGACACGGACCGGGGCCTGGGCCTTGCCCAGTTTGAGGCCGTGCTCCTCACCCGCCGCCAGCACCGCGTTCTTGAGCGCCTCCGCGGTCCACTCCGCCTCGGCGATCTTCGTACGGGCGGTCTCCAGCAGCGCGTCCGCGCCCGGCTTCATCGCCTTCGCCCAGGACGCCTCGTCCTCCGCCGGCTCGTCCAGGAAGAGGAAGTCGACATTGGCGGTGATGTCCGAGAGCACCGTGAGCCGGGTCTGCGCCAGCGGCGCCAGCGCCTCGAAGGCCGCCGTGTCGAAGTTCTCCTGCGGCCAGGGCGCGTGCGGGGCCTTCAGCCAGGGGCCGCACGCCTCGATGAACGTCTTTCCGTCCAGCAGCCGGATGTGATCGGCGTTGATCGCCTCGGCCTTCTTCAGATCGAACCGCGCCGGATTCGCATTGACGTCCGCGATGTCGAACGCGGCGACCATCTCGTCCATCGAGAAGATGTCCCGGTCCGCGGCGAGCGACCAGCCCAGCAGGGAGAGGTAGTTGAGCAGCCCCTCGGGCAGGAACCCGCGCTCCCGGTAGAGGTTCAGGGAGGACTGCGGGTCGCGCTTGGAGAGCTTCTTGTTGCCCTCGCCCATGACGTAGGGGAGGTGCCCGAAGGACGGGATCTCCTTCGCGAGGCCCAGCTCGATCAGCGCCTTGTAGAGCGCGATCTGGCGCGGGGTGGACGACAGCAGGTCCTCGCCGCGCAGTACGTGGGTGATCTCCATCAGCGCGTCGTCGACCGGGTTGACCAGCGTGTACAGCGGCGCGCCATTGGCGCGGACGATGCCGTAGTCCGGGACGTTCTCCGGGGTGAAGGTCAGCTCGCCGCGGACCAGGTCCGTGAAGGTGATCGGCTCGTCGGGCATCCGGAAGCGGACGATGGAGGTGCGGCCCTCCGCCTCGTACGCCGCCCGCTGCTCGGCGCTCAGATCGCGGCACTGCCCGTCGTACCCGGAGGGGCGCCCCGCCGCGCGGGCCGCCTCGCGGCGCGCGTCCAGCTCCTCGGTGGTGCAGTAGCAGTGGTACGCGTGGCCGGCGGCGAGCAGCTTGTCCGCGGTGTCGCGGTAGATGTCCATCCGCTGCGACTGGCGGTACGGCGCGTGCGGGCCGCCCACCTCGGGGCCCTCGTCCCAGTCGAATCCGAGCCAGCGCATCGAGTCGAGGAGCTGCTCGTACGACTCCTCGGAGTCGCGCGCCGCGTCGGTGTCCTCGATACGGAAGACCAGGGTGCCGCCGCTGTGCCGGGCGAAGGCCCAGTTGAACAGGGCGGTGCGGACCAGTCCCACATGGGGGTTGCCGGTCGGCGAGGGACAGAAACGTACACGGACGGGTCCGTTAGCCACGCTTGATCACCTTGTTGGTGAGAGTGCCGATGCCTTCGATGGTGACGGCGACCTCGTCGCCGACGCTGAGGGGGCCGACCCCGGCGGGGGTGCCCGTGAGGATGACGTCGCCGGGGAGCAGCGTCATGGCCTCGGTGATGTGGACGATCAGGTCCTCGACGGAGCGGATCATGTCGCTCGTACGGCCGAGTTGGCGCTGTTCGCCGTTGACCGTGCACTGGATGGTCAGGTCCGAGGGGTCGAGATCGGTCTCCACCCAGGGGCCTAGCGGGCACGAGGTGTCGAAGCCCTTGGCGCGGGCCCACTGGTTCTCGGCGCGCTGGGTGTCGCGGGCCGTGATGTCGTTGGCGCAGGTGTAGCCGAGGATGACGTCCTTGACGCGGTCGCGGGGGACTTCGCGGCACATCCGGCCGATGACGACGGCCAGTTCGGCCTCGTAGTGGACCTCGTCGGAGAAGGACGGGTACTCGATGGCGTCGCCGGTGCCGATGAGCGCGGTCGTGGGCTTGAGGAAGACGACCGGGACGTCGGGGACCGCGTTGCCCAGCTCGGCCGCGTGCTCCGCGTAGTTGCGGCCGATGCCGAGGATCTTGTTGCCGATCACGGGTGGCAGGAGGCGGACCTTGCTCAGCGGGACCTTGGTGCCGGAGAGCTCGAAGTCGGCGTACGGGATGCCCTTGATGATGTCGAGCACAAGGCCGGCCGGGTCGCTGCCCTCGCCCTCGACCGCGCCGAAGGCGACATTGCCGTCGATGGAGAATCTGGCGATGCGCACGGGATGCTGCCGCCCCTCATTACTTGCCGGCTGTTCCGGAGACTGACGCTCCAGGCTAGCGCGGGGGGCGTACGCAACGGCCACCTCGGATGCCCGGGGTGGCCGCTTCGCGTATTACAGTGCGAGTGAGAAGTGGATCAACGATCACTCGGCGGGCGCGACCATCAGAGTCGTACGGCGGGGGTTGGCGGTCCGGTTGGGCAGGGCGACGGGGTGCTCCTGGTGCTCCGCGGGTGCCATCTCCTCGGCGTCCTTCAAATGCGCCAGAGTGGTGCGCCGGGGGTTGGCGGTGCTGCGGAACATCATCGTCGTCTTCATCTGTGGTGTCAGACCTTGTCGGGAGCGGGGCGCGGGGCGCCACTTGTCGGATGTGCCATCTCTGTAAAGCGTCAGGCTAAACATCCGATTCCCCGCCACCGCCGGGATCCAGCAGCGATCTCCGTGTGAGTTTCCTCACGACTCGCCGGGCATTTCCCCCATTACGGTCACTGATCGTTGACCATGGAATCGGACATTGAGCTACTGAACGTTACATTCCGCTCCTGATCATGAGGACTGGGACACCCCCCACCCGTAAGCGGGACGTCAATAAAAGTCCGTTTCCTCCGTGAACCATTTCTACGGCTCGTGACCCGGTGCTCACACGGCGTCATTCAAGCCATGGGCCCTCCCGTGGCCCTTGTTGGAGATCCTGCACTGTGCTGGAATTCCCCCCACCGCCGCGGGTTTACAAGCCGGCGCGCAGGGGCGCAACGCAGCGCCGAGTGGCGGCGGGGAAGGGGAGCAGCGCCGGTCACTCACGACCACCATGGGGAGCGTTCTGCGCCCCACGACGCCGACACCGCCCCGCCGTTCGCGGAGGGGCGCCTGGTCCAGAGGTTGCGACGCTAGTGCAGGGACGTTTCAAGAGGGATAGCAGTGCTGCGGCGGAGCAGGAGCCCCGCGGCGGAACCGACCGCGGCTCCTCGCCCCAGCACACCCAGAACCCGGGACCGGCACCCTCGGGCGAGAGTGGCGGCAGAGGCGGGTCCGCCGGGGCCGCACCGGGTGCGGGCGGGCCTCCGGCGCCGCCCAAGCCCGTGACGCCGCCGGTGACTTCGGTGCCGGGTGAGGTCGGGCCGAGGATCGCGCTGCGCAACTGGCGTATCAGCACGCGCCTGGTGGCGCTGCTGACACTGCCGGTGGTCGCCGCGACCTCGCTGGGCGGGCTCCGTATCAACCAGTCGCTGAATGACATTCAGCAACTGGAGCATATGCAGCTCCTCACCAAGATGACCAAGGAGGCGACCAGCCTCGCCGCCGCGCTCCAGGCGGAACGTGACGAGTCGGCAGGTCCGCTCACCAACGGCGAGTCGCCCGACGACTACAAGGTCAAGAACCGCCGTACCGCGACCGACCGGGCGAAGCGGGCCTTCCTCGACGCCACGGTCGACATCGGCAACACGGACGGCGACGAGGCGCTGGAGAGCATCCGCTCCAACGTCAACCAGATCGCCACCCAGGTCAACAAGATCAACGACATCCGCAAGGGCGCGTACACCTCGGAGTCGGACTCGCTGACCGTCGACGCGTACAGCGGACTGATCGACTCACTGCTGAGCCTCTCGCAGGACATGGCGCAGGCGACCAGCAACCCGGACATGATCAAGCGGACCCGCGCGCTGGCCGCGTTCTCGTCCGCCAAGGAGTACGCCTCCATCCAGCGGGCGATCATCGCCGCCGCGCTGCCGGCCGACCCGAAGACCAAGGGCAAGCTCACCGACAGCGACCGGCTGTACGGTCTGGCCGCGCAGACCAAGGAGCGGAACGCCCTCACCTCCTTCAGCTCGCTGTACGAGTCGATGGGCGGCGACGCCGAAGAGCTGATGGCGCCGCTCAACGGGAACGGCAACCCTGAGATAGGCCAGGCCGAGAAGTACGCGGAGCGTGTGCTCAACACCCCCGACGGCATGGCGCAGCAGCCCAACCGCTCGTATCTGGACTGGACCGACCAGGCGTCCACCCGGATCAACGCGATGAAGACCATCGAGGCCACGCTGCTGGGCGAGATGGAGGGCAAGGCCCGCGAGCTGCGCACCCAGTCGCAGCGCGACGCGCTCATCAACGGTGCGGTCATCCTGCTGGTGCTGGGTGTCTCGCTGGCCGGCGCCTTCGTGGTGGCCCGGTCCATGATCCGCTCGCTGCGCCGGCTCCAGGACACGGCCACCAAGGTCGCCCAGGACCGGCTGCCCGAGCTGGTCAAGCAGCTCTCCGAGTCGGACCCGCAGGATGTCGACACCTCCGTCGAGTCGGTCGGTGTGCACTCCCGGGACGAGATCGGACAGGTCGCCGCGGCCTTCGACGACGTGCACCGCGAGGCGGTCCGCCTCGCCGCCGAGCAGGCTCTGCTCCGGGGCAACGTCAACGCGATGTTCACCAACCTCTCGCGCCGCAGCCAGGGTCTGATCCAGCGTCAGCTCTCGCTGATCTCCGAGCTGGAGTCGCGTGAGGCGGACCCGGACCAGCTCTCCTCGCTCTTCAAGCTGGACCACCTCGCGACCCGTATGCGCCGTAACGGCGAGAACCTCCTCGTCCTCGCGGGCGAGGAGCCCGGCCGCCGGTGGACCAGGCCCGTACCGCTGGTCGACGTGCTCCGTGCCGCGGCCTCCGAGGTGGAGCAGTACGAGCGCATCGAACTGGCCTCGGTCCCCGCGACCGAGGTCGCGGGACGCGTCGTCAACGACCTCGTGCACCTGCTCGCCGAGCTGCTGGAGAACGCGACCTCGTTCTCCTCGCCGCAGACCAAGGTCCGGGTCACCGGTCACGCGCTGCCCGACGGGCGGGTGCTGGTCGAGATCCACGACACCGGTATCGGTCTGTCCCCCGAGGACCTCGCGGCGATCAACGAGCGGCTGGCCTCGCCGCCGACCGTGGACGTCTCCGTATCGCGCCGCATGGGTCTGTTCGTGGTCGGCCGGCTGTCCCTGCGCCACGGCATCAGGATCCAGCTCCGGCCCTCCGACTCGGGCGGTACGACCGCGCTGGTCATGCTGCCGGTCGATGTCGCGCACGGCGGCAAGAAGGCTCCGGTGCCCGGCCGTCCGGGTGCCGGTCCCGGCGGCCAGAACGCGGTCGGCCAGGCGCCCGCCGCGGGCGGCCAGCTGACCGGCGGGCCCGGTACGGCCGGTGGCGGCAGGCCCGGTCTCGGCGCGGGACCCGGCGGTGGCCCCGGGCTGCTGGCGGGCGCGAGCCCGCGCGCCGCGCTGCCGTCCCGGGACGGCTCGGGCGGTGGCCAGGGCGGACCGCAGGATCCGCAGCGGCAGGGCTCCGGCCAGTCCAGCATCTTCAGCCAGAACGCCTTCGGCGCGCCCGGCCAGGGCCAGGCCGGTCCCGGACAGGGCGGTGGCCAGGGCCGTAACGACCAGTTCGGCGGCCAGGCCGGGCAGAACCCGAACCCCCAGCAGGGACCGGGCGCCAGGGCCGGCCAGGGCGGCGGCGACCGCAACGGCTTCAGCGGCCGCGCCCAGAACGCCTTCCAGCAGGGCGGCGCCCCCGACCGCGGCCGGCAGCTTCCGCCGCCCGGCGGACCGCGCGCCGAACTGCCGGGCGGGAACCCGCAGCCGCAGCGCCAGCAGACCACGAGCTGGGGCAGCGACCAGCAGCCGCAGGGGCAGCACCCCTCGCTGGACGCCCCGCGCGGCCACGAGGAGCACGACACCTCCGGCCAGTACGCGAGGCCCGACCAGCAGGGCCCCGGCTCCACGGCCGAGTTCCAGCGCCCGGACTTCGGCGGGCCCCGGCCGGACGCGAACACGGGACGCGGCGGACCGCAGGACGCGGGTGCCACGGCCCAGTTCCCCCGTCCGGACTTCAACGCCCCGGCGGGCTACGACGCCCCGCAGAACGGGTACGGCGGCGCCCAGTCGGACTTCCGTACCCCCGCGGAGTACAACAACGCCCCGCAGCAGCGGGACTACAGCCCCCAGCAGGACTACAACGCCCAGCGCCCCGGAGGTCCGGGCGCGCAGGGCGGCTACCGGCCGCAGGGCCTGCCGCCGCAGCAGCAGCCGGAGGCGCTGCCGCCGGCCGGTCCCGGCGACGGCCGCACCCCGCTGTACGACACCCTGGAGACCAACTGGTTCCACGGGCACGGGCAGCAGGGCGGCGGCCAGCAGTACCAGCAGCAGCCACCCCAGCAGCCCCAGTCCCAGCAGCCCCCGATGCCGCGCCGCGACATCCAGGGCTCCGGCACCAACGGCTCGGGCTTCCCGGGTCTGAATGCCAACGGTTCGGGCGCCCGTGGCGCGGGCGTCACCTCTTCCTGGCGTACGTCGCCCAACGACGAGCTGGTACGCCAGGCCGAGCGGGTCAAGAAGCCCCAGGCGGGCGGGATCACCACATCCGGTCTGCCCCGCCGGGTGCCGCGTGCCAATCTGGTGCCCGGCACCGCGCAGGAACAGAACACCCAGGCCGGTCCGCAGGTATCGCGTGCGCCAGCAGACGTACGTGGCCGGCTGACCAATCTCCGTCGGGGTATCCAGCAGGGTCGGCAGGCCGGCAACACCGGCCCGTCGACCGGGAGTTTCAACCTCGGCACCTCTCACCAGCAGGAGCGTTAGTTGAGTCCGATGAGTCAGGCTGCGCAGAATCTGAACTGGTTGATCACCAACTTTGTGGACAACACCCCCGGGGTGTCCCACACGGTGGTGGTCTCCGCGGACGGACTTCTGCTGGCCATGTCCGAGGGCTTCCCCCGCGACCGCGCCGATCAGCTCGCGGCCGTGGCGTCCGGTCTGACCTCGCTGACCGCGGGGGCATCCCGGATCTTCGAAGGCGGCCCGGTCAACCAGACCGTCGTCGAGATGGAGCGCGGTTTCCTCTTCCTCATGTCCGTCTCCGACGGTTCCTCCCTGGCCGTACTGGCGCACCCCGAGTGCGACATCGGCCTGGTGGGGTACGAAATGGCCCTTCTGGTCGACCGCGCAGGTACGGTCCTCACCCCGGACCTGCGCGCCGAGCTCCAGGGCAGCCTGCTGCACTGAGGCTCCAAGGAACTGTCCCCCGCTCCAACCACCGTCAGGCCGCCCAACCGGCCCCCCACCGGCCAAGTCAGACGGCACGCAGACATCTTGCTGTCACGCCCGGAGGATTCATGACCCCGCCACCCGCCTCTCACGATCCGTACGGCGCTCCAGTCGACGCGTACGGTTCCGAGGGCGACCAGCCGCTGGTACGTCCGTACGCCATGACCGGCGGACGGACCCGGCCGCGGTACCAGCTCGCCATCGAGGCGCTGGTCAGTACGACGGCAGACCCGGCGCACCTCGCCACTCTGCTCCCTGAGCACCAGCGGATCTGCCACCTGTGCCGTGAGGTCAAGTCCGTCGCGGAGGTGTCGGCTCTGCTGACGATGCCGCTGGGCGTCGCGCGCATCCTGGTCGCGGACCTGGCGGAGGCGGGCATGGTGGCCATCCACCAGCCGGGCAACGGAGAGGCCGGCGGCACGCCGGATGTGACACTGCTCGAAAGGGTGCTCAGTGGACTTCGCAAGCTCTAGCGGCGGAGCGGCTCGGTCGACCACCAGCGCGAAGATCGTGGTGGCGGGCGGCTTCGGCGTGGGCAAGACCACGTTCGTCGGCGCCGTCTCGGAGATCAACCCGCTGCGTACCGAAGCCGTCATGACCAGCGCCTCCGCAGGCATCGACGACCTCACCCACACCGGAGACAAAACCACCACCACCGTGGCCATGGACTTCGGACGCATCACCCTCGACCAAGACCTCATCCTCTACCTCTTCGGCACCCCCGGACAGGACCGCTTCTGGTTCATGTGGGACGACCTCGTCCGCGGCGCCATCGGCGCCGTCGTCCTCGTCGACACCCGCCGCCTCGCCGACTGCTTCCCCGCCGTCGACTACTTCGAAAACTCAGGACTCCCCTTCGTCATCGCCCTCAACGGCTTCGACGGACACCAGCCCTACACCCCCGACGAAGTACGCGAAGCACTCCAGATCGGCCCCGACACCCCCATCATCACCACCGACGCACGCCACCGCGCCGACGCCAAAAGCGGACTCATCACCCTCGTCGAACACGCCCTCATGGCACGACTCAAGTAGACGTCCGGGTACGGCAGTTGCCGTACCGAGCAGGGGGAGGCGGGCCATGTCCATCGACATAGCCCGCCTCCATGTTCATAACATTTCGACAGAGAATTCACGGACACCGGACACCCGACGCACTCGTCCGGTGCCACTGCGCTCACATCAGCCCCGCCTTTTGACGGGGCTCGCTCTTTTTGCCCGTATTGCGTGAGGCTTGGACCACTCGGAATGGCTGATTCCTGCTGTTTGGAATGGGGCCGTTCCTCGTGCTGCAATTCGACAACTCCCGAGTAGTACGGCCCCGAACAGAACACGGCACAAACGTAGGTGCCGACGCCGAGAGGTTGTTGGTCGAGTGAGGCGAAGCAAGACGAGCTCCGCGGAGCAGCAGGCGCGGGGCAACTTCACCCCGCCGCCGCGCGCAGCGGTGCCGCCTGCGGTCGCCACCGGTTCCCCGCCGGCGGCCGGCAGCACCAGTCCGCTCTCCCCGCGCAACTGGCGGGTGCCGACCCGGCTGAACGCCATCCTCCTGATTCCTGTGCTGGTCGGTCTGGTGATGGGCGGCTTCCAGGTCAAGGCGGCCGTGGACACCTGGCAGGAGGCCCAGGACGCCGAGCGGACGGCTCTGGTCGTACGGGCCGCCGCCGAGTACGGGCAGGCCCTGCTCAACGAGCGAGATCTGACCGCGCAGCCGCTGCTGACCGGCGAGGGCGACGCCGCGGTGGTCACACAGACGCGGGCGGCCACGGACGCCGCGAAGAAGAAGTTCGACCTGGCTGTCCGGGACATGCCCGCGAAGCAGGGTCTGGAGCGCCGGCTGAGCCTGTTCCGGGCGGAGGAGCCGAAGCTCGCCGCCATCAGGAAGAGCGCGTACATCGAGGCGGTCGAGACTCCGGACAAGAGCGGCGGCAACGGCGGTCCGGTGGCGACGGAGGAGGGGTATGTGCTGGTCCAGCACTCCCTCATGGAGTTCGCCAACGAGCTGGGCCTGGGCACCGGCAACATCACCAGCTACGGCCGTACCGTCTACGCGATCCAGCTGGCCAAGGCCGCCGAGTCGCTCCAGCGCTCCATCGGCATGCATCTGCTGGTCAGGCCGAACCAGACGGAGAACGTCAGGAACGGCCAGACCATCGCCTTCTCCTCGTACGCCTATCTGGAGGACATCGCCGTCGGCGAGTACGTCTCCGGCGGTACGGAGGCGGATACGGCCAGGCTCCAGGAGGTGATGGCGGAGAAGGCGGCCGAGGGCGCCAAGAAACTCGCTGCGGCCCAGCAGCAGGCGGCGGCCAAGGGCGAGGACTTCACCGCCCCGCCGAGCAAGGAGGGCTCCGTCCTGGACGGCATGGTGGCGGAGATCGCCACCGGGGACAGCCCCGAGCGGCTCGCGCAGCGCGGGGTGACGCCCGAGGCCTGGATGGCCGCCTCCACCGCCAAGTTCGACGGTTACACGGTCCTGGAGAAGGACCTTGTCGACAAGGCCGTGGCGGACGCGGCGCAGATCTCGGACAACGCCAGGAACAACGCCATCACCATCGGCGCCACCGTGGTCATCGCGCTGCTGGCCGCGTTCATCCTGGCCGGGATGATGGCCCGGCAGATGAGCCGTGCGATGCTGGGGCTGCGTACGGCCGCCTTCGGTATCGCCGAGCAGCGGCTGCCGATGCTGGTCGACCAGCTCTCGCGGACCGAGCCCGGCCGGGTCGACACCCGGGTCCAGCCGATCCCGATCGACTCGCGCGACGAGATCGGCGAGGTGGCCCGCGCCTTCGACCAGGTCCACCGCGAGGCGGTCAGGCTGGCCGCCGAACAGGCCATGCTGCGCGGAAACGTCAATGCCATCTTCACCAACCTCTCGCGCCGCAACCAGTCGCTGATCGAGGGGCAGTTGACCCTCATCTCCGACCTGGAGAACAACGAGGGCGACCCGGACCAGTTGGAGAACCTCTTCAAGCTGGACCACCTCGCGACCCGTATGCGCCGCAACGGCGAGAACCTCCTCGTCCTCGCGGGCGAGGAGCCGGGCCGCCGCTGGAACCAGCCGGTGCCGCTGGTGGACGTCCTGCGCGCCGCCTCCTCGGAGGTCGAGTCGTACGCCCGTATCGAGCTGACCGGCGTCCCCGAGACGGAGATCCACGGCCAGTCGGTGACCGACCTGGTCCATCTCCTCGCCGAGCTGCTGGAGAACGCCACCACCTTCTCCTCGCCGCAGACCAAGGTCAGGGTCACCGCGACCCGGCTGCCCGACGGCCGGGTGATGATCGAGATCCATGACAAGGGCATCGGTCTGACCGCCGAGGACTTCGCGGACATCAACCACAAGCTGGCCAACCCGCCGACCGTGGACGCCGCCGTCTCGCAGCGCATGGGCCTCTTCGTGGTCGGCAGGCTCGCCGACCGGCACGGTATCCGCGTCCAGTTGCGCCCCTCGGGCGAGCAGGCCGGTACGACCTCGCTGGTGATGCTCCCCGACGCGATCACCCATGGCGGGGGCGGCGAACCGGCCCCGGCCGACGACTTCACCGTCTCGCAGATCATCCCGGACCAGCAGATCCCGGCCGGGGAGCAGGTCTTCGACACCGGCACCCCGATGCTGACCGCCGCGGAACTGGGCTTCGACGACTCGCGGTACGACGACCCGCCTGGCGGCTCGGACCAGCAGGCCGACAGCCGCACGCTCGACCCGGTCAACCGCACCCTCAAGCGCGAGGAGCGGCGGGCCGCGCTGGGCGGCCCCGGGACCGCGGAGCAGCCGGTCTTCCAGGACCCGGCCGTGCACTACCGCGAGGAGGTCGACGGGCAGTACGTGCCGCAGGAGGCCTCGTCGTCGTACGAGCAGGGGTACGCCGCTCCCCAGGCGGCCATGGACACCGGCTATCCGCAGCCGGCCGGCTACGAGGACTTCCAGGAGTTCCAGGAGCCCCCGGCGCAGCCGTACGCGGAGGCCGCGCCCCAGCCGTACGCGGAGCCGTATGCGGAGGCGCCCCAGCAGGGCGACTGGGCCGGTCAGAACGCGTTCCAGGACGTGTACGGGACCGAGCGGGGTACGGAACCGGAATCGGCCCCCGACGCTCCCGCGAACGCCCGCGACCGCGTAGGCTTCGACCGTCCGGGCCCGTCCCCGAGCAGCAGTCATACGCTGACGGACGCGGGTCTGCCGCGCCGGGGCAGCAGCCAGCCGCCACAGCGGTGGCAGCAGACGGGACAGGACAGCGGAACGGCTGGATCAGCCGGACCTGCCGTACCACCGGCCGCGCCCGCCGCGGAGACTCCGCAGAACGGCCTCGGCAGCAACCTGGCCGACGGGTTCGGCGGCAGTCGGGGCAACGGGCAGAGCGAGGCGGCCGGTTCCGATGACTGGCGGTCGAGGAACGACGAGCGCTGGCAGCGGGCCGAGAAGCTCCGTGAGCCCAAGGCGGGCGGGATCACCGCGTCGGGGCTCCCCCGGCGGGTGCCCAAGGCCAATCTGATCGAGGGAGCGGCGGAGCAGACCCCGCAGGGCGGCACCCAGGTCTCCCGGGCCCCCGAGGACATCCGCGGCAGGTTGAGCAACCTGCGGCGCGGTGTCCAGCGGGGCCGCAACGCGGGAGCGGACACGAACGGACCGGGCCACGGCCCGGGCAGTACCTACAACCAGGAGCGTTAGTGTGAGCCCGATGAGCCAGGCGGCGCAGAATCTGAACTGGTTGATCACCAACTTTGTGGACAACACCCCCGGGGTGTCCCACACCGTGGTGGTCTCCGCCGACGGACTCCTGCTGGCCATGTCCGAAGGTTTTCCCCGCGACCGCGCCGATCAGCTCGCGGCCGTGGCGTCCGGTCTGACCTCGCTGACCGCGGGGGCGTCCCGGATCTTCGAAGGCGGTGCCGTCAACCAGACCGTCGTCGAGATGGAGCGCGGTTTCCTCTTCATCATGTCCATCTCGGACGGGTCCTCCCTGGCCGTCCTCGCGCACCCGGAGGCCGATATCGGCCTGGTGGGATACGAGATGGCGCTTCTGGTCGACCGCGCGGGCACGGTCCTCACCCCGGACCTCCGGGCCGAACTCCAGGGAAGTCTGCTCAACTGAGAGACAGTGCGCTGCTCGCCACCGCACCATTAAGGTGCGGTGGCGCGGATTCACAGGACCGTCAGCATCGGCCCGGCGACCGGCAGTCGGAGGAGGAAACGTGGCTACACCCCCAGACGGACATCCCTATGACTACGACGGTGCGCGGCGGGCCCCGGGCAACCCCGTGCGGAACCGCTTCAACTTCCCCTCCGCGCCCAGCGGTCAGCCCGGCGGCCAGGGCGGCGGACCACCCCGGCAGGAGCCTTACTACCCCCAGCAGCGGCCGTACGAACCGCCGCGGAGGCAGCCGTACGACGAACCGCGGCAGCCCCGTATCCAGCCGGTGGAGCCGCGCCGCGCCCCGGAGGAGCCCGCTCCCTCCATGGGCACCACGCACAACCCGCTGGTACGTCCGTACGCCATGACCGGCGGCCGGACCCGGCCGCGGTACCAGCTCGCCATCGAGGCGCTGGTCAGCACGACGGCCGATCCGTCAAGGCTGCACGGGCAGTTGCCCGAGCACCAGCGGATCTGCCGGCTCTGTTTCGAGATCAAATCGGTCGCCGAGATCTCGGCGCTCCTCTCCATCCCCCTCGGCGTGGCCCGGATCCTCGTAGCCGACCTGGCGGAGGCCGGACTTGTCGCCATCCATCAGCCCGGCGGCGACGAGGCCGTCGGTGGCCAGCCAGACGTGACACTGCTCGAAAGGGTGCTCAGTGGACTTCGCAAGCTCTAGCGGCGGTGCAGCCCGCTCAACCACCAGCGCGAAGATCGTGGTGGCGGGCGGCTTCGGCGTGGGCAAGACCACGTTCGTCGGCGCCGTCTCGGAGATCAACCCGCTGCGTACCGAAGCCGTCATGACCAGCGCCTCCGCAGGCATCGACGACCTCACCCACACCGGAGACAAAACCACCACCACCGTGGCCATGGACTTCGGACGCATCACCCTCGACCAAGACCTCATCCTCTACCTCTTCGGCACCCCCGGACAGGACCGCTTCTGGTTCATGTGGGACGACCTCGTCCGCGGCGCCATCGGCGCCGTCGTCCTCGTCGACACCCGCCGCCTCGCCGACTGCTTCCCCGCCGTCGACTACTTCGAAAACTCAGGACTCCCCTTCGTCATCGCCCTCAACGGCTTCGACGGACACCAGCCCTACACCCCCGACGAAGTACGCGAAGCACTCCAGATCGGCCCCGACACCCCCATCATCACCACCGACGCACGCCACCGCGCCGACGCCAAAAGCGGACTCATCACCCTCGTCGAACACGCCCTCATGGCACGACTGCGGTAAGTCCCGCGCGGCGCACCGCCGTAGACACCCGAAGGCCCCCGCACTCGACGAGGAGTGCGGGGGCCTTCGGTTTCGTACGGCCTTCGTGGAGGCTTCGTACGGCGCTGGTGCAGCCGACCTTGCGGCTGTCAGCCCTGCCAACTGTGCGGGGCGCGGAAACCGGGCGTGCGCTCAAGACGGCGCCAGCCGGCCGTGGAGCGGCCGTGGTGGGCCGGGGCGTCCTGCCGGGCCGCGGCGCGGGCCATCAGGACGGCGGTGATGGCGGCCAGCTCCTCGGGGCCGGCCTGCCCCTTCTCGACGCGCAGCAGGGATTCGTTCGTGGATTCGCTCATGGAGGTCGTGTCTCCGTCTTCTCGGCGGGAGGGCGCGGGGCGCAGGGTCACTGCGGGGGGTTGCCGTGCTTGCGGGACGGCAGGTCGGCGTGCTTGGTACGGAGCATCGCGAGCGCGCTCGCGAGCACCTCACGGGTCTCCGCGGGGTCGATCACGTCGTCGACCAGTCCGCGCTCCGCCGCGTAGTAGGGATGCATCAGCTCGGCCTTGTACTCCTTGACCATGCGGGCACGCATGGCCTCCGAGTCCGCGGCTTCCGCGATCTGCCTGCGGAAGATGACATTGGCGGCACCCTCGGCGCCCATCACCGCGATCTCGTTCGTGGGCCAGGCGTAGGTGAGGTCGGCTCCGATGGACTGGGAGTCCATCACGATGTACGCGCCTCCGTACGCCTTGCGCAGGATCAGCGAGATCCGGGGCACGGTGGCGTTGCAGTACGCGTAGAGGAGTTTGGCACCGTGCCGGATGATCCCGCCGTGCTCCTGGTCGACACCCGGCAGGAACCCGGGCACGTCCAGCAGCGTCACGATCGGGACATTGAAAGCGTCGCACATCTGGACAAAGCGCGCAGCTTTCTCGGACGCCTCGATGTCCAGCACGCCGGCCAGGGACTGCGGCTGGTTGGCGACGATGCCGATGACCTGTCCGTCCAGCCGGGCCAGGGCGCAGATGATGTTCCGCGCCCAGCGCTCGTGGACCTCCAGGAAGTCGCCCTCGTCAACCAGCTCCTCGATGACCTTGTGCATGTCGTACGGGCGGTTGCCGTCGGCGGGCACCAGATCGAGCAGCACGTCGGAGCGGCGGTCCACCGGGTCCTCGGAGACGACCGTGGGCGGGTTCTCGCGGTTGTTCTGCGGCAGCATCGACAGGAGGTAGCGCACCTCGGCGATGCAGGTCTCCTCGTCGTCGTACGCGAAGTGCGCGACGCCGGAGGTCTCGGCGTGCACATCGGCGCCGCCGAGGCCGTTCTGGGTGATCTCCTCGCCGGTGACCGCCTTGACGACATCCGGTCCCGTGATGAACATCTGCGAGGTCTCGCGGACCATGAACACGAAGTCGGTGAGGGCCGGGCTGTAGGCCGCGCCGCCCGCGCAGGGGCCGAGCATCACACTGATCTGCGGGATCACGCCGCTCGCACGGGTGTTGCGCTGGAAGATCCCGCCGTAGCCGGCGAGCGCGGAGACGCCCTCCTGGATCCGGGCCCCTGCGCCGTCGTTGAGCGAGACCAGCGGGGCACCGGCCGAGATGGCCATGTCCATGATCTTGTGGATCTTGGTGGCGTGCGCCTCGCCGAGGGCGCCGCCGAAGATCCGGAAGTCATGCGCGTACACGAAGACCGTCCGGCCCTCGACCGTGCCCCAGCCGGTGATGACACCGTCCGTGTACGGCTTCTTGGCCTCCAGGCCGAAGCCGGTGGCGCGGTGCCTGCGGAGCTGCTCGACCTCCTTGAACGACCCCTCGTCGAGCAGCAGCTCGATGCGCTCACGCGCGGTCAGCTTGCCCTTGGCCTTCTGGGCCTCGGTCGCGCGGTCGCTGGGGCCCCGGCGGGCCGCCTCGCGCAGGGCGTGCAGTTCGGCCACACGCCCCCGGGCATCGGTGGGCTCGCCCGGCGTCTCGTCCACTACGGTCATGTCCCAACCCTACGAACAGCACCGTGAAAACACGCCGTAGACTCCACACAGTCTCCTGGCGGTATTCCTGGTGGGCCTGGACAGAACCCGGCACGATGCGGGGTTCCCGGACAGCAAGGTACCCCTGGCTCTTGTGGGATTCCCCTAGATGTCAGATCAACGCCACCTGGCACCGACGCTCCTCGCAGGCCGTGCCGGGGGTGATCCTCAGCCGTAGCGTACGGCCCGCCGAGACCACCTCGACCCCCGGGCCGACGGCCAGGACCCGGCGTACTCTCCGGTCCCAGACGACCTCCAGCGGCCGTCCGGAGCGCGGGGGTTCGCTTATACGGAGCGTGGCGGTACGGCCCCGGACCACGGCCAGCACGCTCGCGGGGGCGGTCGCGGTGAGCGGTCCCGCCGTACCGGGCCGCCAGAAGTTGACGGCCGTACAGCCGAGCGGGTGAAGCTCCACCCCCTGCCGGTCGGCGTCGTTGGCGAGGATCCGCAGCCAGTGGGGGTCGGCGGCGCGGGCCGCGAGCGCCCGCCGGGACGCGCCGGGCATCAGCAGATAGGTGTAGGTTGCGCCGGTGGGATCGGTGCCGTGATCGATCCAGAGGGTCCGGTAGCGGCGATTACGCCGTTCGGGGGAACCTCCGGTGTTGATGTCGCTCCAGGAGCCGGTGCGGTCCTCGGCGAGGGTCCTGAGCGGGGCGCCGCCGGGGAAGACCCAGCCGCCGTGGCCCGCCAGATGGGCCCAGCGGGGGCGCGGTCCGTGGTCGAGGGTGAAGGTGTCCGTACCGTTCTCGCCCAGGTTGCGGTTGTCGACAACCGTCTCCACCGGCACCCCGTCCGTGCAGGTGATTCCGGCGCCCAGACAGATGACGGCGTCGTCGGTGAAGAACCAGGACTTGCGTGCTTCGAGGGTGGAGCCGAGGCCCTTGAGATGCTGGCCGACGGCGGCGAAGGTCCCGTCGGTCACGCCGCCCACCCACCGCACGTCCGGCTTGGGCTCGCCCCACTCACCGCCCTCACGGTCCGCGAGCCGCCGGGTGGACACGGTCGTACCGGGCAGGCGGTACGGGTCGGCGGTGGGCCAGAACCAGTCGGTGTACTGGTCGTTGCCCCGGTCGGCGCACCACCACGAGAGCATCCCGGCCCCGGTGTGCCAGCCGCGCGGATTCTCGCCGTTGCCGCACTCGTAGTGCGCGATCCGCTCGGAGGCCATGGAGAGGGCGGCGGCCCAGCCCCGCCCCCGGTGCACGGCCCGGTCCATCGCGGCGAAGAGGGTGTGGCCGGCGGGCTCGGGGACGGCGGGCACGGGCGAGGCGGCGACGGTGTGCAGCCGGGCCAGATCGGCGACGTCGAACTGCGGGGCGGTGAGGACGGGCGCCACGGTGTCCCGCTCGATCCAGCCCTTGACCAGCCCGGTCCAGCGCTCCCGCTCGGCGGCGGACGCCCCGCCCGCGAGCAGCGGCAGGGCCGCGATCAGCGCCTGGCCGTGGAAGTGGTCGCTCCGCAGCACGCCCCGGTCCTCGCCGGCGAGCCAACCCCGGCTGATGGCACGGCCGTTGACGCAGTCCATCATCAGACCGTTGTAGATCAGCGGTGCGAAGGCGCGTTCCACGCTGTCGAGTACGTTCTGCCGTGCCGGGTCGGTGACGGCCCACGAGGACCCGGCGAGCAGGGAGAAGAGCCGACCGAGGCCGTCGAGCAGGACCTGTCCGTACGTTCCGGAGTAGGCCACCCAGGTGTGCTGGACGAACGAGCCGTCGGCGTAGAGGCCGTCGCCGCCGGTGACATACGGGAAGACGGGCGAGAGCGCGTCCCGGGCGAGGGCGGTCTTGGCGGGGGCCCGGCCGAGGATGCCGCGCAGGGCGACGGAGCGGCAGAGGTCGACGCGGTTGGCGCCGGTGCTGATGCCCGAGTAGTCGGCGAGAAGGGCGTCGGGAACGAAGTGGTCGACGGCCGCGCAGGCCGCCGCGCGCCGCTCCTCGGTGAGGTGCTCGTACAGGACGGCGATGATGTCCATGAGCAGGCGGGGGCTGCCGATGCGCCACTCCCACCAGTTGCCGTACGGGGTGGTGGCCGGGTGGTACACGGCGGTGGAGAGATGGGCGAGGCCGCGCAGGATGTCGGCGAGGAGGCCTTCGTCGCCGGTGAGGCCGGTGCCGGGCTGGGCGTAGGCCCGGGTCATGGTCCAGAGCCGGTCATAGCTGCGCGTGATTCCGGCGGGCGGATCGAAGGGATGTCCGGGCCAGAGATGCCCGACGGCCGGCGCCATGGACCGCCGGAAGCCCGCGGCCTGCGTACCGGTCGCCGCGAGCCGCGAGGCATAGGGCTCGGCGGCGGGGTCATAGCCCGTACCGAGCTGGAGTTCCGCCCACCGCCGCCGCAGCGCCTCGAACTCGTCGGCGGGGTCGGGCTGTTCGGGCACGAGGGCGCCCATTGCGACGGCCAGCAGGGTACGACGGGACCAGGCGGCTGGCTGCGACACGGGAACCTCCGCGATCGGCAGGGGCACGGACCACACAAGTGCACCAGGTCCGTCCGGCCGCCGGTTTGTCCTCAATCGCCGGACTGGCTTGAATTAGCCCGTCCGGCGCTTGAGGACACCGCAGAGCCGGTCAGCAGCCGCCGCAGTTGTAGTACGTGACGTCCCAGTGGTTGCCCTCGTCCGCGTAGAGGTTGCCCGCGCCCGACTGCCACTGCGGGTACCCGTCACCCCGCGGCCCGATGTACGTGAAGTTGTTCTTGATGTAGTTGGTGAGGCAGGTGGCCTTGGCGAAGTCGAGCTTGTAGCCGTTCCAGTGCGAGTACGTACCGCTCGCGTGGCCCGTCTCCGTACCGCCCGTGATGTTCAGCGCGCAGCCGCTCGCGCTCTTCAGGGTCTGCGCGCCCTGGGCCGTGGCCAGGTTGAGCTGCTCGAACGACGTACAGGTCGGGTTGTTGCGGTTGGAACAGCCGCCGGAGGACGACCAGGTGATGCCGCGTGAGCTGAACATCGAGGTCGCGGTGGCGTGCGAGATCTTGGTGGCCGCCTGGGCGTCGCCGGCCGAGGTCAGAACACCGAATCCGGGGGCGAAGAGCGCGCCCAGGACCAGCGCGAACGCGGTGAGGTACGAGCGGAGCTTCATGGGGGGATTGCCTCCTGCTGGGAGCCGTTGATGTGGGTGGGGCAGCGGTGCAGGTGGTAGCGCACCGATGGTGCCCGAGATCTACGCGCGTCCGCCAGGGTGCGGGGAACTCGATCGGATGACATTGTTGAAGATTGAACGAGGGAGGTCTAAGGTTGGCGCCGATTGAAGGTTTAAAACTCGTCACTCGCACTCAGGAGGAACCATGGCCCTCTTCGGCCGCAAGAACGACAGCACCGACGCCTCGGCCACCGCCACCGTCGAGGTGGACCCGGCGCTCGCCGCACTGACCGGCGAATACACCATCGACCCGGCGCACAGCACCATCAGCTTCACCGTCCGGCACGCGATGGTCACCAATGTCCGCGGCTCGTTCACCGAGCACGAGGGCTCGCTCAGCCTGGACGGCTCGAACCCGGCCGCCTCGACCGCCTCGATCGAGGTCTCCATCGCCAGCGTCGACACCGGGATGCCCGACCGCGACGGCCACCTGCGCAGCGCCGACTTCTTCGACGCGGAGACCTTCCCGAAGATGTCGTTCCGCTCCACCGCGGCCGAGCAGCTCGACGCCGAGACCTACCGGGTCACCGGCGATCTGACCATCAAGGACGTCACCAAGCCGATCACCATCGACCTGGAGTTCCAGGGCTCCGCCACCGATGTGTACGGCAATGAGCGCGTCGGCTTCGAGGGCACCGCGTCCATCCTGCGCTCCGACTGGGGCCTGACCTGGAACGCGGCGCTGGAGACCGGCGGGGTCATGGTCAGCGACAAGGTCAAGCTGAACTTCGACATCTCCGCGATCAAGAAGGCCCCCGAGGCCGCCTGAGGCCGGCGCGAGGCGAGCGAGGAGACCGGCGGGGGCGCGGCTTCCGGCCCGGGGCGCGGCTCAGAGCCATACGTACGGACTCGTACGCGGACTCAGAAGCCCTGAAACCCCGGGCTCAGAACCCGCCCCCGCCGTCGAATCCTCCGCCGCCTCCGAAGTCCCCTCCCCCGCCGAACCCGCCACCGCCGAAGTCACCCGGGTCGTAGTTCCCTCCCGAGTAGTCGCCTCCGGCGTAACCGGTGTAGTCGCCGCCGCCGTAGTCCGCGGCGTAGCCGGGGGTCGCCATCAGCGAGCCGAGCATCGTGCCCACCAGCAGCCCCGGCAGCAGCCCGCCGCCGAAGTAGCCGCCGGCCCAGGGTCCGTACACCGGTCCCGCCTCCCAGTACGGCCGGGGGCCGCTCGCGGTCTCGACCGTACGGGCCAGCGGGTCGTCGCCGTCGGCCAGCCGGGCCGCGTCGGCGGCGCAGACCGGGACGGTACGCCGTACCCCGGCGGGCGGCGCCCACTCGGCGTCGGTGGTCGAGGGGCCGTGGCGCGGGTCGAAGAAGCAGGGCGAGCGGCGCTCCGGCAGCGGGGCGCCCTTCCTGCGCGCGTCGAGCAGGGCCAGCGAGAACCGCCCGTCCTCCAGCGCCTCCGTCACCCCGCGCACATCGTCGGGCCGCTGGGCGGAACCCATCAGGGACTTGGCCTTCTCGTACGCGTCGAGGGAGCGCTCGTAGTCGGTGCGCATCGCGTCGTCGGCGCCCGCCTCGGCCGGGTGGAAGTCGAGCCGGTCCAGTTCCTCGCCGAAGGCGGTGATGTCCTCGTCGACGACGACCCGCAGCTTCTCCAGCGCCTCCCGCTCCCGCTCGATCCGCCTGCTGCGGTTGCGGCGCGCTACGGCGTACGCGCCCGCGCCGCCCACCACGACCACGGAGCCCAGCACGATCAGCCCGGTGGACGAGTCGCCCGTACCGCCCGATCCTGTGGTGTCCCAGGAGGCCGGGGCGTGGCCGCGGATCTGCGGGAGCGCCTGGTCGACGAAGTTGTTCAGCTCGGTCGCGGCGTCGACGGGTCCGCCCGCCTTGACCGCGTCGGTGAGGTTGCGGACCGCCTGGTGGGGCAGTACGGCGGAATCGGCGCCCGCGTTGAAGCCGTCGCCGAGCCGGATCGCGTACAGACCGGTGATACCGGTCTCGGTCCGTACGGTGTTGAGCACGGTGGCGGCGGGGTACGCGGCGGTGTCCGGCAGGACCGCCACGAAGAGCGGCTTGTCGGCGTCCTTGATCTTCTTCGCCAGGGCCTCGGCCTCGGTGGTCGAGAGCTGGCTCCTGGCCGCCGGGTCCACATAGACGGGCCCGTCCTTGAGCGCCTCGGCGACGGTCGCGGGGCCGGTGGCGGCCTCGGCGGCGGGCGCGATTCCCAGGGCTGCGGCGGAACCGGCGAGCAGCACCCCGGACAGTGTGGAATACAGCCTCGTCCTCATACATTGACGCTACCCGAAACCCGCCAAGATGGGGCAGGGGTGAGCAAAGGCGTAAGCGGAGCGAAAGAATTACGGCAGGGGCGGCATGGGCAGCGGACCCGGAGAGCAAAGGGTGAGGCACCCGGACCCGTGGGTCCGAGTGCCTCACCCATGGGGGTTCCCCGGCTGATCAGGCCGCCTTGTAGGCCGCCGTCAGCTTGGCCACCGCACCGGTCAGGTCTCCGGTGAGCAGCAGATGGTCCGCCTCCGCGAAGGGCTTCGCCGAGGCGGCGGTGATGTTCCCGCCGATCTTCTGCTGGACGAGCAGCCTGGCCTGGCCCGCCAGCTCCTTGGCCTGCGGCGACGAGCCGAGGCCCGCCTTCTGGAGCACCGTGGCCGCGACCCCGATCGCCGCGAGCGTCAACTGCCCGCCGCCAGGCGGCTGCTTGAGGGTGGTCAGCCCCCAGCCGTACGGGAACTGCGGGTCGTAGGAGGCGTCACCGACATTGATCGGCAGCGACTCGACCGACTTGGGCCAGGTCAGCGGAAGCTGTCCGGTGAACGCCCGCTTGCCGTAGAGGACATCGGCCACGCCGTCGCCCTCGCTGCCCGGCAGCCAGCCCGCCACCAGCGCGTCGATCTCGCCGAGCCGGTCACCGATGAGCTGCGGCCGGCCGGAGATGATCAGAACCGCGCACTTCATGGCCGCGCAGACCGTGTCGACGGCCTTCTTGTCCTCCGCGGACAGCTCCAGGTCATGGCCGTTGCCGACATCGCCCTGCCCTTCGGCGTACGGCTTCTCGCCGACGACGACCACCCCGACGTCATGTCCGGCGGTGGGTGCTGAGGCGTCCCGCGAGTAGGTCAGGGAGCCGGGCGCGGCCTTGCGCATGCCTTCCAGGACGGTCGTCCCGGTGGTGGTCGGTCCTGAGCCGCCCTGCCAGGTGATGGTCCAGCCGCCCATCTGGTTGCCCAGGTCATCGGCGTTGGAGCCCGCCACGTACACCTTCTGCGACGGCTTGAGCGGCAGGACCGCGCCGTCGTTCTTCAGCAGCACCTGCGACTTGGCCGCCGCCTCGCGGGCCACTGCCCGGTGCGCGGGCGAGCCGATCTGGGGCAGGTTGGTGGTGTCGGCGTACGGCTTCTCGAACAGGCCGAGCCGGAACTTCTGCTCCAGGATCCTGGAGACCGCGTCGTCGATCCTGGCCTGGCTGATCCGCCCGGCCGTGACCTCGGCCTGGAGGACCGAGGTGAAGTCCTTGTACGCCGTCGGGACCATGATCATGTCGAGCCCGGCGTTGATGGACGTACGCACGTCGCTCGGGTAGTCGCCCGGGATCTGGTCGATCGCCTGCCAGTCGCTGATGACGAAGCCCTTGAAGCCCAGCCGGTCCTTGAGCACTCCGTTGATCATGGCGCCGTCGGCGTGCATCTTGATCGCGGGCTTGCCCTCGTCGGTGATCTCCAGCGAGGAGTACGAGGGCATGACCGTGCCCACGCCCCGCTTCACCGCGTCCTTGAAGGGAGCGAGATGGATGGTCTCCAGCTCTTTTCTGGTGACCTTGGTGACGCCCTGGTCGATGGTGTACGAACCGGTCGTGGACGAGCCGTACTGGGTGCCGCCGTCGCCCACGAAGTGCTTGGCCGTCGCCAGCACCTTGTCGTTACGGTCCAGTTGGGCGCCGGAGGCCGGGCCCTGCATGCCGTTGATGACCGTGTCCATGGAGATCACCAGCGCCGGGTCCTCGCCGAAGGACTCGTACGTACGGCCCCAGCGCTCGTCCCTGGCGACGCAGAGGCAGGGCGCGAAGTCCCACGGGATGCCGGTGGCCCGTACTTCCTTGGCGGTCACCGCGCCGGTACGTTCCGCCAGCGCCGGATCGCGGGTCGCGCCTATGCCGATGTTGTGCGGCATGATCGTCGCGCCGACGACATTGTTGTGGCCGTGCACCGCGTCCACGCCGTAGATCAGCGGGATCTGGAAGCGGGTGGCCTGCGCCCTGAGCTGGAAGGCGTCGATCATCTTCGCCCAGGTCTCGGGGGTGTTGGGCGTCGGTACGGACCCGCCGCCGGAGAGCAGTGAGCCGAGGGCGTAGGTGGCGATGTCGCCCTGGGAGGTGAGCGCGTTGCGCTCGGCCTGGGTCATCTGGCCGGCCTTCTCGGCGAGCGAGAGCCGGGGCAGCAGGTCGGCCACCCGCTTCCGCACCGGCAGCCTGGGGTCGAGATACGGCAGGCCGTGAGCGTCGATCACCACCTGCGGGGTCTCGGCCGGGGCCCTGGCGCCCTCGACGGTGAGGGCGAGCGGAATGGTTTCCGCGCTCTCGCCGGCGCGGTCCTTGAGGGTCGGGACCTCAACAGTCCGGGAGGTGCCGGAGGCGGTGCCCGGCGGGAAGGTGAGCGTGCCGGAGACCGAGGTGTAGTCCTTGGCCGCCTCGGCCGTACCGCCTTCGGTGGTGTAGCCGACCGTCACCGGCTCGTCGAGCGGGGCGGAACCGGTCGTCGCGACCGAGATCCGGACCTTGGCGGTGGCGCCCTCCTCGACCGGGTACACGGCCGCGTCGGTGACGACGCTCGCGGTCAGGCTCGGGTCGGCCGTTCCGTACAGCTCCACGCCGTCCATGGCGAACCGGCCCGCCTCACCGGGCGGCAGGGTCAGCGCGTACCCCCACATCTCGGTGAGCCCGAGGACCTGGTCGATCCCGCCGACCGGCTGGTAGTCGGTGCGGTACGTGAAGTCGGTGAAGGGGATCTCGACCTGGTGCCACCCCTCCCAGTCGTCGGTGAAGGAGGTCGTCCACAGCTCGGAGGCCTCGCCGTTGGCGCCGCCGTCCTTGATCTCGAAGTTGATCCTCTTGCCCGAACCGGGCGGCAGCGGCGCGGTGTTCTGCCCGTACCACCAGAAGCGGATCCCCCGGCGGGCCGACCAGTCGTGGGCCGGCTCGTCGAAGGCGAAGTCATGGCTGAAGCCGCCGTACCCGCTGATGTGGTAGCTGCCTTCGAGGACCCGGTCGCCCTCCGGGGCGTCGGCGCGCTCCGCCAGGCTCAGCGCGGGCGGGTCGTCGGAGTCGCCGCCCCAGGTGAATATGCCGCCCTCGGGCAGGCCCGCGAAGGGGACCTCGCCCTCGAAGCGGTCGACGGCCACCGGGGCCGGATCGTCGTCCGCGGCGGCGGACGGGCCCGCTCCCGCGAGGGGCAGCAGCCCCGCCAGGACGGCGGCGGCCAGCAGCCCCGCCGTTCTGGTTCCGGCGCGGGATCGCGGTCTGACACGTACTCGCATCGTGCTCCTTGTTCGGTGGTGCTCCCGGCCGCACCGCTGCGGCCGGGAGCCGTGCTGCTGCTCTTACCGCTTACCGCGTCGGTTACTTCTGCTCGACGCGGACCCAGTCGACCTCGGCCCTGATACCGCCCTGGGCGATCCGGTCGACGCTCGACTGGGGCAGGCCCCAGTAGGGCTGGGTGACCTTGTTCCAGCCGGCCGGATAGGCGCCGCCCAGCGCCAGGTTGAGAATCACGTACTGGTTGTGGTCGAAGACCCACTTGCCCCGGGTGGACTCCAGCTTCTGGCGGGAGGTCTCCTGGACGACCACGTCGTCGACCGTGAAGCGCATGCCCTCGGGCAGCCACTCGACGGCGTAGGTGTGCCACTGGTCGGCACGTCCGCCGTTCGGGTAGTACTGCTGCTTGCCGATGTTGCCGTCGGCCGAGTAACCGGGCCCGTGCAGGGCGGTGCTGGTCCAGTCCCCGTAGCCGATGTTCTCCATGATGTCCGTCTCGCCCGAACCCGGCCACGAGACGGACGGGTTGTCGACATCGCTGCCCAGCAGCCAGAAGGCCGGCCAGAAGCCGTCGCCGACCGGCAGCCTCATCCGGCCGCTGACCTTGCCGTAGGTGAAGTCGAACTTGGTGTTGGTGTCGATACGGCCCGAGGTGAAGTCGTACGTACCGCCGCCCGGCACGGTCGTGCAGCCCTTGCAGTACTTGGACTCCAGGATCAGGGCGCCGTTCTCGGTGCGGATGTTGTTCGCCGAGTCCACATAGGCCTGGGCCTCGCCGTTGACCGAGCCCATCTCCGTACCCGTACGGACCACCCGCCACTTGCTCCGGTCCAGGCCCGAGCCGGTGAAGTCGTCGAAGAAGGTCGTACGGTATGCGCCGCCCGGGTTCTTGGGCAGCGCCGGATAGGCCGCCGCCGCGCTGCCGCCGGTGCCCCAGACCTGGAACTCGTACAGCGAGTAACCGAACTGGGCGGTCGCCGGCGCCGGGTTGTAGAAGGAGCGGCGCTCCCTGCCCAGCATCCGGATGTAGCGGGCGGTGGCCGGGGTGGCGAGGGTGATGGTGTCCCGCCGGCCGGCGGCCTCCCCCGGCGGCTTGACATCGGCGCGGCGGGCTGCGACCTCGGCGGCGGAGGGCCGGTGGACCGTACGCCAGGTGCGGTTGTCGTCGGAGACCTGGAGTTCGTAGTCGACGGCGTAGGCCGCCTCCCAGTACAGGTCGACCGCCTCGATCCGGGAGGGCGCGCCGAGGTCGACCCCGACCCAGCGGTCGGCGTTCCAGTCGCTGGCCCAGCGGGTCTGGTCGCCCCTGAGGTCCGCGGGCCAGCCGCCGTCGGTGACATAGGCGGGGGAGTTGCCCGCGTGCTGGTAGAGGTTGCCGTACGCCGGGTGGTTCAGGGCGAGGTTGGTCCGGGTGGTGGAGGCGGGCGCGGGCTCGCCCCCGTACACCTGGAAGGAGAAGAGGGAGTAGCCCCAGGCGGTAGCCCGCTGCACACCGCGCATCCGGACGTACCGGGCGGTGACTTCCTGGGGGTAGGTGTGGGCGGTGACGGTGCCGCCGGTGCCCTCGGTCTCGGTGTAGAAGCTGGTCCAGTTGGTGCCGTCGGTGGAGGCTTCGAGGACGTACTGCCTGCCGTAGGCGGCCTCCCATTCGAGCTTGACCTGGTTGACCCGGATGACGCTGCCGAGGTCGACGCGGATCCAGGCGGTGTCGGTGAAGTCGCTGGCCCAGCGGGTGGCGGCGTTGCCGTCGAAGGCTCCGCCGGGGCCCAGTTCGGGGCTCTGGGTGCCGGAGGCGGTGACGGCGGCCGGGTTGACGGCGTAGGAGGCCGCCGCCCGGTCGGTGTTCCAGGCCGCGACCGCGGCGGCGGGCCGGGCGGACTGCTGGGGTGCGGGTGCGCTGAACGCGAGCGGGGCCGACAGCGCGAGCAGCGCGGCGGTGGCGGCCACCAGAGTCGTACGCGAGGGCATCGGTGCCTCCTGTGGGGGGAGTGCGGGTGTGTGGAGCGATGTCCGTACGGGGTGGTGCGCGGTTCAGGAGGGTGCGGGGGTACGGGAGGTACAGGGGTGCTGACGTGCGGCGGTGCGGCGGTACTGGGGTGCGGCGGTACGGCGTGCTACCGCGTGGCGTCCCGCGTGAGGCGGATCGTGTCGCGGTACCACTTCGCGCTGTCCTTGAGGGTCCTGGCCTGGGTGGCGTAGTCGACGCGGACGATGCCGAAGCGCTTGTCGTAGCCGTACGCCCACTCGAAGTTGTCCATCAGCGACCACGCGAAGTAGCCGCGTACATCCGCTCCCCGCTCCCGCGCCTCGGCGACCGCCGCGATGTGGTCGGCGAGATACGCGGTGCGGTCGGCGTCGGGGACGGAGCCGTCGGCGGCGACGAGGTCGTCGAAGGCGGCGCCGTTCTCGGTGATCACGGTCGGTACGCCGTAGTCGTGCTGGAGGCCCAGGAGCAGTTCGGTGAGTTCGCCCGGGGTGATCTCCCAGTCCATGGCGGTACGGGGCAGATCGCGCGGGACGCTCCGGGTGACGGGCAGCCCGTCCGCGTCCGCCGTCGCGCCGTCCTCAGTGGTGCCGGAGAAGAGGGCGCCCCGGTAGAAGTTGACCCCGAGGACGTCCAGCGGGGTGGAGATGGCCGCCAAGTCGCCTTCCTGTACGGGGAGTTCGACCCCGTGCAGGGCCAGATCGGCGAGCACGTCCTCGGGGTAGCGGCCGTGCACGAGCGGGTCGAGATAGAGCCGCCGGCCCATTCCGTCGGCGCGGCGGCAGGCCTCACGGTCGGCCGCGCTGTCGGTCTCGGGGGTGGCGGTGCCGAGGTTGAGGGTGATGCCGAGTTCGAGCGGGCGAGTGCTGCCGGCCGCCTCGCGGATGCGCGAGGACGCCAGGCCGTGGCCGAGGAGCAGATGGTGTACGGCGTGCAGGGCGTCGCCGAAGTTCCGGCGGCCTGGGGCGTGCACACCCGCGTCGTAACCGAGCATCGCGGAGCACCACGGCTCGTTCAGCGTGGTCCAGTGGGCGACCCGGTCGCCGAGTGCCTCGTACGCCAGCATCGCGTAGTCGGCGAAGCGGTACGCGGTGTCGCGGGCCGGCCAGCCGCCCGCGTCCTCCAGCTCCTGGGGCAGGTCCCAGTGGTAGAGCGTGATCCAGGGGGTGACGTTCCTGCGGTCCAGTTCGTCGATCAGCCGCTTGTAGAAGTCCAGCCCCTTGGCGTTGGCGGGGCCCCGGCCGCCCGGCTGGATCCGCGGCCAGGCGAGCGAGAAGCGGTACGTGTCGACGCCGAGACCGGCGATCAGCTCCACGTCCTCGGGCATGCGGTGGTAGTGGTCGCACGCCACATCGCCGTGCTCACCCCGTACGACGGCGCCCGGAACCCGGCAGAAGGTGTCCCAGATCGAGGGGGTCCTGCCGTCCTCGGCAGCCGCGCCCTCGATCTGGTAGGCGGAGGTGGCGACGCCCCAGCGGAAGCCGGCCGGCATTCCGGGGACCGCCACGGCGGGTCGTACGAGCGCCTGGGGGGTGGTGGCGTTCATGGCTCTCCTGAGGGTTACGGGGCGATCTCCGGGGTTACGGGGCCGACTTCCGTACGATCAGTTCCGTGGGCAGGACCGCCGGTTCGTCCGGCGCGGACTGCCCGCCGAGATGCCCGAGCAGCATCGACGCGGCCGTCTCGCCCATCTCGCGGGCGGGCTGACGGACCGTCGTCAGCGGCGGCTCGGTGTGCCGGGCCATCGGGAGATTGTCGAAGCCGACCACCGCGATGTCGTCGGGCACTCCGCGCCCGGCGGCCCGCAGGGCCCGCAGCGCGCCGGCCGCGCTGATGTCGTTGTGCGCGAAGACCGCGTCGAACTCGACCTGTCCGGCGAGGAGTTTCTCCACCGCGAGCCGTCCCGACAGCTCGGTGAAGTCCCCCACCACGACCAGATCCGTCGGCAGCACCTCGCGGAACCCGGCGAGCCGGTCCCGTACACAGCCGAAGTGCGCCGGGCCGGTGATGACCAGCGGCCTGCGGCGCCCGTCGGCCACAAGATGGCGGGCGGCGGACGCCCCTCCCTCGCGATTGGTGGTCACGACGGACGGGAAGTCCTCGGGGTGGCTGCCGCGGTCGTCGATCAGGACGACGGGCAGGCCCTTGCGGTGCAGGCCGATGATGGTGTCGAGGGTGTTCTCCGGTTCGACGACGAGGAGTCCGTCGAAGGCGCGGGCCGAGACCTGCGTGGTGAAGTGCTCCACCGACTCGGCGCCGCGGTTGCAGGTGAAGAGCAGCAGGCCGTAGCCGGCCGCCTCGATGGTGTCGACGACTCCCTGGAGGACCTCGCCCATCCACGGCCAGGTCAGCGAGGGAACCAGCATCCCGACCGTACGGCTGCTGCCGCGGGCCAGGCCGACGGCGCCGGAGCTGGGTACGTAACCGAGTCGGTCGATCACGGCGCGCACCCGGGCCGCCGTGGTGCGGTCGACCTCCCCCTTGGTATTGATCACCCGGGACACGGTCGTCTTGCTGACGCCTGCCTGGCGGGCGACGTCGGCGATCGTGACACGCATCGGGGCCTCCGCGTCGAGGTGTTGGGACCGGTACCGCAACCGCTTCCGGAACCGGTACCGGCGTTGGCCCGTGAGTTAACCGGCGCGCAACACAGTCGTCAATACTTCACGTCGAGATTGGTCCGCACCTTTGTTACGTACCAGGCCAGTAGCAGGTCAAGGGAGTTATGCGTTCGGCTTGTGAAGACGCGGACCCTTGACGGGAGTTCGTAACAGCAGTTCACTCACGCCGCAGGGAGCGACAGCGCACGCACCGCCCCACCGCACCACCCCCCACACCTCTGCCGAGAAGGGCAGCAGTCTTATGTCGAGATCGACAGGCACCGGGCGAACAGGCACCGGGCGACGCCTGGCACGGGTTCTCCTCGCCGGAGCCCTGGCCACCGCCGGGCTCACCGGCCTCTCCGCCGGTACGGCCCAGGCCGCGGGCGAGCAGGTCAATATCTGGCTGACCACCACCGACGACGCGGCCGGACGGCATGTCACCCGCGGCCTCCAGCAGCAGACCCCCGTCACCTTCCAGGCGGGCAACGGCGGCAGCGGCACCAATATCACCGTCGACGAGGGCACCCGCTACCAGACCTTCACCGGCGGCGGCGCCTCCTTCACGGACACCGCGGCCTGGCTGATGAAGGGCAGCGGGGCGCTCTCCCAGGCGACCCGTGACGACACGATGCGGAAGCTGTTCTCGCCCACCGAGGGCATCGGGCTCTCCTTCATCCGCAACCCGATGGGCGGTTCCGACCTCGCCCGCTTCGGCTACACGTACAACGATCTGCCGGCCGGTCAGACCGACCCGACGCTGTCGCGGTTCTCGATCGCCCATGACCTCCAGGACGTACTGCCGCTCACCAAGCAGGCCAAGCAGCTCAATCCGGCCCTGTCGACGATGGCCTCGCCGTGGACGGCGCCGGCCTGGATGAAGGACAGCGGGCAGCTCAACGGCGGCTGGCTGAAGGCGGAGAACTACGGCACGTACGCCGACTACTTCGTCAAGTACCTCCAGGCCTACCGCGACAACGGCATACCGGTCGACTACGTCTCGGCGCAGAACGAGCCGACCTGCTGCGGCGGCTACCCCTCGATGAGCTGGAACGGCTCGGGTCTGGCGTACTTCACCAAGAGCGAGCTGCTGCCGAAGCTCCAGGGCGCCGGGCTCTCCACCAAGGTCCTCGCGCACGACTGGAACTGGGACACGTACGACGCGTACGCGGCGGAGACCGTCAATGACGCGGCGGTCCGCAACCACCCCAACTTCGGCGGGGTCGCCTGGCACGGCTACGGCGGCAACATCCAGAAGCAGACGGATGTGCACAACCAGTACCCGCAGATGGACGCCTTCCAGACCGAGCACTCCGGCGGCACCTGGATCGCCAACCAGCAGCGCGAGGACATGTCGAACATCATCGACTACACCCGCCACTGGGCGAAGTCGGTGACCAAGTGGTCCCTGGCGGTGGACCAGAACCGCGGCCCGCACAACGGCGGCTGCGGCACCTGCGACGGTCTGATCACGGTCCACAACGGTGACAGCCGGCACGGCCAGGTCGACTACACCATCGAGTACTACACGATGGGCCACCTCACCAAGTTCGTGAAGCCGGGCGCGCAGCGCATCGCCTCCACGGCCAGCACCACGGTCTCCAATGTGGCCTGGCGCAACCCGGACGGCTCCAAGGCGCTCATCGCGTACAACGACGGCACCGGCGCCCAGCAGGTACGGGTCAACTGGGGCGGGCAGAACTTCACCTACTCGCTGCCCGGCAAGACCTCGGCCACCTTCACCTGGGCGGGCACCCAGGCCGGCGGCTCGGACCGCAGCGGCACGCTGGTCGGGCTCGGCGGCAAGTGCCTGGACGTGGCGGGCGGTTCCAACGCCAATGGCACGGCCGTGCAGATCTACGACTGCAACACCTCCACCGCCCAGCGCTGGACCCTCAAGGCCGACGGTTCGGTCCAGGCCCTGGGCAAGTGCCTGGACGTGGCCGCGGCCTCGACGGCCAACGGGGCGAAGGTGCAGCTCTACGACTGCAACGGGTCGGGGGCACAGCAGTGGAGATACGAGTCGGGCTCGGCCGATCTGGTCAATGTCCCGGCCGACAAGTGCCTCGATGTGACGGGCAATACCTCGGCGAACGGAACCGGTACGCAGATCTGGACCTGCACCGGAGCCGCCAACCAGAAGTGGCGGCTCCAGGGCTGAGGCCTCTTGGCAGGACACAGGGCCGGGGCCGGACCGGCGGGGTATCTACTCCGCCGGTTCGACCCCGGCCCTCAGCAGTCCGTAGGTGTACGCGTCCTCCAGCGCCTGCCAGGAAGCCGCGATCACATTCTCGGCGACCCCCACCGTGGCCCAGTCGCCGGTGCCGTCCGAGGTGGTGACCAGCACCCTGGTGGTGGACTCGGTGCCGTGCCGGCCCTCCAGGATCCGGACCTTGTAGTCCACCAGCTCCAGCTTGGCGAGCTGCGGATAGATCTGCTCCAGGCCCACCCGCATCGCCCGGTCCAGCGCGTTGACAGGACCGTTCCCCTCGGCGGTCGCGACGATCCGCTCGCCCTTGGCCCAGAGCTTCACAGTGGCCTCATTGGCGTGCGTACCGTCGGGCCTGTCCTCGACGATCGCCCGCCAGGACTCCGTACGGAAGTAGTTACGGGGCCTGCCCTCCGCCTCCTCGCGCAGCAGCAGTTCGAAGGAGGCGTCGGCCGCCTCGTACGTATAGCCCCTCAGCTCGCGCTCCTTGACCCGGCCGACGACCCGGCCGACCAGATCGCGGTCGCCGCCGAGGTCGATACCGAGTTCCTTGCCCTTCAGCTCGATGGAGGCGCGTCCTGCCATGTCGGAGACGAGGGTGCGCATGCTGTTGCCGACCAGCTCGGGCGTGATGTGCTGGTACAGATCCGGGTCGACCTTGATCGCGGAGGCGTGCAGCCCGGCCTTGTGGGCGAAGGCCGAGACCCCGACGTACGGCTGGTGGGTGGAGGGCGCCAGATTGACGACCTCGGCGATGGCGTGCGAGATCCGGGTCATCTCGGCGAGCGCGCCCGCGGGCAGGACCCGCTTGCCGTACTTCAGCTCCAGGGCGGCGACGACCGGGAAGAGATTGGCGTTGCCGACGCGCTCCCCGTACCCGTTGGCCGTGCACTGCACATGCGTGGCGCCCGCGTCGACGGCGGCGAGGGTGTTGGCGACGGCGCAGCCCGTGTCGTCCTGGGCGTGGATACCGATCCTGGCCCCGGTGTCGGCGAGCACGGTGGAGACGACGGCCTGGATCTGCGCGGGCAGCATGCCGCCATTGGTGTCACAGAGGATCACCACATCGGCGCCGGCCTCGGCGGCGGTCCGTACGACGGCCTTGGCGTACTCGGGGTTGGCGCGGTAGCCGTCGAAGAAGTGCTCGCAGTCGACGAAGACCCGGCGGCCCCGTTCGCACAGGTACGAGACGGTGTCGCGGATCATCTCCACGTTCTCGTCGAGGGTGGTGCGCAGGGCCAGCTCGACATGGCGGTCATGCGATTTGGCGACCAGCGTGACCACCGGGGCGCCCGACTCGACCAGCGCCCTGACCTGCGGGTCCTCCGCCGCCTTCGCTCCCGGCCGGCGCGTGGCGCCGAAGGCGACGAGCTGAGCGTGCCGGAACTCGATCTCCTGCCGGGCGCGGGCGAAGAACTCGGTGTCGCGCGGATTGGCGCCGGGCCAGCCGCCCTCGATGAAGCCCACGCCGAACTCGTCCAGGTACCGGGCGATGGCCAGCTTGTCGGCGACCGTCAGATTGATGCCTTCGCGCTGTGCGCCGTCGCGGAGCGTCGTGTCGAAGACATGGAAACTGTCGTCGCTCTCCGTGGACCGATTGGTCATGATGGGTTGCTCCTGTCGAGTGGATGGTCTGGCTCCACTTGCCCCCATCGTCGCGCGCCGTCCGCCTTCCGCCGGGGTGGGGCCGGAAAACGAAAAAACCTCTCGCGGGTGCGAGAGGTCTGCGCGCGGGTCTGAGGCACGGTGCCCGCGCCGTACATGGTGGTACGGGGCGGTCACTGCGGACCGGCGCGCTTGCTGCCGATAATCATGGCGAGCGAGAGCACGGGGCGATTTTTGCATGTCTTCCGTGACTGGGCTGAACCGTCTCACTATACGGTCGCGGCCCGCTCCGCCGCAGTTCGGGAGTGGTACGGCCACACGGGACCGGGCCGGGGCGGTACGGCAGCGCGGGCCCGTCCCCGGTCGGGGCGGGCCCGCGTGAGTGTACGGACCGGATCAGCCGAGGTCGTGCATCCAGCCGTGGGTGTCGGGCACCACACCCCGCTGGATGTCGAGCAGCGCCGTCCGCAGCTCCATGGTGACCTTGCCCGGCTCGCCGCCCGACTGGGTCCACTCGCCGGCCGCCGACTTGACCAGGCCGACCGGGGTGATCACCGCGGCCGTACCGCAGGCGAAGACCTCGGTGAGGGTGCCGTTCTCGGTGTCGCGGCGCCAGTCGTCGGTGGAGATCCGGCCCTCCTCGGAGGTGTAGCCGAGGTCGCGCGCCACGGTGAGCAGCGAGTCACGGGTGATGCCCGCGAGCAGCGACCCGGTCAGCTCGGGGGTGACGATGCGGTCCCCGTACACGAAGTACAGGTTCATCCCGCCCATCTCCTCGACCCAGCGGTGCTCCAGCGCGTCCAGCCAGACCACCTGCTCGCAGCCCTTCTCGGCCGCCTCGGCCTGCGCGAGCAGGGACGCCGCGTAGTTGCCGCCGGTCTTGGCGAAGCCCATGCCGCCGGGGACGGCCCGGACGTAGTTCTCCGAGAGCCAGACCGAGACGGGCTTCACCCCGCCGGGGAAGTAGGCACCGGCCGGGGAGGCGATGACCAGGAAGAGATACTCGTTCGCCGGGCGCACCCCGAGGCCGGTCTCGTTGGCGAACATGAACGGCCGCAGATAGAGCGACTCCTCACCGCCGTGCGCGGGCACCCATGCCTTGTCCTGCTGGACGAGCGCGTCGCACGCGGCGATGAACGTCTCGACCGGCAGCTCGGGCATGGCGAGCCGGCGGGCGGAGCGCCGGAAGCGCTCGGCGTTGGCCTCGGGCCGGAAGGTGGCGACCGTACCGTCGGGGCGGCGGTAGGCCTTGAGCCCCTCGAAGATCTCCTGCGCGTAGTGCAGCGCCATATTGGCCGGGTCGATCGAGAGCGGCGCGTACGGCACGAGCTGCGCGTCGTGCCAGCCCCTGCCCTCCGTCCACTTGATCGTCACCATGTGATCGGTGAAGTGGCGGCCGAATCCCGGGTTGGCCAGGATCGCCTCCCGCTCGGCGGCGGACAGCGGATGCGAGGAGGGCTTCAGCTCGATCGTGGGCGTGGTCATGAATACTCGTCCTTCACCGGTTGTATGTGCCGGACCGCCTCACGCCACTGCTTGTGCTAGGACGTCCGAGCATTACCGTATGCCGCGGCCCACGCAGATTATCGCGCGGGCGCCGCGGCGTAGGAACACAGCGGACGAACGGGGTGGATGCGGCCCGGGGCTGGATGGTCGTACTACCCGCCGGATCGGTGGTGCCCGGTGGCCGCACAGCACAGCCGCCGGGTTACGAAGACCCGGCGGCTGTAAGGAGTCGACGGGTCAGCTCGCTACGCGTACGGCGAGCGCGTCGCCGATCTCGTCGGTGGTACGGGCAGCCGCCGCCGGGGTGTCCCGGCCGGCGAGATCGGCCACGACGGCCTCCTCGATCCGGCCGGCCTCGGCGTCGAAGCCCAGGTGGCGCAGCAGCAGGGCGACGGAGAGGACCGTGGCGGTGGGGTCGGCCTTGCCCTGGCCCGCGATGTCCGGCGCCGAGCCGTGGACCGGCTCGAACATGGACGGGAACGTACGGTCCGGGTTGATGTTCGCGGACGCGGCCAGGCCGATGCCGCCGGTCACGGCCGCGGCCAGGTCGGTGAGGATGTCACCGAAGAGGTTGTCGGTGACGATCACGTCGAAGCGCTGGGGCTGGCTGACGAAGAAGATCGTCGCGGCGTCGACATGCAGATAGTCGGTGGTGACTTCGGGGTACTCGCGGCCGACGCGGTCGAAGATGTTCTTCCAGAGGTGGCCGGCGTAGACGAGGACGTTGTTCTTGTGGACCAGCGTCAGCTTCTTGCGCGGACGGGCGTCGGCCCGCGCGTACGCGTCACGGACCACCCGCTCCACGCCGTAGGCCGTATTGACGCTCACTTCGGTGGCCACCTCGGCGGGCGTACCGGTGCGCAGGGAACCTCCGTTGCCCGTGTACGGGCCCTCCGTCCCTTCCCGTACGACGACGAAGTCGATGTCCGGGCTGCCCGCCAGCGGAGTGGCCGTATGCGGGTAGAGCTTGGACGGGCGGAGATTCACATAGTGGTCGAAGGCGAAGCGCAGCTTGAGCAGCAGCCCGCGCTCCAGGACACCGGACGGCACGGACGGGTCGCCGATCGCGCCGAGCAGGATCGCGTCATGGCTCTTGAGGGCCTCCAGCTCCGAGTCCGGGAGGGTCTCCCCGGTACGGTGCCAGCGGCCGGCGCCGAGGTCGTACTCCTTGGTCTCCAGCTTCACATCCTGGGGCAGGACGGAACGCAGGACCTTGAGGCCCTGGGCCACGACCTCCTGACCGATGCCGTCACCGGGGATCACTGCGAGATTGAGGCTGCGAGACATGACGGCACCCTACTCCGCGTCCCAGCCCATGACATGGCGCGTCCACTTAGTGGACAGGCCGCGTTTCGTTCGCCGCGTGTACGCCGAGGGTCCACCCGTGGGCCACTCTCCGGTGTCACATTCTGTCCATGGATACCCCTCGCGTCGGGATCCCCGACGGTCTCGCCTCCCGGATGAGCATGGCGGAACAGCACGAGTATCTGCGCGGGCGGATCGGGCGTGGTCGCTTCGGGGGTACGGGCGGGGGCTCCGGGGCCGGCTTCGGTCGGCGCGGTCTGCTGCGGGCGGGGTCGGTCGCGGTGGGTACGGTGGCGGGGGCGGGGCTGCTGGGTTCGAGCGCGGCGCCGGTCGCGGGCCCTGTGTTCCTGCCTTCATCGGCTGCTGCCCGGGTGGACGGATCGTTGGTGGCCCCGTTCGGCCGGCATCTCGCCTTCGGCGCGGACCCGAAGACACAGATGACGGTCTCGTGGCAGGTGCCGTTCCCGGTGCGGAAGCCGTTCGTGCGCGTGGGGCTGAAGCCCTGGGAGCTGAGCCGGAAGATCGAGGCGGAGGTACGGCCGCTGCACACGCCGTCGCTGACGGACGAGCTGCCCGCGGTGGACCAGTACTACCTTCATGTGCCGCTGGAACGGCTGCGCCCGGGCACGACGTACTACTACGGCGTGGGCCACGAGGGCTTCGACCCGGCCGACCCGCGCCATCTGACCACGGTCTCGACCTTCCGTACCGCACCGGCCGCGGCCCGTACCGATGCCTTCGTCTTCACCGCCTTCGGCGACCAGGGCGTCTCGTACGACGCGCTCGCCAACGACCAGGTGATCCTCGGTCAGAACCCGGCCTTCCATCTGCACGCGGGCGACATCTGCTACGCGGACAGCAGCGGGCAGGGCGACTCGTCCGACACGTATGACGCGCGGGTCTGGGACCAGTTCCTGGCGCAGACCGAGACGGTGGCCTCTCGGGTGCCCTGGATGGTGACCACCGGCAATCACGACATGGAGGCGTGGTACTCCCCCGACGGCTACGGCGGCCAGAACGCCCGCTGGACCCTGCCGGGCGGCGGCCTCGACCCGGTGAAGTCGCCGGGCGTGTACTCGTTCACGTACGGCAACGTGGGCGTGGTCGCCCTGGACGCCAACGATGTCTCCCACGAGATCCGCGCCAACACCGGCTACACGGACGGCACCCAGACCCACTGGCTGGACCGCCGCCTCGCCGCCCTGCGCGCGGACCGGGACATCGATTTCATCGTGGTCTTCTTCCACCACTGCGCCTTCTCGACGACCAACGCACACGCCTCGGACGGCGGCGTACGCGAGGCCTGGGTCCCCCTCTTCGACAAACACGGCGTCGACCTGGTCATCAACGGCCACAACCACGTCTACGAACGCACCGACGCGCTCAGGTCGGGTACGGTCCGCCGCCGCGTCGACATCGGCGCGAGCGTGGACTCCGTACGGGACGGCATCGTGTACGTCACGGCAGGTGGCGCGGGCAAGGCGCTGTACAGCTTCCCGGCCCCGGACAGTTACGAGGGCAATGCGTCCGAGGTCGAGAGCGTCTCCTCGTACCACTGGACCGAGGACGGCACCAAGACCTCGGAGACGGTCGAGTGGTCCCGGGTCCGCTACACGGGCTTCTCGTTCCTGGCGGTGGAGGTGACGGCTGGGACCCGACCGAAGCTGGAGGTCACGGCCCTGGCCGAATCGGGCGCGAGGGTGGACCACTTCAGGGTGACCCGGTAGGGACGGATGCGACCCGGGCGCCGGATCTTGGTGCCGGCCGCGTACGCCAACGGCCTGCAGATGAACGTCCTCGACGTCGTCCCCTGAGCAGGCTGGTGGCGCTGCGGAAACGCCGTGCCGCTCCCGCAGCGCCACAGTCGGCCGGCCAACAGGCCCAAGTACCAGTGCCACTACCGCGCCCTGGCGCGGTGAGCACGGCACGTAGACTCCCTGACCCATGAACGTGCTGATCTCTGTTGACATGGAGGGCATCTCGGGGATCGTGCATCCCACCGAGACGAATCCGGATCGCTACGACTACGAGCGCGGCCGGGCGTTGATGACGGCCGAGGCGAACGCCGTGATCGCCGGCGTCCTGGAGGCCGAACCCACCGCCGCAGTCCTTGTCGCCGACGCACACGGGCCTTTCCGTAACCTGCTGCCGGAGGAACTCGACCGACGGGCACGCCTGGTACGCGGCAAACCGCGCCCGCTGGGCATGCTCGGCGGGCTCGACGAACACACCGACGCCGCCATGTTCATCGGCTACCACGCCCGCGCCGGCGGCGGGCCCGCCGTGCTGGCGCACACCATGAGCGACAGCATCCTCGATGTGCGCGTGGCCGGACGTTCCTTGGGTGAGATCGGTCTGAACGCGGCCATGGCCGGGTACTTGGGCGTACCGGTCGTGCTGCTCAGCGGCGACGACAGCGCCTGCGCCGAACTGACTGATCTGGTCCCGTCCGCGCTCACCGTCGCGGTCAAACAGGCCCTCGGCCAGGCCGCCGCCATCGCCCTGCACCCCGAAGAAGCCCGGGAGCGCCTGCGCCAAGCGGCGGCGGAAGCCATCACGCAACGTGCCCTCGTCTCGCCGCTGACCATCGCCGGACCGCTGGACGTCGAGGTCGACCTTTCCGGGCCGTACATGGTTGATCTGGCGACACTCGTACCAGGCGTCTCACGCGCCGACAGCGGCCGTACGATCGCCTTCACCGCCACCGACATCGCCGAGGCCTACCGGCTGATCCTGCTGCTCGTACAACTCTCCGGCATCAAGCCTGGCTAGGGCCTTGTCCGATGGGTCTCTTGGGGCGCCTCTCAGTGCCCCGGGAGGGTTGAATGCCCGGTTACTTGACGGTGAAGCGCGCCGCCTTTGTGGCCAGGGTGGTCGTGCCGTCCTCGGCGGTGGCGAGGACAGCGACATGCCAGGGACCGTGAGGGGAAGACTCGGCCTCGGCGCCGGGCACCGCGATCGTGTAGACGCAGCGCGTAGTGTCTTCGCGGGCGGGCTCGCAGGTGGCCGACTCCGCAGCGGCCATGTCCTTGGCGGTCAGCTCCTGCTGGGCGAAGGCGGAGTCAGCCGGCCAGGCCAGGACCTTCAAGCTCTTGACGCCGGAGGACGCCGTGACGTCGGTGGTGAAGGTGAACGAGCCGTCGCGGTCGCCGTCGGGAGCGATATAGCGGGCGGTGCTGTGCGCCAAGGCGGGGGGCTGCTCCCCGGCATAGGCGATGGCGAAGGCTCCGGCGCCTCCGAGGACGACGACACCGGCGGCTACGGCCAAAGCGATACGTCGGGACATTAGAGGTTCTCCGCAACTGTCTCAGATGGATGAGATCGGCGCTCTCGGCTGCGCCGCTGCGACCATGCTCGCGGCGCGGGATGCGCCGGGCATGAGCACATGTGCTCAGCTCGACCTGAGTAGGCGGATCCGTGAGAAGTGGCCAAGTACCACTTCCGGTGGGTCGACGCGACCGGAGCCCCCTCCGACGACCTGTCGGACCTCCTCGAACCCGTGGATCAGTCCGCGGACGGCCTCGCGTCCGATCTCCGCACGCGCCGTGTGACGGCCGCGGTCGCCCACGCCCTGCAGACCCCCGGAACCGCGCAGAACCGGATCCGACCGGGCCGTCTCGCTGCTGCCCGAGATCATCGACGACAGAGACGTCCGCACAACCGCGGAGGCGTTCATCCACGTCCTGTGCACACCACATCAACAGGTCCAGGCTCTGGACTGATGCGGCAGGCGGGTCAGTGGATGCGGAGGCTCGGGGCCGGCGCAGCCCGCCGAAGCAACGGCGTCAGTGGCCCGTCGCGCCGCCGTTGTCGCGGCGGTCGAGGGCGCGCTGGAGGGCGGCCGCGGCGTTCTTGCGGTCGGATTCGCTCGTACGGGAGGTGTGGCGGACGCGGCGGACGGTCGTCTCGGCCATGGTGATCGACTCCTTGAGATAGCTGAACCACGCGGTGGGGTCACGGGATGCATCTACGAGGCGCCGGGTGGGGCGGGGGGCGTACGCCGCAGGGGTTGCCTGCCAGGGGCGGTGCCCGCGTCCGCCATTCGCTGGATGGAGCGAGACGTTCGGCTCATTCCAAGCTAAGCGAGCGGCGCCGCCCTGTCTCTATATTTACTCGGACTTCCTACTATCTGAGACGGGACCCCCTCCGACCTGCGGTGTCACTCACGCTTGCGGCGGTATCGACGGACCGCCGGCCGGGCGGACCCTCCAGCTCAATCGGCCGCCACCGCGCGGCGGACGCTCTCGCGCAGCAGGGCTCGGCGTTGCTCGTGCACCTCGGGAGGCTCATCGGCGGTTGCCGCGTAGACGTTGCTGACCGGGGACCAGGCCATGGACATGGCGATGACCATGGTCATCACGTCGAACGGGTCGCCCTGGCGCACCAGGCCGGCGGCCTGGGCTTCGGCGATGGCGCGCAGTTTGCGGTCGTCGCGGCGGTCGCGGCTCTCCACCAGGTGGCCGGACGGGCGGCGCTCCAGGCGTACCCAGGTGGCCAGCCGGATGAGTTCGGGACGGCGGAGGTATTCGTCGTACAGGCGTACGGCCCAGTCCGCGAGGTCGGTGGCGTTGATCGGGACGACGTTCACGATCCGCTCCAGCGAAGCGAAGAAGATGGCGTCGAAGAGCCCTTCCTTGTTGCCGAAGTACGCGTAGAGCTGCGCCTTGTTGGTGCGTGCGGCGGCCACGATCCGCTCGATGCGTGCCCCGGCGATCCCGTGCTCGGCGAACTCCTGGGTCGCCGCATCGAGGATGCGCCGGTACGTCGCCGCTCCACGCGGGTTCAGGGGCAGCTCAGCCATGCCGTCACGCTACCAACATGCGGCCCAGCTGCCAAACAGAACAGTTGGTTTGCCCGGCGGGGCAGATGCGTCTACTGTGAGGCAGACCGAACAGTCTGTTTAACAGTCTGAGGAGATGTTCTGTGCGGACCACAACTGGCTGGCAGGCGGACGGCGCGACAGCGACGCTGCGACGCACGGCGCTGAAGCGGCGCGACCTGCGCCCCGACGACCTCGCGATACGGGTGGACTACTGCGGCGTCTGCCACACCGATCTGCACGCCGTCCGCCGCCACGACGGCGGCAACGGTCACGACAGTCACAACGGCGGAGAAAGCCGTGCCTTGGTACCGGGGCACGAGTTCACTGGCGTGGTGACCGAGACCGGGCCCGCGGTCACCCGCTTCTCCGCCGGCGACCCCGTGGCCGTCGGCAACATCGTCGATTCATGCGGCGAGTGCGCCATGTGCGTGGCCGGCCAGGAGAACTTCTGCCACACCTTCCCGACCCTGACCTACGGCGGCACCGACCGCCACGACGGATCGACCACCTTGGGGGGCTACTCCCGCGAGTACGTCGTCCGTGACCGGTTCGCGTACCCACTTCCCGCCGGTCTGGACCCGGCCGCCGCCGCTCCCCTGCTCTGTGCCGGGATCACTGTCTGGGAGCCCCTGCACACCCTGGGCGTGGGCCCCCACAGCCGCGTCGCCGTGGCCGGACTGGGCGGCCTGGGGCATCTGGCGGTCAAGATCGCCGTGGCGCTCGGCGCCGACACCTCGGTCATCAGCCGCTCACCCGGCAAGGCCGACGACGCCCGTCGTCTCGGCGCCCACGGCCTCGTCGTCTCCACGGACCCGGAACAGATGGCCGCGGCCCGTGACCGGTTCGACGTCGTCATCGACACCATCTCCGCCCCGCACGACCTCGGCCCGTATCTGCGCCTGGTCGCCATGGACGGCACGCTCAGCCACCTCGGGCACCTCGGCCCCGTCACCGTGGAGACCATGGACCTGCTCCTGGGGCGCAAGAAACTCAGCTCCGCGGGCAGCGGCGGCACGCCCGCGACCGCCGCCATGCTGGAGTTCTGCGCCGAGCACGGCGTCACCGCCGATATCGAACTGCTCCCCTCGGCGCGTGTGAACGAGGCCCTCGACCGGCTCGGACGCAACGACGTCCGCTACCGTTTCGTACTCGACATGTCTGACCTGAGTTGACCGCATGTCCGACCTGAGTTGACCGCGAGGCCGCCCCGGAGCAACGCGGCCCAGGAGCGCATCAAAGCGTCAGAGCACGTCCCCCTCACGCCAGTCGAAGACCAGCGCCCCCGCCGGGCCGGGCAGCGGACGCCCCGCGGCCGGCCACAGGAACGCGGAGCCCTCCTCTTCCGGAAGGCGCACCACGCCGCCCGGGGCCAGGGTTTCGATCGTGCCCTGCCACTGGTGCCAGCCCCTCGCGCGGTACAGCCGCTCGCCGTCGTCCGAGGCCGAGAGCGCTCCCAGCTCGTACGCTCCGTCGATCACGCGCTCCAGGGCGGCCATGACCCGGCCGCCGAGTCCCTGCCGATGGTGGTCGGGCCGTACCGCCACGGCCTCGACGAAACCGACGCGGTACGAGCGGCCCCCGTACAGCACCCGCCGCTGGATCACGCTGCCGTGCGCGAGGAACGTACCGTCCGGTTCGCGTACGTACGCGTGGACGCCGCCGAGTCCGTGATCCCAGTCCTCGTCGGTGAATCCGCCCCGGAACGCCTCGTCCATCAGGGCGCGGATCCCGGCGAGGTCGGCCGGGTCCAGTTCGAAGGTGTGCGCTGTACGCAAGGGCTCCGTCATACGCGCCACTCTCGCAGGGCGGGGCCGGCGGACGTGGATCGCCCCCGTACCGGAAGGGGGAGCCGGTACGGGGGCGGGTCTGTGGGGCGGAAGCCGGGCAGCCGGCGCCAGAAGCGCCGGACCTCAGGCCTCAGCCCATGTGCGGGCAGCGGCAATCAGCCCATGTGCGGGTAGCGGTAGTCCGTCGGCGGCACCAGCGTCTCCTTGATCGAGCGCGTCAGCGTCCACCGCATCAGGTTCTGCGGCGCCCCCGCCTTGTCGTTCGTACCGGAAGCGCGCCCGCCGCCGAACGGCTGCTGCCCGACCACCGCGCCCGTCGACTTGTCGTTGATGTAGAAGTTCCCGGCCGCGTACCGCAGCTTCTCCATCGCGTCGGCCGCCGCCGCCCGGTCGTTCGCGATGACCGAGCCGGTCAGGGCGTACGCGCTCACCGACTCCATCTGCGCGAGCACCGACTCGTACTCCGCGTCGTCGTACACATGCACCGCGAGGATCGGGCCGAAGTACTCGGTCGTGAAGACCTCGTTCTCCGGGTCGCCGCACTCGATCACCGTCGGCCGTACGAAATAGCCGACCGAGTCGTCGTACGTACCGCCCGCGACGATCGTGCACGTCGGGTCCGCGGCCGCGCGGTCGATCGCCGCCTTGCTCTTGGCGAAGGCACGCTCGTCGATGACGGCGCCGATGAAGTTGGACAGATCGGTGACATCGCCCATGGCGATCCCGTCGGTCTCGGCGGCGAACTCCTCCTTGAAGCCGTCGTTCCAGATCGACGCGGGAATGTACGCGCGCGAGGACGCCGAGCACTTCTGGCCCTGGTACTCGAAGGAGCCCCTGGTCAGCGCGGTCTTGAGGACGGCACGGTCGGCGCTCGGGTGGGCGACCACGAAGTCCTTGCCGCCGGTCTCGCCGACGATCCTCGGGTACGAGTGGTACTTCTCGATGTTGGCGCCGACCGTCTTCCACAGGTGCTGGAACGTCCTGGTCGAGCCGGTGAAGTGGATACCGGCCAGGTCCGGGTGGGCCAGGGCCACCTCGGAGACTGCGATGCCGTCGCCCGTCACCAGATTGATGACGCCCTTCGGCAGCCCGGCCTCCTCCAGCAGCTCCATCAGCAGCACGGCGGCCAGCGTCTGCGTCGGGGACGGCTTCCAGACCACGACATTGCCCATCAGCGCGGGCGCGGTGGGCAGATTGCCCGCGATCGCGGTGAAGTTGAAGGGCGTGATCGCGTAGACGAACCCTTCGAGCGGGCGGTGGTCGAGCCGGTTCCAGACACCCGGCGAGTTGGCCACCGGCTGCTCGGCGAGCAGGTCACGGGCGTATGCGACATTGAACCGCCAGAAGTCGATCAGCTCGCAGGGCGTGTCGATCTCGGCCTGCTGGGCGGTCTTGGACTGGCCGAGCATGGTGGCGGCGGCGAGCGTCTCGCGCCAGGGGCCCGCCAGCAGTTCGGCCGCGCGCAGGATGATCGCGGCGCGGTCGTCGAAGGCCATCGCGCGCCAGCCGGGGGCGGCGGCGAGCGCGGCGTCGATCGCGTCCTTGGCGTCCTGCTGGGTGGCGCCCGCGAACGTACCGAGCACGGCCCGGTGGTTGTGCGGCTGTACGACATCGACGCGCTCGCCGCCGCCCATCCGCTTCTCGCCGCCGATGGTCATCGGCAGGTCGACGGGGTTCTCGGCCAGCTCCTTGAGCTTGACTTCGAGCCGGGCGCGCTCGGGCGAGCCGGGCGCGTAGCTGTGCACCGGCTCGTTGACCGGCGCGGGAACACGGGTCACAGCGTCCATGGTTGCCGAATCTCCTTCATCAGTGGGTCAGTCGGGGGCGGGTGGGCGGTCCGGGCGCGCGATTCGGCGCCCTAGCCGCGGCTGACCAGCGAGCGCAGGAAGAACGCGAGGTTGGCGGGGCGCTCGGCGAGGCGGCGCATGAAATATCCGTACCAGTCGGTGCCGTACGCGATGTAGACCCGTATCCGGTGTCCCTCGGCCGCCAGCCGGTTCTGCTCGGCCTCGCGGATGCCGTACAGCATCTGGAACTCGTACTCATCGAGCTTACGTCCGGCGCGGTGCGCGAGATCCTGGGTGATCGCGATGAGGCGCGGGTCGTGGGTGCCGGCCATGGGGTAGCCGGAGCCGTTCATCAGGATCCCCAGACACCGGACGTACGCCCTGTCGACCTCGGCCTTGTCCTGGTACGCGACGGAAGCGGGCTCCTTGTAGGCGCCCTTGACCAGGCGTACGCGCGAACCGGCGGCGGCGAGCGCGCGGCAGTCGTCCTCGGTGCGGAAGAGGTACGACTGGACGACCGCGCCGGTCTCGGGAAAGCGTTCGCGCAGCTCGGCGTGGATGGCGAGCGTCGAGTCGACGGTGGTGTGGTCCTCCATGTCGAGGGTGACCGTGGTGCCGATCTCGGCGGCGGCCTCGACGACGGCGGTGATGTTCTTGAGGGCGAGGTCGTGCCCGCCGGGGAGTGCCTGGCCGAAGGAGGAGAGCTTGACGGACATCTCGGCGCGGGGGCCCAGTTCGAGGGGGGTGAGGGCCTCGATCAGACGGAGATAGGCGTCACGGGCGAGCAGGGCCGCGGCCGGGTCGGTGATGTCCTCGCCGAGGACATCGAGGGTGACCTCCAGGCCGCGGGCGGCCATCGCTTCCACGACGGGGGCGGTCTCCTCGATGGACTCACCTGCGATGAAACGGTTCACCACGGGCTTGGTGACCGGAGCCGCCGAGACGACACGGCGCATTCTGTCGCTGCGCGACGCGGCAAGGATCACGGGACCCAGCACTGGGCACCTCCACGGTGGCACGGTGAGATCGAGGGTGGAGACGGCGGGCTTTCGGGGGCCGGCGCGGTATGGCGGGTCACGGAGAGCCACTGTGAAATTTACGGATCGTCCCGATCGTCGACCATCGACAGGTGTCACGCATCCGTGGCCGGGATCTCAGACATCTGTCTGAAGGCGGTGCGAGAATGGCTGGATGAAGGGCGATTACCAGGAACTGGTCGACGAGATCACGGCGCTGCTCGGCGTGCCCGCGACGCTGGAGAACCGGGATTTCGGGCTGATCGCCTTCGGCGCGCACGACAGTGACGACGACTCGGCGATGGACCCGGTCAGGACGCGCTCGATCCTGACCCGGAAGTCGACACCGGCGGTGCGCGCGTGGTTCGAGGGCTTCGGCATCACCCGGGCGCGGGGTCCGGTCCGTATTCCCGCGGCTCCGGACGCGGGTGTCTACCGTGGCCGGATCTGTCTGCCCGTACGGCACCGGGGCGGGGTCCTCGGGTACGTCTGGCTCCTCGACGACTCCGATCCTGGACCCAGCGATGCCCGGCTGGCGGCGGCCATGGAGGTGACGGCCCGGATAGGCGACCTGCTGGCGGAGGAGGCGAAGGCGGGCGCGGACCTGTCCCGCGAACTCCACGCGGCGCTGACGGCGGAACGCGGCTGGCAGCGCGACATGGCCCTGACGACCCTCCGCACCACCTTGGGCCCGAGCGCGGAAGGCCTGCATGTCCTGCTGTGCGTGGCCCCGTGGCGGAACGAGACCCCGGCGCTACGAGCGGTCCCGGGCACGGCGGCGGTGTGCGGGGTGGCGTACGGGGGGTGGGGCGGGGCGGCACCGGCGGGCAGCGGGCCGGGCGATGGGTCCGGTCGCGTGCAGGGCTCTGTGGGCGGCGGAACTGACCGTACGTACGGACTCCACGACACCGCGCCCTCCGGCCACGCGTCCGCGCCCGCACAGAACGACGTACCGCGCGCGGCCGAGCCGATGGGCCGTATGCCCTCGGGCTCGGAGCACGACGGACCGCCGCACCCGGCGACGAGCGGCGCCGGAGCCCGGCGCACCGCCGCAGACGCACGAGCCCACTCGGCACCCGGCGAACCAGCGCCTGCGGACGGGCCGACCGAACGGGCGGCGATCGCCGGTCCGGCCGGGCCGGTCCCCGCGGGCAGGCCGACGGGGCGGGCGGTGGCGGACGGGCGAGCCGGCCGGGAGCACGCCGGTCCGGAGACCGTCGGTTCAGCCGCCCGCGCAGCGGCGTTCGGCGCGGGCTCCGAGTGGGCCGAGGGCGGCGCGGAAGCTGTCGCGCTGCTGGTGCGGCTTCGGTCGGGGGACGCGCTTGCCGCTGTGCTCGCCGCCGTCGCGCGCCTCTGCGAGGGGGCCGGGCCGGCGGTCGCCGCAGGCGTGGCCGTGCCGCGCCAGGGGCTGGGCGGGCTGGCCGACGCCTGGCGGGAGGCGGTCGCGGCGGCCCGGGCGGCCCGCGCCCAGCCCCGGTTCGGGCCGGTCGCCGAATGGGCCTCGATCGGCCCGTACCGCCTGCTCACCGCCCTCCCCGCCGCCCCCGACCCCGCCGTCCGCCCGCTCCTCACCCCGGCCCATACCGAACTCGCCCACACCGCCGAGGAGTTCCTGGACCACGCGGGCCAGGCCGGCCGTACCGCCGCCGCCCTCGGCATCCACCGCCAGACCCTCTACTACCGCCTCTCCCGCATCGAACAGCTCACCGGCCTCGACCTCGACTCCGGCGAGGACCGCCTCCTCCTCCACATGGCCCTCAAAGCCGCCCGCCTCTGACGCCCTCGTAAGGTCTGTTCGTTCAAGTGAGCACGGCCGGAGGGCCGTTCAGGGAGGGGACACATATGAACGACGCGACGGCGGGGGACAGATCATGGTCGCTGACCGACGAGGAGGGCGGGGTGCTGTCGGCCCGCTGGTGGAAGTGGGCGCTGTCGGCTCCTAGGAGGCGCAGCCCGGTCCTGGACCGGACCGGCGAGCACGCCGGCTGGAAGCAGCCGAAAGATCTCTGGTTCCTCGCCGGGACCTACGGCGGCCGGGTGGAGCGCCGGTGTGAGGTGCCCACCGACCGGCCGGTCTTCTTCCCCGTTCTCAACGTCCAGTATCTCCGGCAGACTTCGCGGAAGCCGCTGACTTTGGCGGTCGCGCGGGCCGAGGCGTATCTCAACGGCGCCCCGCTCCCCCTGCGGGAGTTCACCGCCAAGCCGTTCTGGGCGGCACTGACCCCTCGCGACGGGTGGGGTATCTGGGCGGGCATCGCGCCCCTGGCTCCGGGCCAGTACGTCCTGGAGATCAAGGCGAGCACAGTGGAAGGCTTCTGGGTCGACACGACGTACCACCTGAGCGCCACGGACCGCTGAGGCCCGTCAGCCACCTCGTCCCGTACGGCCGCCGGGGAACAGCCGTCGCCCGGCGGCCGGCCGTGGTCAGCCGTCACCCATGATCGCCCGCAGACCGTCCGTCAGGTCCTGTGCGCTGGGGGCCGTTTCCGGGTCGATCAGGCACTGGGCCATGACGCCCACCAGCATCGCGTGGTAGACGATGCCGACCACCCGGGTCTTCTCCGGGTCGTCCTTGACGTCCGCGCCCTGGAAGCTCTCCGCGAGACCGGTGCGGCCCTCGATCTGGGCGCCGGCCAGGGCCGCCTTCAGTTCGGGTTCCTGGTCGAGACGGGAAATGATCTCGAACTGGAGCCTCCACAGCGGTCTGCTCGCCTCGAACGTACCGACGATCCGCTCCCACAGCTCACGGAAGCGTTCCAGCGGTTCGTCGGGCAGGGGCTCCCCCGCCCGTTCCTGGTCGATCGAGTCGCCCCAGTCCTCCGTCACCGCGAGAACGGCCTGGTTGAGCAGGGCCTCCTTCGAACCGTAGTGGTAGCCGATGGAGGCCAGATTGGTGCCGGACGCGGCCACGATGTCCCGGGCCGTGGTCCTGGCGTACCCCTTCTCCAGCAGGCAGCGCTTGGCGCCTTCGAGCAGATCCTCACGGTGTCCCATGAGCGGCAGCCTAGCGCGCGTGCATACGCCCGTCACAGACGAACGTCCCACACAGGCGTCACACACAGATGTCCCACACAGGCGTACTACACATTCGTACTAGACAAGCGTTTATGACGTCCGTACAGTCCTGTCCATGACGCATCCCACGCCCAGCTCCGCCCCCACGCCCGCCGCAGCCCCGCGCGTCGGCCGCCGCGAATGGACCGCGTTCGTCGTCCTCCTCCTGCCGCTCCTCCTCGTCTCGATGGATGTCTCCGTCCTCTACTTCGCGATCCCGGCCATCAGCAGGGAGCTGGACCCGAGCAGCACCCAGCAGTTGTGGATCTTCGACATCTACGCCTTCGCCCTGGCCGGGCTGCTGATCACCATGGGCTCGCTCGGCGACCGCATCGGCCGCCGGAGGCTGCTGCTCATCGGCGCCGCCGCCTTCGGTATCGCCTCGGTCGGCGCGGCATACGCGCAGAGCGCCGAGATGCTCATCGCCGCACGGGCGCTGCTCGGGATCGGCGGGGCCACCCTGATGCCGTCGACGATGGCGCTGGTGCGCAACATGTTCCGCGACGACACGCAACGCACCCGCGCGATCGGAATCTGGTCGGGCGCCATGGCCGGCGGGATCGCGCTCGGCTCGGTGCTGGGCGGGTTCCTGCTGGAGCACTTCTGGTGGGGCTCGGTCTTTCTGATCAATGTGCCCGCGATGGCGCTGCTGCTGGTCCTGGCACCGCTGCTGGTACCGGAGTTCAAGGATCCGGCGCCCGGCCGGTACGACCTGCTGAGCGTGCCCCTGTCCATGGGGGCCGTCCTGCCGCTGGTGTACGGGCTGAAGCAGATCGCCGCCGACGGCCTCACCACGGCGGGGGTGCTGTGCGTGGCGGCGGGGTTCGTGGTGGGGGCGCTGTTCGTACGGCGTCAGCGCGGCCGGGACGACGCGATGATCAGCCGCGCGCTGTTCCGAAGCGGGGCCGAGGACGGGGACGGAGACGAGGGCGGAGGCAAGGGCCTGGGCCGAGGAATGAACCGGGGCCGGGGAAAGACACAAGGGAGAGGCCGGGGCGGGGTCTTCGGCTACGGGATCGTCCTCAACACCCTCGCCACCTTCGCCATGATGGGCTCTGCCTACTTCACCACCCAGTACCTCCAGTCCGTCCTCGGCATGGACTCCCTGGAGGCCGCGCTGTGGAGCCTGGCCCCTTCGCTCGTCGTCGGCGCCGCCGCACCGGCCGGCGCCGCGATCGCCGTGAAGGCCGGCCGGACGCAGGTCATCGCGGCCGGATTCCTCATCGGCGCGGCCGGGTTCGCCCTCATCGCGCTGGCCGGTACGGACTCGCTCCGGCTCGTCCTGAGCGGCGCCGAGCTCCTGGGCTGTGGCATCGTCGTCGTGATGACACTGGTCTCGGACATGGCGCTGACCGCCGCGCCCGCGGAGAAGGCCGGTTCGGCCGCCTCACTGCTGGAGACTGGCCAGGAGTTCGGCGGCGCGCTGGGCATGGCGGTCCTGGGCAGCCTCGGTACGGCGGTCTACCGGCAGGACCTCGCGGACTCCACCCCCGCCGGACTGTCGGCCGACGCGCTGGAGACCGTACGGGAGACGCTGGGCGGGGCCACGGTGGTGGCGGCCCAACTGCCGGGAAAAGCAGGGGAATCGGTGCTCGAACTGGCCCGCGAAGCCTTTGTGCACGGGATGCGGATCGCCTCGGCCGGCGGGGCACTGCTGCTGATCGCCGCCGCCGTACTGGCCGCCACCCTGCTCCGTACGGCCGTCCCGAGCGCCACAGCGCAAGCGGAAGCGCCAGAACCGACGCCAACACACTGACCGCACGGCACTCGCTGACCGCACAGCACCCGGAAAACACGAAGGGCCCGGCAAATACCGGGCCCTTCCCCCTTCAACCCCTCAACTCAGCCCCGCGACAGACCCGCTCAGTCCGCCAGATTCACCGAGCGCGCCGAAGCCGCCCCGATCTCCTGCGCGATCTCCGCGAGCACAGCCGGCGGTACGGTGTCGTCGACCGTCAGCACGACCAGCGCCTCGCCGCCCTCCTCGGCCCGCGAGACCTGCATCCCCGCGATGTTCTGCCCGGCCTCGCCCAGGATCCGGCCGACCGTGCCGACCACCCCGGGGCGGTCCTCGTACCGCATCACGATCATGTGGTCCGCCAGCGCCAGATCGATGTCGTACTCCCCGATCGCGACGATCTTCTGGAGGTGCTTGGGGCCCGCCAGCGTGCCGGAGACCGAGACCTCCTCGCCGTCCGCGAGCGTGCCGCGCACCGTGACCACATTGCGGTGGTTGGGCGACTCGCTCGACGTGGTGAGCCGCACCTCCACACCGCGCTCCTGCGCGAACAGCGGCGCGTTCACATACGACACCGTCTCGGCGACGACATCCTCGAACACGCCCTTCAGCGCGGACAGTTCGAGCACCTTCACATCGTGCTGGGTGATCTCGCCGTACACCTCGACATCGAGCCGTACCGCGACCTCGCCCGCCAGCGCGGTGAAGATACGGCCCAGCTTCTCGGCGAGCGGCAGCCCCGGGCGTACGTCCTCGGCGATGACGCCTCCCTGCACATTCACCGCGTCCGGCACCAGCTCGCCGGCGAGCGCGAGCCGTACGGACCTGGCGACCGCGATACCCGCCTTCTCCTGCGCCTCGTCGGTGGACGCGCCGAGGTGCGGGGTGCAGACGACCTGGTCGAACTGGAAGAGCGGGGAGTCCGTGCAGGGCTCCTTCGCGTACACATCAAGACCGGCGCCCGCGACGCGGCCCTCCTTGAGGGCGGAGGCCAGCGCCTCCTCGTCCACGATCCCGCCGCGCGCGGCGTTCACGATCCGTACCGTCGGCTTGACCTTGTGCAGCGCCTCGTCGCCGATCAGACCCAGAGTCTCGGGGGTCTTCGGCAGATGGACGGTGATGAAGTCCGACACTTCGAGCAGTTCGTCGAGCGTCAGCAGCTTGACACCCATCTGGGCGGCGCGGGCGGGCTGCACATAGGGGTCGTACGCGACGATCTTCATACCGAAGGCGGACATGCGCTGGGCGACCAGCACGCCGATCCGGCCCAGACCGACCACACCGAGGGTCTTCTCGCTCAGCTCGACGCCCGTGTACTTGGAGCGCTTCCACTCGCCGTTCTTCAGGGCGGAGTTGGCCTGCGGGATATTGCGGGCGGTGGCGACCAGCAGACCGCAGGCCAGCTCGGCGGCGGTGACGATATTGGACGTCGGCGCGTTCACCACCATCACGCCGGCCTTGGTGGCGGCGGCGACATCCACATTGTCCAGGCCGACCCCGGCCCGGGCGACGACCTTGAGCTTCGCGGCCGCGGCCACCGCCTCGGCGTCGACCTTGGTCGCGGAACGGACCAGAATGGCGTCCACATCGGCGATGGCGGGCAGCAGCTCCGCACGGTCGGCGCCATTGCAGTGCCGGATCTCGAAGTCCGGACCGAGCGCGTCGACGGTGGCGGGCGAAAGCTCTTCGGCGATGAGTACGACAGGTTTCGAGCTCACGTGAGTCCTCACAAGTCCCATTGCGGACGGCCGTCCCGACGGCCGCAGGCGGTGGAGGGGTCCTAGGGCACGCCCGGTCGGCATGACGGACAGGTCCTAGCCGCGTGGAAGACGCACGACATTGTGGGCCTGACGCGTATGTGCTGTGCAGTGTAGTGCTGTCACGGGGCGCGTGATCCTCCCGAGCAGCAGGATCACTCATACGTGCGTACGGGGCGGCCCCGGCCGTCGGCCGGTCTTCCGGAAGGAGGACCGAAGACGACCGGAACCGCCCCGTGAATGTCACGCGTCGTCGTTGTCGACCCAGCTCATCAGCTTGCGCAGCTCGGCGCCGGTGGTCGCCAGCAGGCTGTCGCTGTCGGCCTTCTTGTACTCGTTGTACTTCTTCAGACCGCCGTGGTACTCGTCCATCCAGTTCTGGGCGAACGAGCCGTCCTGGATCTCGGCCAGGATCTTCTTCATCTCGGCCTTGGTCTGGTCGTTGATGATCCGCGGGCCGCTGACGTAGTCGCCCCACTCGGCGGTCTCGGAGACCGACCAGCGCATCTTCTCCAGGCCGCCCTCGTACATCAGGTCCACGATCAGCTTCAGCTCGTGGAGGCACTCGAAGTACGCGATCTCCGGCTGGTAGCCGGCCTCGGTCAGCGTCTCGAAGCCAGCCTTGACCAGCGCGGCCGTACCGCCGCAGAGCACGGCCTGCTCACCGAACAGGTCGGTCTCGGTCTCCTCCTTGAAGGTTGTCTTGATAACGCCAGCGCGGGTGCCGCCGATGGCCTTCGCGTACGAGAGGGCCAGCGCGAAGGCGCCGCCGGAGGGGTCCTGCTCGACGGCCGCGATACACGGAACGCCGCGGCCCTCCTCGTACTGGCGGCGGACCAGGTGGCCGGGGCCCTTGGGCGCGACCATCGCGACATCGACATGCGCCGGGGGCTTGATGAAGCCGTAGCGGATGTTCAGGCCGTGGCCGAAGAAGATGGCGTCGCCGTCGTCGAGGTTGTCCTTGATGGACTTCTCGTACACCTCGGCCTGGATCGGGTCCGGCACCAGGATCATGATCACGTCGGCCTCGGCGGCGGCCTCGGCGGGCGTCACCACGCGCAGGCCCTGCTCCTCGGCCTTGGCCTTGGACTTCGAGCCCTCGTGCAGGCCGACCCGGACGTCGACACCCGAGTCACGGAGCGACAGCGCGTGGGCGTGGCCCTGGCTGCCGTAACCGATGACCGCGACCTTGCGGTTCTGGATGATGGACAGGTCGGCATCGTCGTCGTAGAACAGCTCGGCCACTGGGTCTTCTCCTTGGTGTGCACTTCTGTGAATTCGCAGCTTGCGTCCCACCGTACGGCGGGGCGGGCGGGGGCGGGTGTCCGGTCTCGCCATACGGTCCCGGCTCCCCGGTCAGGGGCGGCAGGGCGGTCTACGCGCTGCGGTCGAGCGCGCGCAGGCTGCGGTCCGTGATGGACCGCGCGCCACGCCCTATGGCGATCGTCCCGGACTGCACCAGCTCCTTGATGCCGAACTGCTCCAGCATCTTGAGCATGGCGTCGAGCTTGTCACTCGATCCGGTGGCCTCGATCGTGACGGCCTCGGGCGAGACATCCACGGTCTTGGCGCGGAAGAGCTGGACGATCTCGACGATCTGGGAGCGGGTCTCGTTGTCGGCGCGGACCTTCACCAGGACGAGCTCGCGCTGGATCGCGGCGCCGGGCTCGAGTTCGACGATCTTCAGGACGTTCACCAGCTTGTTGAGCTGCTTCGTCACCTGCTCCAGGGGCAGTTCCTCGACATTGACCACGATGGTGATGCGGGAGATGTCGGGGTGTTCGGTGACTCCGACGGCGAGGGAGTCGATGTTGAAGCCGCGGCGGGAGAACAGGGCGGCGATCCTGGCGAGGATGCCGGGGGTGTTCTCCACCAGGACGGAGAGCGTGTGCCTGGTCATGTGTGGGTCTCTTCTCTCGGGCTCTCGTTTTCTCGGGCTCGCGGGTTCCGGGGCTCGCGTGCCGCGGCTCAGTCGTCGGCGCTGTCGCCGAAGTCGGGGCGGACGCCCAGGGCCGCCATGACCTCGTCGTTCGAGGTCCCAGCGGCGACCATCGGCCACACCTGGGCGTCCTCGTGGACGATGAAGTCGACCACGACGGGCCGGTCGTTGATCGCGTTCGCCTTGGCGATCACCGCGTCCAGCTCGGCGGGCGACTCGCAGCGCATCGCGACACACCCCATGGCCTCGGAGAGCTTCACGAAGTCGGGGACGCGGGTGCCGCCGCTGGGGCCGCCGTTCGTGTCCTCGCCCGAGTGGAGCACCGTGTTCGAGTAGCGCTGGTTGTAGAAGAGGGTCTGCCACTGGCGGACCATGCCCAGCGCGCCGTTGTTGATGATCGCGACCTTGATCGGGATGTTGTTGACCGCGCAGGTGGTCAGTTCCTGGTTGGTCATCTGGAAGCAGCCGTCGCCGTCGATCGCCCAGACGGTACGGTCCGGCTGTCCGGCCTTGGCGCCCATGGCGGCCGGGACGGCGTACCCCATGGTCCCGGCGCCGCCCGAGTTCAGCCAGGTGGCGGGCTTCTCGTACTGGATGAAGTGCGCGGCCCACATCTGGTGCTGGCCGACGCCCGCGGCGTAGATGGTGTCCGGCGGGGCGAGCCGGCCGATGCGCTCGATGACCTGCTGCGGGGAGAGGCTGCCGTCCTCGGGCTGGTCGTAGCCGAGGGGGTAGGTCTCGCGCCAGCGGTTGAGGTCGGTCCACCAGGCGCTGTAGTCGCCGACGTTGCCCGCGGTGTGCTCGGCCTGGACGGCCTGCACCAGATCGGCGAGGACCTCCCGGGCGTCCCCGACGATCGGCACATCGGCGGCGCGGTTCTTGCCGATCTCGGCCGGGTCGATATCGGCGTGGACGATCTTGGCGTACGGCGCGAAGCTGTCGAGCCTGCCGGTGACCCGGTCGTCGAAGCGGGCGCCGAGGGCGATGATCAGGTCGGCCTTCTGGAGCGCGGTGACGGCGGTGACCGAGCCGTGCATACCGGGCATGCCCACATGCAGCGGGTGGCTGTCGGGGAAGGAGCCCAGCGCCATCAGGGTGGTGGTGACGGGGGCGCCGGTCAGCTCGGCGAGGACCTTCAGCTCGGCGGTCGCGCCGGCCTTGATGACACCGCCGCCGACATAGAGCACCGGCCGTTTGGCCTGGGTGATCAGCTTGGCGGCCTCGCGGATCTGCTTGGCGTGCGGCTTGGTCACCGGGCGGTAGCCGGGCAGGTCCTGGGTGGGCGGCCAGGAGAAGGTCGTACGGGCCTGGAGGGCGTCCTTGGCGATGTCGACGAGGACGGGTCCGGGGCGTCCGGTCGAGGCGATGTGGAAGGCCTCCGCGATGGTGCGCGGGATGTCCTCGGCCTTGGTGACCAGGAAGTTGTGCTTGGTGATCGGCATGGTGATGCCGCAGATGTCCGCCTCCTGGAAGGCGTCCGTACCGATGGCCTTGCTGGCGACCTGGCCGGTGATCGCGACCAGCGGCACGGAGTCCATGTGGGCGTCGGCGATCGGGGTGACGAGATTGGTGGCGCCGGGGCCGGAGGTGGCCATGCAGACCCCGACCCGGCCGGTGGCCTGGGCGTATCCGGTGGCCGCGTGGCCCGCGCCCTGCTCATGGCGGACAAGGACGTGCCGGACCCGGGTGGAGTCCATCATCGGGTCGTAGGCCGGCAGGATCGCGCCGCCGGGGATGCCGAATACCGTGTCGGCGCCCACTTCCTCAAGAGAACGGATCAGGGACTGCGCGCCCGTGACGTGCTCAACGTTGGAGGGCGTCGATCCGCCGTTACGGGCCCGCGGCTGCGGATGGTGGGCCCCGGTGGCCTGCTCGGTCATCGGCATTCTCTTCTCGAAGCTGAGGGTCATCGCGTGAGGGTTTCGCGAGGTTTGCGGTGTGCCGGTGCAACAAAAAACCCCTCGTGCCGTGAGGCAAGCGAGGGGAGCGCGTCGGTGCGGTCTGCAGAGCGGGTGAGGGGCTCTGCTTCAGCCGACGCGCTTTCCAAGTACGAGGATTCGGGTGCGCATGGCTCAGACCCTCCCTCCGGCGCGCCCCGGCTGTCAAGCGGGTGGGACGGGAGTCTCATTATTTGAGCGGATCGAGGGGTCGGGGGATCCGGTCGGAGACCTGCTGCCGGGTGTGCCGTACGGGCAGGGCGCTGCCAGTTAGGACGGGCAGCGCGCCACCGCTGGGGAGCTTGTACGGGCCCGCCCCCAGGGTGCGGCGGAGCCGGTACTCGTCGAGCGGTCCGGAGAAGGCCATGCCCTGCCCATGGGTGCATCCCATGGCGCGCAGGGCGAGCACCTGCTCGGGGACGTCGATGCCGTCCGCGACCGACTGCATGCCCAGGTCGCCGGCGATCCGCAGCAGCCCGGCGGTGATCTTGTGCAGCCGGGCGGACTCCACGACGCCCTCCACCAGTCCGCGGTCCAGTTTCAGTACGTCGAGGGGGAGCCTGCGCAGGGCGTTTATCGCCGCGTAGCCGCTGCCGAAGCCGTCGAGCGCGATCCGTACGCCGAGCCGGCGCAGCGCCACGAGGCGGCGCTCCAGCTCGTCCAGGGAGGCGCGCGGATCGGTGTCGGCCAGCTCGATCACCAGGGCTCCGGAAGGGAGCCGATGGCGGGTCAGCAGGGTCTCGATGGAGCCGAGCGGCATGGATCTGTCGAGCAGCCTGCGGGCCGGGAGCCGGACGGCCACCGGCACGGAGAGCCCGGCCCTGGTGCGGTCGGCGGCCTGGGCGACGGCCTCTTCGAGCAGCCAGCGGCTGAGTTCCGCGGTGCGGTCGTTGTCGTCGGCGACACGCAGGAACTCGGCGGGGGTGAACAGTATCCCCTGGGCCGACCGCCAGCGGGCCTGGGCGGCGACGAAGGAGACCCGGCCGCTGGCGAGATGCACCACCGGCTGGTGGACCAGGGCGAACTCGCCGTCGTGCAGAGCGGTGCGCAGCCGGGCGGCCAGCTCGGTCCTGCGGACCACATCGGCCTGCATCTGCGGCGCGTACAGCTCGACACGGTCCTTGCCGCCGGCCTTGGCGCGGTACATCGCGAGGTCGGCGTTGCGCATCAGATCGGTTGGGGTTATGCCCGGTTCGGCGAAGGCGACCCCGATGGAGGCGGCGACCCGGACATCGTTGCCGTCGATGCGGTACGGCTGGGAGAGCTTGAGGCGGAGCCGGTCGGCGATCTCATGGACCTGGTACTGGCGGGCGGTCCGGTCGGGGTCGCCGTCTCCGAGGACGATGGCCGCGAACTCGTCGCCGCCGAGCCGGGCCGCGGTGTCCCCGGCCCGTACCGACTCCTGGAGCCGGTGGGCGGCGAGGATCAGCAGCTCGTCCCCCGCCTGATGGCCCAGCCGGTCGTTGACGCCCTTGAAGCCGTCGAGGTCGATGAAGAGCACGGCGGTGCCCGCGTCGGTCGTACGGCGGCCGGCCAGGGCCTGGCGGACGCGCTCGGTGAACAGGGCGCGGTTGGGCAGGTCGGTGAGCGGGTCGTGCTCGGCGTTGTGCTGCAACTGGGCCTGGAGGCGCACCCGTTCGGTGACGTCCCGGCTGTTGAAGATCAGCCCGCCCTCGTGGCGGTTGACCGTGGACTCGACATTGAGCCAGTCGCCGACCCCGGACCTGAAGCGGCACTCGATCCGGGTCGTGGGCTCCTCCGAGGGCGGAGCGGCCAGGAACCGGCGCACTTCGTGCACGACCCTGCCCAGGTCGTCCGGGTGGATGATCGAGGCGAGTTCCGCGCCGACCAGGTCCTCGGCCTCGCGTCCGTACACCCCCGAGGCGGCGGGGCTGACATAGCGCAGTATCCCGGAGGGCGCGGCGATCATGATCACATCGCTGGAGCCCTGGACCAGGGAGCGGAAGTGGTTCTCCTTCTCGGCCAGTTCATGGGTGAGCGCGATGTTGTCGACGAGCATGATGCCCTGCCGTACGACCAGGGCGAGCACGACCGTACAGCCGGTGAGGACCACGACCCGGTCGACCTGGCGGCCCTCGATGACGTTGTACAGGATCCCCAGGGTGCAGACGGCCGCGGCGAGATACGGGGTGATCGCGGCCAGCGAGCCCGCGATCGGGTGGCCGGAGTGGCGGCTGCTGCGGCTCTGGCGGGGATGCGGCGCGTTCTCCGGGATCCTGCGCACCCCCCAGGGCGCGTAGGCGAGGAGCAGCGAGCCGGCGAACCAGCCGGCGTCCAGGAGCTGCCCCGAGCGGTAGGTCTCCCGCAGCAGCGGGGAGGTGAACAGGGCGTCGCACAGCACGGTCAGGGCGAGCGCGGCGATCGCGGTGTTCACCGCGGAGCGGCTGCCCGTGGCCCGGCGGAAGTGCAGCGCGAGGACCATGCTGACAAGCACGATGTCAAGCAGGGGGTACGCGAGGGAGAGCGCGGCCTGGGTGACGCTCTCGCCGTCCCTGACCTGGGTGGTACGCGCGAGGGCGAGGCTCCAGGAGAGGGTGAGCAGCGAGCCGCCGATCAGCCAGGAGTCCAGCGCCAGGCAGACCCAGCCGGCTCTGCTGACCGGGCGTTTGGCGAGGACGAGCAGGCCCACGATGGCGGGCGGCGCGAAGCAGAGGAAGAAGAGATCGGCGAGGGAGGGGCTGGGCACGGGCTCGTCGAGCACAACTTCGTACCACCCCCAGACCGCGTTCCCGCCGGAGGCCATCAGCGAGGAGAACGAGAACAGCAGCCAGGCGGGCCGGAACCGGCCGTCGCGCCCTCGTGCGTAGAAGAAGCAGGAGACGGCGGCGATCATGGCGGCGAGACTCAGCCCGAAATCGCCCATGAACAGGGCCAGTTTCTCCGAGCCCCAGCCGAGCGCGGCCCCGGCCGCGTACCCTCCGCAGATCAGGGCGAGGAGGAGCTGGGCGAGCAGCCCCGTACCGCTGCCGGGGACCGTCCGCCGGCCGATGACCACGCCCTCGGCGCTCACCGGATCGCCCCAGAAGTCGTCGCCGTCACCGCCGGCGGGACCGGGGCCGGCCGCTTCGCCGGGATGTCCGGAGGCCGCCGACGGCGTCCCTGCCGCGTCGGATCGCTGGTCCATCGGCCGTGCATCGCCCGTCGCCCCCCTCGGATTCTGATCGCTCCGCCGCGCCGTGCCAGGCGTGGCGCGGCCCCCAGATCGGGACGATACACCAGTCTCGTCACTCAGGGACATAGTTCTTCTACTCTCCGTGACGACCTGGTCTGTTGTCGGCCACGAGGGTGTCCGTACGGCTGCGAAGAGTGGCCGAAGACCGGTAGGGCCGGTTCCGGGGTCCTTCCGCTTACGGGGTCCTTGGGCGGGGGCTCATCCGGTGATGAGGACGGTGTTGAGCGGCTCGTCCCCGGCGGCGAACCGGGTGAGCTGCTCGGCCAGGAGACGCTTGGCACGCGGCAGGAAGGCCGAGGTGGATCCGCCGACATGGGGGCTGATGAGGACACCCGGAGCATGCCAGAGGGGATGGCCCGCGGGGAGGGGTTCCGGATCGGTGACGTCGAGGGCGGCCGTGATCCTTCCGCTCTCCACCTCCGCGAGCAGCGCCTTGGTGTCGACGACCGGCCCGCGCGCGACGTTCACCAGCAGCGCGCCGTCCTTCATCCGGGCCAGGAAACCGGCTCCGGCCAGGCCTTTTGTCCCCTCGGTGAGCGGGGTCGAGAGAATCACCACATCGGCTTCGGGGAGCAGCGCGGGCAGTTCGGTGAACGCGTGCACCGCCCCGCGCTCCGTAGTGCGTGCGGAGCGCGCGACGCGCGCCACCCGCGCGCACTCGAAGGGCGCGAGCCGGTCCTCGATGGCGGCGCCGATCGATCCGTACCCCACGATCAGTACGGATTTGTCGGCGAGCGCGGGATAGAAGCCGGAGCGCCACTCCTCGCGCTCCTGGCCCCGGACGAAGCCGGGGATCCCGCGCAGGGAGGCGAGGATCAGGGCGAGGGTGAGTTCCGAAGTGCTGGCCTCGTGAACGCCCTTGGCGTTGCAGAGGCGGACTCCGGCGGGCAGTGAGCCGAGGCCGGGGGCCACATGGTCGGTCCCGGCGGAGAGGGTCTGTACGACGCGTACGGAGGTCATCGCGGCGAGCGGCCGTATCGCGACTTCGGGGCCCTTCATGTACGGCACGACGTAGAAGACGCAGTCGGCCGGGTCGCCGGGGAAGTCCTGGGCGCCGTCCCAGAAGCGGTGGCTGAGCCCCGGTGGCAGCCCTTCGAATTCGTCGGCCGGAAACGGGATCCACACGTCTGAAGTCATGGTCAGGAGGCTATGCGAAGCGTGCGCGACGATGCGGTTAGCTTGAGGAGGGCACAGGGAGGGGTACGGCGTTGGAGCGCAGGACAATCGGTGCGGCGGCGCTGGAAGTGGGAGCCGTCGGGCTCGGCTGTATGCCGATGCACTGGGCGTACACCGGCTCGCAGCAGCGCGGCGACCGCTCGTTCCGTACGGTGCACGCGGCGCTGGACGCCGGTACGACCCTGCTCGACACGGCGGACATGTACGGTCCGTTCACCAATGAGCTGCTGCTGGGGCGGGTGCTGGGGCAGCGGCGCGCGGACGCCTTCGTCTCGACCAAGTGCGGGCTGCTGGTGGGCGATCAGCACATCGTCGCCAATGGCAGCCCCGGTTATGTGCGGCGGGCCTGCGACGCCTCGCTGCGCCGGCTCCAGACCGATGTGATCGATCTGTACCAGTTGCACCGCGCCGATCCCGAGATCCCGGTCGAGGAGACCTGGGGCGCGATGGCGGAGCTGGTGAGCGCCGGGAAGGTGCGGGCGCTGGGGCTGTGCGCGGTGGGTGCGCGCGCGTCCCGGCGCAGATCCGGCGCGCATCTGCACGAGGCGACGATCCGGCAGCTGGAGCGGGTGCAGCAGGTGTTTCCGGTGAGCGCGGTGGAGGCGGAGCTGTCGGTGTGGTCGCCGGAGGCGCTGGAGCGGCTGCTGCCGTGGTGCGAGGCGCGAGGCATCGGTTTTCTGGCGGCGATGCCGCTGGGCAATGGTTTCCTCACGGGCACGCTCACCCCCGGGCAGGGGTTCGAACCGGACGATCTGCGGGCCCGGCATCCCCGGTTCACGGCGGAGATGATGGCCGCGAACCAGCCGCTGGTGGCCGGGCTGCGGCGGACAGCGGAGCGGCACGGGGCGACTCCGGCGCAGGTGGCGCTGGCGTGGGTGCTGAGCCGGGGGCGGCATGTGGTGCCGCTGCCGGGGACGAAACGGGAGCGGTGGGCGGTGGAGAACGCGGGGGCGGCGGGGGTGGAGCTGACGGCGCGGGATCTGGCGGAGATCGCGGCGCTGCCGCCGGCGCGGGGGTCGTGGGACTGAGACCCGGGGGCCTTGTCACAGGCTTCCCGGCGGGCGGCGCGGTGCGCGGCGGATTGGCCGGATCCGCATGATCGGCCGGGCGCGGCCCGTCAGTTGGCCCCCCGGACGGCGCGCCGGGGTAAGAACGGCGGTGTAAGAACAGGGGTGACGCCGTCGTCGAAGGGATCGGAACCGTGCATCGTTCAGCGCTGACGGCCGTGGGGGCCGCCGCCGCTCTTCTTGTGGTCACCGGCTGCTCCTCCGACGGCGGTGGTGCCGTTCCTGTCCCGGGGCTGAGCACCGCGCCGAAACCGGCCGCCTCGCCCGGGGAAGGGGCGCCCAGCCCGTCGGCCGCGCCCGCGAAGGGCTCGGTCAGGGTGGTGTCGACCCTGGCCGAGGGGCTCAACTCGCCCTGGGGGCTGGCCGCCCTGCCCGACGGCGATCTGCTGGTCTCCTCGCGCGACGAGGGGACGATCACCCGGATCGACGTGGACAGCGGGAAGAAGACCCTTGTCTCGACGGTCCCCGGGGTCGCGGCGGCGGGCGAGGGCGGGCTGCTGGGGATCGCGCTCTCCCCCACGTACGCCTCGGACCATCTCGTGTACGCGTACTTCACCACCGAATCGGACAACCGCATCGCCCGCATGGTCTACGACGAGAAGAAGCCGTCCGGGCTGCAGATGGGCGCGCCGGACACCGTACTGCGCGGTATTCCGAAGGGGACCGTCCACAACGGCGGGCGGATCGCGTTCGGACCGGACAAGATGCTGTATGCGGGCACGGGCGAGACCGGTGACGCGGCGCTCGCCCAGGACCGGAAATCGCTGGCGGGCAAGATCCTCCGGATGACTCCGGACGGACAGCCCGTGCATGGGAATCCGGAGGCCGATTCGATTGTGTATTCCTACGGTCACCGCAATGTGGAGGGCCTGGCCTGGGACTCCGAGCGGCGGCTGTGGGCTTCGGAGTTCGGCGAGGACAAGTGGGACGAGCTGAATCTGATCGAGCCCGGGAAGAATTACGGCTGGCCCGAGGTCGAGGGGAAGTCGGACAGGCCCGGCCTGACGAATCCGGTCGCCGAGTGGCCGCCGAGTGAGGCGTCACCCAGCGGAATCGCCTATGCGCGGGGATCCATCTGGCTGGCGACGCTGCGCGGTGAGCGGCTGCTGCGGGTTCCCCTGGCGGGACGGGAATCCGCGGCGCCTTCCCAGGCGTTCCTGAAGGGAAAGTACGGCCGCCTGCGCACGGTGCTTTCGGTGGGCGGCGACAAGGTGTGGCTGGTGACGAACAATACGGACGGCCGGGGCACACCGAAGCCGGGGGACGACAGGATCCTCCTGCTGGAGGTCGCGTAGCGACACGGAGTCAGAGGTGAACCGTCTGTGTTCAATATGATCGAGGAGATCTTCGCCCCGGGCCGTAAGCACACCGATGACGAGAACAAGCGGCTGGAAGTCAGCCGGGTCGATGTCGATGACAACGACCCGGGCCGGGGCCCGATAGATCTGGCTTCCGGGAAGGTCACGATCAGGGTCCCGGTGGAATCCCCGGAAAAGCCGCAGGCCCCGGCGGAATCCGAAGACTGAGCCACCGGCCTGAGGACCGGCCTGAGGAATGCGGGCGCCTCAGGAATTCCTGGGCGCGTCCGCCAGGTCGGGGAAGAGGCGCAGGCGGTGCGAGAGCGCCGCCGCTTCCGTACGGCCCGAGACACCCAGCTTGGCCAGGATGTTGGACACATGGACGCTCGCGGTCTTGGGCGAGATGTACAGCTCGGTGGCGATCGCGCGGTTGCTGTGACCGGCCGCGACCAGACGGAGGACATCCTGCTCACGGGGCGTGAGGCCCAGTGAGCGGGCGGGGTCCTGCCCGGGGCCGGCGGCTGTGTCCGGCGCCTGGGCGGTGCCGGCGCCCTGACCTGCGGAGAGGCTGATACGGGCCCGGCCCGCGAGCAGCGCGAGGTCCTCGGCAAGAGGCCGCGCCCCGAGGCCCAGGGCCGTTTCATGGGCCTGTACGAGCAGCCGCGCCGCCTCCGCGCGGTCACCGTGCGCGTCCAGCAGGGCGGCGGCCAAGCGCCCGCGGGCCAGCGCCAGTTCATAGGGGCGCCCGGTCTCCTCGAAGGCCTTGACGACCCGCGCCCACGTCTCCGGAGCCGCGGTGCCCGCCGCGCGGGCCAGCTCGGCCTCCAGCATCACGCCGTACGCACGCCAGACCGGTACGAGCGTGGGCAGCCGCTTGCCGTGCGCGCGTATCGACGCGAGCACCGCGGGCCGGCCGGCGTCGGCACCCGGCAGGCCCCTGGCGTCCGCCTCCATGGCTGCCGCCGCGCACAGCAGCGGAAGCGCGTACCGCTGGGTGCCCGGCGGGAAGCCGCTTGCGCCATTCTCGGTTATCCGCTCCAGCTCGGCCCTGGCCTCGGCCAGGGCGCCCCGCGCGGCGGCGACACCGATCATCACCCGGGCCGGGGTGATGAAGTGCTGCGGCTGCCGGTCATGGGTCCCGATGAAACCGCGGCCCAGCTCCACCTGCCGCGCCGCCTCGTCGAGTTCGCCGCGGGTCAGGGCCAGCTCCGCGCGGCGTACGGCGACGATGCCGCGCGCCTTGCCGGAGTGGGCGAGCCCGGCCGCGATGTCCAGGACGGCGTCCGCCTCGGGCCAGCGGCCCAGGGCGTAGAGCGACTGGGCCTGATTGCCCCGGACCCAGGCCTCCGTGTCGGCAAGCCCGCGCTGATGGGTGACGGCTATGCCCCAGTCCGCCGCGGCCACCGCCTCCTCGGAGCGGCCCATGCTCTCCAGGGTGGAGGGCAGATTGATGCTGGCGCGGCCCAGGACCGCGACCGCGCCCAGCTCGTCGGCCCGGTCGCGCACCTCGTACATCTCGGCTATGCCCTCGTCCACTCCCCCGGCGTCGGCGGTGAGCCAGCCGCGGGTGAGCCGGGCGTGCAGCTCGGTGTGCCCGGCGCCGACCAGCCTGGCGTACTCGACGGCCCGGTTGGCGGCGACCAGGCTGTCGGGCCCCGGCCGGTGCAGCGCGCCCCACGCGGCCACACTGGCCAGAACCTCCGCGTGCACGGCAGAGGGCTGAAGGCCGCGTACGAGTTTCTCGGCGATGGCGAGTTCCGGCCAGCCGTCGCCGCGCGAGAGGTCCTGCATCAGCTTGGAGCGCTGGATCCAGAACCAGGCCGCGCGCAGCGGATCGCCCTCGCCGTCCTCCCCGTCCAGGGCGCGGAGGGCCTTCTTGGCTATCGCCAGGGCCCGTTCGCGCTCGCCACCGACCCGGGCGGCGACCGTCGCCTCCGCCATCAGGTCCAGATACGTGAGCGGATTGGACGGGGTGGCGGCGCAGAGCGGATAGACCTCGGTGTCGGCGTCGTCCGGTGGCCGCAGGGTGTTCCGTACGGCCTCGGGGGCGTCGTCCCACAGCTCCATCGCCCGCTCCAGCAGCCGCAGTTGCTCGGAGTAGGCATACCGCTCCCGCGCCTCGACGGAGGCCTTCAGGACGGCGGGGAGCGCCTTCGCCACATCGTGCGCGTGGTACCAGTGGCTGGCCAGCCGGGTGGCGCGCTCATCGGCCCGTACGAGCGAGGGCTGGGCCTCCAGCACCTCCGCGTACCGCCGGTTGAGCCGGGACCGCTCGCCGGGCAGCAGATCGTCGCTGACCGCCTCGCGGACGAGGGAGTGCCGGAAGCGGTAGCCGTCGCCGTCCGCGGTGGGCAGCAGGATGTTGGCGCCCACGGCTGCCCGCAGCGCCTCGATCAGGTCGTCCTCGGCGAGCCGGCCCACCGCCAGCAGCAGCGGGTACTCGACGGTGGTGCCGCCCTCGGCGACGATACGGGCGACCCGCTGAGCGTCCTCGGGCAGCGCCTCGACCCGTACGAGCAGCAGATCGCGCAGCGAGTCACTCAGCCCGGAGCCGCAGCCGAGGGAGCAGGCCAGCTCCTCCACGAAGAAGGCGTTGCCGTCGGAGCGTTCGAAGATGTCGTCCAGCAGGGCGGGGTCCGGTTCGGCGGCGAGGATGCCGGTGAGCTGGCGGAGCACCTCGGTCCGGGTGAACCGGGACAGCTCGATGCGCCGGACGGACCGCAGCCGGTCCAGCTCGGCGAGGAGCGGGCGCAGCGGATGGCGGCGGTGGATGTCGTCGGCGCGGTAGGTGGCGAGTACGACGAGCCTGCCGCGGCGCAGCGCGCGGAAGAGATACGCGAGGAGATGGCGGGTGGAGGCGTCCGCCCAGTGCAGATCCTCCAGGACGAGCACGACCGTACGATCGGCCGCCAGCCGCTCCAGCAGCCGCGCGGTCAGCTCGAACAGCCTGGCCGTGCCGTCCTCGCCGAGCGCGCCCCTGTCGGGCAGGCCCAGCTCGGGCAGGATCCTGGCCAGCTCGGCCTCCTGGCCCTCGGCGGCCGCCGCCAGTTCGTCGGGCAACTGGCGGCGCAGGGAGCGCAGCGCGGTGGAGAAGGGCGCGAACGGCAGCCCGTCCGCGCCGATCTCCACGCATCCGCCGACCGCGACGACCGCCTTCTCGGCGCATGCCACAGCGCACAGCTCCTCGACGAGCCGGGTCTTGCCGACCCCGGCCTCCCCCGCGATGAGCAGCGCCTGGGGCTCGCCCGCGGTGGCGCGGGCGAGCGCTTCGGTGAGCGCGGTCAGCTCGCCGGCCCTGCCGACGAACACCGGGCTGACGGACCTGGTCTCCACGGGCCAGAGCATCGCACAGGGGTCTGACAACGCGGCACTCGTTATCGGGGCGGCCGGGACGGCCGCGATCCCGGCGCCGGTGACCGGGGCGCTGGTGACCGAGGTGCCGACGACCGAGGTGCCAGCGACCGGAGCGCCGACGTCCGGAGCGCCGGTGGCCGAGGTGCCGGTGATCGCGACGGGTCTGGCTCGCATGGCGTCAGGCCGCGCGGACGAACCGGTCGCCGGGCCCGTCCTGTCGGCCCTCCGGGCCCTGGGCCGTGTCCTCGGCGGTCCGGCCGGCCCGTCGGCCGGCCTGTCGGCGGGCCTCTCGTCGGGCCGCACGGACCTCGCGTACGAGCCTCTCGCGCTCGGCACTGCGGATCAGCTCGGCGACCCGGATCTTCTGGAGTTCGTACTCGAACATCGGGTTCCCCCTGGTGCGAAGGTGTTTCTGATGTCTTGAAGACACCTCCACCTTGGACTCCCAGGGGGTACCGCCGCATCGGGAGAGTTCCGCATCTCAGCGGACCCCAGGACCTTAGAAAAGGGGCCGGGGAAGGTAAGCGGCCCTAAGGCCCTAAGGGTTTAGCCGGCCGGAGCAGCCGGAGCAGCCGGCAGGGCCGCGAAGAGATCGAAGTACATACCGACCGAGACCAGCAGTCCGAGGAAGCCGAGGATGGCTGCGGCCAGCGCGAAGGGGCGTACCCAGGCGACGCGCTGGGGCAGGACCAGCACGACCACTCCGATGAGCAGCGCCAGCAGCGCCACAACGCCGTTGACCGCGGCGGTGGCGTGCCAGGCGTCGCCGTAGATCTCGGAGATCTGCTGGTCCGCGGTGGCGGACTGGCCGATGGTGATCTGGCCTACGAGGGTCTCGCGCTCGGCGACGACCCGGCCGGTCCAGGTACCGGACAGGGCGATGATGCTCAGGCAGACCGCGACGACGGCCGCGGCGGCGGCACCGAGACCGGACGAGCGGTGCGCGGCGAGGTCGTCGTCGCCATCGTCCTCGCCATCGTCGAGATCGTCGTCGTCCAGGTCGTGGACGCCCTCGGCATCGGCGGACTCATCGGTGGCGTCGGCGGCCGGGGAATCGGCCTTCTTGAGCGACGGGGCCTCGGACTCCGACCTGGAGTCGGATATGACCTCGGTCGCCTCGGTGGTGGAGGCCTCGGCCGTCTCCGGCTCGGGGGTCTTGGTCTCGGGGGTGGGGTTCATACCGCGCACGCTAGGTGCCCCGTCTGAGAACTTCCTGAGAACGGCGGAACGTCCGTGAACAGCCTGGGTTCCACCGTTCCGTACCCGGAAGGCCTGTGCCCAAGCCCGGGCCCAAGCCCAAGCTCAGCGGGCCGGCCGTGCCCGGCGGGCAGGCACGGCCGGGCCCAGGCTGCGGGCTCAGCCCGCGTTCGGCTTCCGCTCGCGCCACTCCGGCGCCAGCACCGACCAGATCTCGGTGCTCTGCCGCACCCCGTCATAGGGATAGCCCTCGCGCAGCACGCCCTCCCGGGTCATCCCGAGCCGCTGCGCGACCCTGATGCTCGGGGTGTTCGCGGTCGACACCCGCCACTCGACCCGGTGTATCCCGCGCTCCTCGACCGCCCAGTCGATCAGCACCCGCGCGGCGCGCGTGACCAGCCCGCGCCCCGTCCCCGCGGGCTCCAGCCAGCAGCCGACCTCACAGTTGCCGCTTTCGGCGTCGAAGACCCGGAACAGCACCCCGCCGACCAGAGTGGAGTCCAGCCAGATCCCGTAGATCCGGCCGCTGTCGTCGGCCTGCTTCCTGGCGTACGACACGAGCACCGCCCGCGCCGAGTCGAGATCCGAGGCCGCCCGGGCGAGCGGGATGTGTTCGTCGACCAGGTCCCTGGCCCGGTCCATATGGGCCAGGAACTCCTCGGCCTGCCACGGCTCCAAGGGGCGCAGCTCCGCCCCGTCACCCAGCGGTATCGCGAACATCGGACTCCTTCTCCGTACGGTTCCTCACCGCACGAACCGTACAAAGCCGCCGCTCACCCCGGAACACCGCTCGCCCCGGAACACCGCTCACCCGGAGACGCTGGGACGCCCGTTCTCGATGTGGCCCATGAGCCGACGGCGGAAGCGCGCCGGGGTGTCCCCCGTGCCGGCGCCGTGCGCCGACGGTTCCGCGGTGACCTCGACGTCGTACCAGCCGTGCGCGTCGGCCGCCGAGTGCACCACATTGCGGCTGCGCCCCGGCTTGACCGTGATCCGCCGGGTCCAGCCGTGCAGATCGGCCTCGTCGACGTACCCCAGGGGCCGCACCGTGAAGGTGACCGGCAGGTCGCCGTTGTTGCGCAGGGTGAGATGGAGATCGCGGTCGTGGTGGTCGACGGACGAGGCGACCTCCGCGCCATGGCCGGTCACCGGGCCCGCGAACTCACGGCGGAAGCCGTTGGGCCCGGTGATCGTGAAGCGGTACCCGTCCCCCTTCACTCCGGTAAGGGGCACCCTCCATTGCGCCGTGCCCCTTACATCGCGGTGCTGCGGTATCTCGAACTCACCGGCGTACGGATAGAGCGCGAAGTGCGCACTGGCGCGCCCCGTGTTGCTGAGCGCGACCGTGAACGCCCGCCCGTCCGCGTCGAGATGACCGTACGCGTCGGTCTGGTACGGCAGCGGCCTGGCGGGGCGCGCGCCCGGCTCCTGTACGGGCATGGTCTGGTGGGCCGGCGGTACGGGCACCCAGCGGCCGGTGAACGGCGGGACGGCGCCCGGCTGTTCGACCTCGGGCTGGGTACGGCCGCGCTGGAAGTCGAACGCGGAGGTCAGATCGCCGGTGACATTGCGCCGCCACGCGGTGATGTTGGGCTCGTCCACGCCCGTCCACTTCTCCAGGAAGCGGATGACCGAGGTGTGGTCGAAGACCTGCGAGCAGACATAGCCGCCCACGGTCCAGGGCGAAACGACCAGCAGCGGCACCCGCACCCCGAGCCCGGTCGGCCGTCCCTGCCAGCGCTCGGCGGAGCCGGTGGGCCCCTCGGCGGGCGGCACGGGCGGCGGTACGTGGTCGAAGAAGCCGTCGTTCTCGTCGTAGTTGATCAGTACGACGGTATGCCGCCAGACCTCGGGATGGGCGCCGAGCGCGTCGAGCACCTTGTAGATCAGGGTGGCGCTGGCGATCGGCGACGAGGAGCCGGGGTGCTCGGAGTCGATCGCGGAGGGCACCAGATACGACACCTCGGGCAGCGTCCCGGCGGCCACATCGGCACGGAACCGGTCGGCCAGCGTGCCGCTCTCGACCCGGCGCAGCCCGCGCTCGAACAGCGACCGCTCGTGCTCGGTCAGCGTGGCGACGCCCTCCTCCAGCGCGTCGAGCAGCCTCGCGCGCTCGGCGGCGTCGTCGGTGTCGCGTACGGCGGCGTAGAACGCCTCCATGAAGGTGAAGCCGGCCGCCCCGGGCCGGCCGGGCAGTTCGCGGGCCTTGGCGAGCGCCTTGCGGGCGATGTCCTTGAAGGTGGTGAAGAACTCGATGTTGTTGTCGGTGAAGTTCTCCCACTCCGTGTACGTCTGCCAGGTGCGGCCCGCCCGCTCCAGCCGCTCGGCGTACGTCGGCCACGGGTAGCCGGGGTGGGTGTCCTCCTCGTACGCGTCGTTGTCCACGGCCCGGCGCCCGTCGGCCTCGTAGCCGGTCCAGCCGCTCCAGAGGTGGTTGCGGTTGGGGCTGGTCGAGGTGTGGACGGACGAGTGGTACGCGTCGCAGACCGTGAAGGTGTCCGCGAGTTCGTAGTGCAGCGGGATGTCGCGCCGGTCGTAATAGGCCATGGTGGCGGCGGTCTTGGCGGAGACCCAGCCGTCCATCCAGCCCTTGTTCCAGGCCTTGTACCCGCCGTCCCAGGAGTGGTCGAGGGCGCCGATGTACTGGAGGTCCTTGCGCTGCGCCTCGGCGGCGTCCCGTACCGGGAACGGCAGGACGGTGGTCAGCGGGCCCGGCTGCTCGAACACGGGCTTCCCGGAGGGCAGCTCCACCGCGTTGCGGTCCCCGAAGCCGCGGACTCCGCGCAGGGTGCCGAAGTAGTGGTCGAACGAGCGGTTCTCCTGCATCAGGATGACCACGTGCTTGACCGCCCGCAGCCCGCCGGGCGCGGGCTCCGCCGCGAGAGCGGTCTGCAGGGAGGGCGGCAGGACGGACCCGGCCGCCGCCGCGCCGAGGGCGCCTGTACCGAGGGTGAGCATTCTTCTCCGCGATATTTCCGCTGACATGCGACCGGACGGTAATGAGAGCGCATGGCAGCGGAGAGTCCCCGGGACGACTACGAGGTGAACGTCCCCGGGGGCCCGTACGGCGAGATCACCGGGGGCCCGGGCGGCCGGCCCGTAACGCGCGTGGTGGGCGTACGATGAAAGTAACCACCTAGTCAGTTACTTTTTCGGGAGGCCCCCCATGTCACAGGTCTGGTTCATCACCGGCAGTTCGCGCGGGCTGGGCCGCGCCATCGCCGAGGCCGCGCTCGCCGCCGGGCACCGCGTCGTGGCGACGGCGCGCAAGCCAGCCCAGCTCGACGATCTCGTCCGTACCTACGGCGATCAGGTACGCGCGGTAGCGCTCGATGTCACCGACGCGGAGGCGGCGCGCGACGCGGTCAGGGGCGCGGCCGAGACCTTCGGGCGGCTGGATGTCGTCGTCAACAACGCGGGGTACGGCGATATCGCCGCCGTCGAGGACGTCACCGACGCCGATTTCCGCGCCCAGATCGACACCAACTTCTACGGCGTCTACCACGTCACCAAGGCGGCCGTACCGATCCTGCGCGAGCAGGGGTCCGGGCATATCGTGCAGATCTCGTCGAGCGGGGGCCGGATGAGCACCCCCGGACTGGCCGCCTACCAGAGCGCCAAGTGGGCGGTGGCCGGCTTCTCCGAGGTGCTGTCGCGCGAACTGGCCCCACTGGGGGTACGGGTCACCGTCATCGAGCCGGGCGGTCTGCGCACCGACTGGGCCGGGTCGTCGATGACGATCCCGGAGATCAGCGAGCCGTACCGGGGGACCGTCGGCGCGATGGCGGAGATGGTGCGCGGTATGGACGGGCAGCAGGCCGGCGACCCGGCGAAGGCCGCGCGGGTCATCCTCGGCCTGCCGGAGATGGCCGAGCCGCCGGTGCATCTGCTGCTGGGCAGTGACGCGTACAACTACGTGACCGAGTCCGACCGGGCCCGTACCGAATCCGACGCCAAGTGGCGCGAGCTGACCGAGTCGATCGACTACGACGCCCCGAGCACGACGGCTTCCTGAGCCTGCTGCACCGGCCGAGTCGCTGCTCTACGGCCACACCAGCAGCACCGGGCACTCCGCGTGGTCGACCACGAAGCGGGTGGCGCGCCCGATGCTGTGCGGTCCCGGGTGTCCGCGCTCACCGTCCCGTGCGCAGATCAGCAGATCCGCGCCGGCCGCCGCCCGTACCACCTCGTGCTCCACGCGCCCGTGGTGGTCGAGGAGTTCGCAGGGCCGCCCGAGCCGGTGCGCGGCGGCCTCCAGCAGATCGGCGGCGGCCGTCCCCGACAGGGCTTCGAGGCGGGCGCCGGGGTCGCGCTCCGGGCGGTGGCCCCGGCCGAGGAGCCCTTCGTAGGCGTGGTGCGCGGCGGCGGCGACCTCGTCGTCGCTGACATGGAGCAGCACCACGGCATCGTCGGGGGCGCGTTCGCGGGCCGCGTCCACACAGGCCGGCCAGGTGGACTCGGTGATCCAGACGAGAGCGGTCCGCGGCCGCCCGGCCTCCGGTGGACCGCTCGCCGGCGGATCACTTTCCGAGGCGCCGGTCTCCGACGGATCGTGCCCCGGCGGTCCGGCCTCCGGCGGGTCCGGCATCGGTACGGTCACAGGGTCAGCCTCCGGCACGGGCTCGTCCGACACGGGGTCAGCCTCCGATCACTCGCAGCGTGCCCCACAGTGCCACGGTCGACGCGGCCAGCGCGGCAGGCACGGTCAGCAGCCCGAGCCGGGTGAAGTGCCACAGCCCCGGCTCGGTGTCGTGCTCGTGCAGCACGCGCCGCCACAGCAGGGTGGCCAGCGAGCCGACGTACGTCAGATTGGGCCCGATGTTGACGCCGATCAGCGCGGCGAGCACCGGCCCCGGCCCCGCGGGCGCGACGACCGGCAGCAGCGCCAGGATCGCCGGGAGGTTGTTGATCAGATTGGCCAGTACGGCGGCGACCGCCGCGATCGCCAGCAGCGAGGGCAGCGACGAGCCGTCCGGCAGCAGCTTGCCGATACCGGTGTCGAGCCCGTTGTCGACGACCGCCTTGACGATCACGCCGAGTGCCAGGACGAAGAGACAGAACAGCGGTGAGGCGGCCCGTACCAGCCCTTTGACCGTCGTACGCCGCTGACCCAGTGCCCGTACCGCGAGGACGGCCGCGCCGGCGAGCGCGGCCCACAGCGGTTCGGCCCCGGCCAGCGAGGTCACCGCGAATCCGGCCAGCGTCAGCCCCAGCACCACCAGCGTGAACACCGGTACCCCGCGCCCCTCGCCCGGCCCCGGGCCCCGCGGGCCGGGCGCCTCCGCGGCCGGGTCGGCAGCCAGGTCGGCGGCGAAGAAGCGGCGGAAGACGGCGTACTCGACCGCGATCGCGGCCAGCCAGGGCAGCGCCATCAGCGCCGCGAACCGGGTGAAGGTGAGCCCGCTGGCGGTGAAGGCCAGCAGATTCGTGAGGTTCGAGACCGGCAGCAGCAGCGACGCCGAGTTCGCGAGATGCGTGCAGGCGTAGACATGCGGCAGCGGGCGCGCGCCCACGCGGGCGGCAGTCGCGAAGACCACCGGGGTGAGCAGGACGACCGTGGCGTCCAGGCTCAGTACGGCGGTGGTGACGGCGGCGACGGCGAAGACACCGCCCAGCAGCCGCCGCGGCCGGCTGCCGCAGACCCGCGCCACCAGCTCGCCCGCCGCGGTGAACAGCCCTTCCTCGTCGCAGAGCTGAGCCAGTACCAGTACCGCAGCGAGAAACACCACCACGGGCAGCAGGGTGTGCGTCTGCTCCCAGGCGTCCTGGGGCGAGACCGCGCCGAGGGCGACGAGCAGCAGCGCCGCGGGCACGGCGGCGAGTGCCTCGGGCAGACCGCGCGGCCGGAGAACGGCGAACGCCAGCACGGCGAGCAGCAGACCGACGGAGACGGCCTCGGCGACGACGGCGTTCAGGCCGGCGCTGTGCACACTGGCGCTGTTCAGACTGGCGCTCCGGGTTCCGGGGGACGGACGGAGGCGGCGCACCGTCAACGGTGCGCCGCCCCTTCGGCATACGCCTCACGACACGCGCCCCCGGCATTGCGGGGCAGGCGTCCTCAGGACCGTACGCCGCGAAGTTCGACGGACAGGACCTACTCCGCCGGGGCCAGCCGTTCAAGGATCAGCTCGCGCACCCGCGCCGCGTCGGCCTGGCCGCGGGTGGCCTTCATTACCGCGCCGACCAGCGCGCCCGCGGCGGCGACCTTGCCCGCCCGGATCTTGTCGGCGACGGCCGCGTTGCCCGCGATCGCCTCGTCCACGGCCGCGCCCAGCGCGCTGTCGTCGGAGACGACCTTGAGACCGCGCTTCTCGACGACGGTGTCCGGGTCGCCCTCGCCCGCGAGCACGCCCTCGATCACCTGGCGGGCCAGCTTGTCGTTGAGATCGCCGGACGCGACGAGCGCGGCGACCCGGGCGACCTGCTCGGAGGTGATGGGCAGCTCGTCCAGCGCGCGGCCCGTCTCATTGGCGTGCCGGGCCAGTTCGCCCATCCACCACTTGCGGGCCTGGTCCGCCGGGGCGCCCGCGCCGATCGTGGCGACGATCGGCTCGATCGCGCCCGCGTTGAGGATCGACTGCATGTCGTGCTCGGAGATCCCCCACTCCTCGCGCAGCCGGTTGCGGCGTACGCGCGGCAGCTCGGGCAGCCCGGCGCGCAGCTCCTCGACCCACTCCCGGGGGGGCGCCACCGGTACGAGGTCGGGCTCCGGGAAGTACCGGTAGTCCTCGGCCTCCTCCTTCACCCGGCCCGCGGTGGTGGAGCCGTCCTCCTCGTGGAAGTGGCGGGTCTCCTGGATGATCGTGCCGCCCGAGCCGAGCACCGCGGCATGGCGCTGGATCTCGAAGCGCGCGGCGCGCTCGACGCTGCGCAGCGAGTTGACGTTCTTCGTCTCGGAGCGCGTACCGAACTTCTCCTGGCCGTGCGGGCGCAGCGAGAGGTTCACATCGCACCGCATCTGGCCCATCTCCATCCGGGCCTCGGAGACGCCCAGCGCCTTGATCAGCTCGCGCAGCTCGGCGACATACGCCTTGGCGACCTCGGGGGCCCGCTCGCCCGCGCCCTCGATGGGCTTGGTGACGATCTCGATGAGCGGGATACCGGCGCGGTTGTAGTCGAGCAGCGAGTGCGAGGCGCCGTGGATACGGCCGGTGGCACCGCCGACATGCGTCGACTTCCCGGTGTCCTCCTCCATATGGGCACGTTCGATCTGCACCCGGAAGATCTCGCCGTCCTCCAACTGGACGTCCAGATAGCCGTTGTAGGCGATCGGCTCGTCGTACTGGGAGGTCTGGAAGTTCTTCGGCATGTCCGGATAGAAGTAGTTCTTCCGGGCGAAGCGGCACCACTCGGCGATCTCGCAGTTGAGCGCGAGACCGATCTTGATCGCCGACTCGACGCCGATGGCGTTGACGACCGGCAGGGATCCGGGCATGCCGAGGCAGGTCGGGCAGGTCTGCGAGTTGGGCGCGGCCCCCAGGCCGGTCGAACAGCCGCAGAACATCTTGGTCTTCGTGCCGAGTTCGACATGGACCTCCAGGCCCATGACGGGGTCGTACGCCGCGAGGGCGTCCTCGTACGGCACGAGTTCAATGACGGTCACAGTGAAACATTCCCTCTCAGCCCAGCAGGACGTCGTCGTCGCCCAAGCGCTTCAGCTCACGTACGAGCAGGGCGAGGCTCGTGGCGATGGCGGCGGCGGAGATGACCGCGTCGACCAGCCGGAGCGTGTCGTTGTCCTGGCGGGCCGTCCTGACCTGCTTGGCGACGCCGATCGCGCCGAACACGGTCGTCCCGATCGACAGATACGTGCCGGCCTTGGACTTCTTGAACCCCTTGGCCTTGCTCATTGCACTGGTCATAGTGACGGTGCCTCCTCCAGCAGCGGGTGTCCCCACCTTTCCACGAAGGCCGCCTCGACGGCGGCACCGACCTTGTAGAGGCGGTCGTCCTTCATGGCGGGGGCGATGATCTGGAGACCGACCGGCAGGCCGTCCTCCGGCGCGAGGCCGCAGGGCAGTGACATCGCGGCGTTGCCGGCCAGGTTCGCCGGGATGGTGCACAGGTCCGCGAGATACATCGCCATCGGGTCGTCGGCGCGCTCGCCGATCGGGAAGGCCGTGGTCGGGGTGGTCGGGGAGACGATCACCTCGACCTGCTCGAAGGCCTTCTCGAAGTCGCGGCTGATGAGGGTGCGGACCTTCTGCGCCGAGCCGTAGTACGCGTCGTAGTAGCCGGAGCTGAGCGCGTACGTACCGAGCATGACGCGGCGCTTGACCTCGTCCCCGAAGCCCGCCTCGCGGGTCAGGGCCGTGACGTCCTCGGCGGACCTCGTACCGTCGTCGCCGACCCGCAGGCCGTAGCGCATGGCGTCGAAGCGGGCGAGGTTCGAGGAGCACTCGGAGGGCGCGATCAGGTAGTACGCGGCGAGCGCCAGGTCGAAGGACGGGCAGTCCAGCTCGACCACCTCGGCGCCGAGGCCCTTGAGCAGCTCGACCGACTCGTCGAAGCGCTGGACGACCCCGGGCTGGTAGCCCTCGCCGCGGAACTGCTTGACGATCCCGATCCGCATCCCGGCCACCGAGCCGCTCCGCGCGGCCTCGACGACCGGCGGGACCGGGGCGTCGATGGAGGTCGAGTCGAGCGGGTCGTGGCCGGCGATCACCTCGTGCAGCAGCGCCGCGTCCAGGACCGTACGGGCGCAGGGCCCGCCCTGGTCGAGCGAGGACGAGAACGCGACCATGCCGTAGCGGGAGACGCCGCCGTAGGTGGGCTTGACGCCGACCGTGCCGGTGACGGCTGCGGGCTGGCGGATCGAGCCGCCGGTGTCGGTGCCGATCGCGAGGGGCGCCTGGTACGAGGCGAGGGAGGCGGACGAGCCGCCGCCGGAGCCGCCGGGGACGCGGGTCAGGTCCCAGGGGTTGCCGGTCGGGCCGTACGCGCTGTTCTCGGTGGAGGACCCCATGGCGAACTCGTCCATGTTGGTCTTGCCGAGGATGACGACGTCCGCGGCCTTGAGCCGCTTGGTGACGGTCGCGTCGTAGGGCGGGATCCAGCCTTCGAGGATCTTGGAGCCGACGGTCGTCGGGACGCCCTCGGTGGTGAAGATGTCCTTGAGGGCGAGCGGCACACCGGCCAGCGGCCCCAGCTTCTCGCCCGCCGCGCGCTTCGCGTCCACGGCGCGGGCCTGGGCCAGCGCGCCCTCGCGGTCGACATGCAGGAAGGCGTGGACCTTCTCGTCGACCGCTTCGATACGGGCGAGATGGGCCTCGGTGACCTCGACGGCGGTGAGTTCGCCGGAGGCGATCTTCGCGGCGATCTCGGCGGCGGTGAGGCGGATACAGCTCTCGTGCTTGGTCATGGCCGTCATGTCGGTTTAGTCCTCCCCCAGGATCTGCGGCACCTTGAAACGCTGCTGCTCCTGGGCAGGGGCACCGGAGAGCGCCTGCTCGGGGGTGAGCGAAGGACGGACCTCGTCGGCGCGCATGACATTGGTCAGCGGCAGCGGGTGTGAGGTCGGCGGTACGTCTTGGCCGGCGACCTCGGACACGCGGGCGACCGCGCCGATGATGTCGTCGAGCTGTCCGGCGAAGTGGTCCAGCTCTTCGGCCTTCAGCTCCAGACGCGCCAGCCGGGCGAGGTGGGCGACCTCCTCGCGCGTAATGCCAGGCATGCAGCGATCCTCAGGGGTGAGTGTGATGGGCTTTGGCCCAATCCTATGGGGCCGGGCCCCCTCCCCACGAAACGGTTACGCTCCGCCCGCCGCCGGAAGCGGCCGGGCACCGCTCCGGCCCGGCTACTGGACGACCTGGCCCGACTGTTCGCGGCGGGCCGCCTCCAGCTCCGCCGGGCGCTGCCAGCCGCGCTTGCCCCGGGCCAGCAGCCAGGCCGTCGCCTCGGGCGGCGGCATCGCGGCGGCCACCAGCCAGCCCTGGACCGCGTCACAGCCCAGATCCCGCAGCCGCTCCCAGGTCTCGTCGTCCTCGACGCCCTCCGCGACGACCAGGAGGCCCAGGGAGTGCGCCAGGTCGACGGTGCAGCGGACGATCTCCGCGTCCTCGGTGTCGACGGCCAGCCGGGCCACGAACGAGCGGTCGATCTTCAGCTCGCTCACCGGCAGCCGCCGCAGATGCACCAGCGAGGAGTACCCCGTACCGAAGTCGTCCAGGGACATCTTCACGCCGTGCCCGGTCAGCCCCGCCAGGGTGTCGGCCGCGCGCTGCGGGTCCTCCAGCAGGACGTGCTCCGTTATCTCCAACTGGAGTGAGCCCGCCGGTACACCGTGCCGGGCCAGCCGCGCCGCGACCGCGCCGGCGAAACCGGGGGTGTGCACATCACGCGGCGAGACATTGACGGCGACCGGCACCATCAACCCCTGGGAGCGCCAGCGGGCGACCTGGGCGAGGGCCGTCTCCAGGACGTACTCGGTGAGGTGCGGCATCAGGCCGGAGGACTCGGCGATCGCGATGAACTCGTCGGGAGGGACCCGGCCGCGCTCCGGATGCACCCAGCGCACCAGGGCCTCCAGGCCGGCGACCTGCCCGTCGAAGCGGACCTTGGGCTGGTAGTGCAGCTCCACCTCGCCCGCGTCCAGGGCGCGTCTCAGATCTCCGAGCAGACCGAGCCGGTCGGGGGTGTTGGAGTCCCGCTTGGATTCGTACACCTCGACGCCGGTACGGTCCCGCTTCGCCTGGTACATCGCGACATCCGCGCGGCGCAGCAGGCCCTCGGCGTCGAGCGCGTGCTCGGGGTAGACGGCGACTCCGGCGCTGGCCTCCAGGACCAGGGTGAGGCCGTCGAGGTCCAGCGGCGACGACAGCTCGGCCACGAGATGGCGGGCGACGCGCTGGGCGCTGGTGGTGGAGTCGCAGGTCGGCAGCAGCACCGCGAACTCGTCTCCGCCGAGCCGCGCGGCCTCCGCCCCGCGCGGCAGCGCCAGCCGGAGCCGGTCGGCTATCTGGAGCAGCAGCCGGTCCCCCGCGAGGTGCCCGAGGGTGTCATTGACGGAACGGAACCGGTCGAGGTCGATCAGGACCAGTGCCGACCTGGCGCCGAGCCCTTCCGCGTCCTCCAGCGCCGACCAGGTGCGCTCCAGCAGCCACTGCCGGTTGGGCAGTCCGGTCAGCGGGTCGCGGAGCTGCTCCTCGGCCCGCGCCCGGGCGATCCACAGCGTGGAGTCGAGGGCGATCAGCGGGATGGAGAAGAGCGGCAGCAGCACCGGCAGGGTCATCGCGACCACACAGATCAGCGGGGCGATCCCGAGCAGCGCGACCGCGACCAGCCCCTGGCGGAAGAGCGCCGTACGCGCCACGGTCGGCAGCCCGCCGCCCTGCGGAGCCACCGCGTACCACAACAGCACGCGGGTGACCAGCAGATGGACTCCGGCGGCCAGCACGATTTCCGGGACGGCCTCGATACCCCAATCGAGGGGATTCCAGGGCTTCTCGACGGTGGGCAGCACATCGAACAGCTTCAGCACGAGCGCGGCGGCCCCGATGCCCAGCATGTCCGCCGCGCCGTGCAGGACTCCTTGGCGCCAGCGGTGTCTGCGCGCCATACCGACCAGCACCACCACGGACAGGCTGACGAGGACGGCGGGCACCCAGCCGTACAGCAGCAGGACGGCCAGGGTCAGGGCCGCGCCCGAGCCCGTGCCGCCCCACCACCGGTCGCGGCCGAGCGCCACGAGGTGCCCGACGATGATGCCGGTCAGTACGGCCATGGCCCAGCCGGTCGAGCCGCCGGGGAAGAGCGCGTGACCCGCACGCACCGTACGGATCAGACCGGTGGCCAGCAGGACCACGGCGAGTCCCACCACCAGAGCGGGTGTCCTGGTCGCGATACCCCTGATTCCCGCGAAACCGCGCGGGGGTGAGACCGGGGCGGCGCTCTCGGTCGGTTTCATTCCCGTCCCTCTCACAGCCGGCGGAGCCGATGCCACGCGATGGCACGTTGTCATGCCATCACGGCTGAAACCGCACCACGCAGCCGTGCACGACAGGCGCACATCCCAACAGTAGGCCGCGGAAGGCCTCAACGGGCAGCGCTCTACAGCTCTTGCCCGAATGCGACCCGCCCATCCGTATCCATCTGATATGCGCCGAACGGGTGAGCTTTGGGGCCCTGATCCGGCGCGGCGCACCCTACTCTCCGGGGCTTTCCCCGGCCGCTTCCTGGGCCGTCTCCCCGGATGTCCCCTCGGGGGTCTCCTCCTCGGCGGTCAGCGCGACTTCTCTGGCCGCGTCGGGTCCCTGTCCGAGCAGGATGGTGAAGCCCTCCTCGTCCAGCACGGGCACCTTGAGCTGCATCGCTTTGTCGTACTTCGAACCGGGATTTTCTCCGACCACGACAAAGCCGGTCTTCTTCGAAACAGCCCCCGTTACCTTCGCACCGAGGTTCTGAAGCGCCTCTTTCGCGCCATCCCTCGTGTACCGCTCCAGGGTGCCGGTGACCACCACCGTCAGACCCTCCAGCGGCCTCGGCCCCTCGTCCTCGCCGGTGCCCTCCTCTTCCATCCGGACCCCGGCGGCACGCCACTTGCGCAGGATCTCGCGGTGCCAGTCGACCTGGAACCACTGGGTGAGGGAGGCCGCGATGGTCGGTCCTACGCCCTCGACGGCCGCCAGCTCCTCCTCCGTGGCCTGCTCGATCCGGTCGATCGAACGGAACTCCCTGGCGAGCGCCACGGCCGCGACAGGCCCCACATGCCGGATGGAGAGCCCGGCGATGATCCGGGCCAGCGGGCGCTCCTTGGCCGCGGCGATATTCGCCAGCATCGCCAGCGCGTTCTTCTTCGGCGCGCCCTCCTGGTTGGCGAAGACCGTGGCGATCTTCTCCTCGCCGGTCTCCGGATCGCGCTTGGGCAGTCCGCTGTCCTGGTCGAGGACATACGCCTTGATGGGCAGAAGCTGATCGACGGTCAGGTCGAACAGATCGCCCTCGTCCAGCAGGGGCGGGGTCTCCGGCTCCAGCGGCTTCGTCAGGGCGGCGGCGGCCACATAGCCGAAGTTCTCGATGTCCAGGCACTTGCGGCCGGCGAGATAGAACAGCCGCTCACGCAACTGGGCGGGGCAGCTACGCGCGTTGGGGCAGCGCAGATCGACGTCGCCCTCCTTCATGGCCCGCAGCTCCGTGCCGCACTCCGGGCACTTCTTGGGCATCACGAATTCGTACGCGTCGTCGGGGCGCAGATCGATGACCGGGCCGAGGATCTCCGGGATCACGTCCCCGGCCTTGCGCAGCACGACGGTGTCGCCGATCCACACGCCCTTGGCCTTCACCACGTCCTGGTTGTGCAGGGTGGCGAACTCGACCTCGGAACCGGCGACCGTGACCGGCTCCACCTGCGCGTACGGGGTGACGCGGCCCGTACGGCCCACGCCCACCCGGATATTGACCAGCTTGGTGTTGACCTCCTCCGGCGCGTACTTCCAGGCGATCGCCCAGCGCGGGGCGCGCGAGGTCGAGCCGAGCCGGCCCTGGAGCGGGATCTCGTCGAGCTTGACGACCACTCCGTCGATCTCGTGCTCCACGGAGTGGCGGTTCTCCCCGTAGTACGCGATGAACTCCCGGACGCCGTCGAGTCCTCCGACCACCTTGTTGTGCCGGGCGGTGGGCAGGCCCCATTCGCGCAGCAGGCCGTACGCGTGCGAGAGGCAGTCGATGTCGAAGCCCTCGCGCGCCCCGATGCCGTGGACCACCATGTGCAGCGGGCGGGTCGCGGTGATCTTGGGATCCTTCTGGCGCAGCGAACCCGCCGCCGCGTTGCGCGGGTTGGCGAACGGCTTGTCCCCGGCCTCCACGAGCCGTGCGTTCAGCTCCTGGAAGGCCTCCATCGGGAAGTAGACCTCGCCGCGGATCTCGACGAGGGCGGGCACGCGCTCGCCCGCGAGGCGGTGCGGGATCTCGGCGATCGTACGGACGTTGGGGGTGATGTCCTCGCCCGTGCGCCCGTCGCCGCGGGTGGCGGCGCGGGTCAGCCGGCCGTGCTCGTACGTGAGGTTGACCGCGAGGCCGTCGACCTTCAGCTCGCACAGGAAGTGGTAGTCGGGGGTGCCCACGTCCTTGGCGATCCGGTCGGCCCACGCGGCCAGTTCCTCGTCGTCGAAGGCGTTGTCGAGGGAGAGCATCCGCTCGCGGTGCTCGACCGCGGTGAACTCCGTCTCGTACGCCCCCGCGACCTTCTGGGTCGGCGAGTCGGGCGTACGCAGCTCCGGATACGTCTCCTCCAGCTCCTCCAGCGACCGCAGGAGCCGGTCGAACTCCCCGTCGCTGATGACCGGCTGGTCGTTCACGTAATACCGGAAGCGGTGTTCCTCGATCTGCTCGGCGAGTTGGGCATGCCGATCCCGTGCCTCCGCGGGCACGGCCGATCGCGCTTGCGCCGGTACTGCGGTCCGCTCTTCGCCAGCCACCGTCTCGTCCTCCCGTTCACCCATGACCCGTCACCCGGGATCGTCACTCAGGGTTGTCCGCGAGGGATCTCGCGGCCCTGACACAGTGCGCCTGCGCAGCGTGCGCGTACGCGGGTGAAGCGCCCGCGAGCCCGCACGACGGGGTGAGCACCACGGACTCCGCGAGAGTCCCCGGATTCAGCCCCAGCCTGCGCCACAGCGTTCTGACACCCATGACGCTACCTGGCGGGTCTGACAATGGGCCCTCCGTGCCCGGGACGATCCCCGCGAACAGCTTCGTACCGCCCTCCACCGCCTCCCCGATCTGCTCCTCGTCACGCTCGGTGAGCAGCCCGAAGTCGAAGGAGACACCGGCGGCGCCCGCCCGCCGCAGTAGCGCGAACGGCACGTCGGGCGCGCAGGAGTGCACGACCGCGGTGCCCCCGCTCACCGCGGTCACCTCGCGCAGCGCGCCCTCCACGATCTGCCGGTCCACGGCCCGGTATGTGCGGTAGCCGCTGGCCGTCCTGACCTGGCCGCGCAGTACGGCGGTGAGGGACGGCTCGTCGAGCTGGAGCACCGGTACTGCCCCCGGCACCCGGCGCCGTACCTCCGCGAGATGCCCGGTCAGCCCCTCCACCAGCGATCCGGTCAGATCCCGGCAGGCCCCGGGGTCGCCGAGCGCCGCCTCGCCGTTGCGCAGTTCCAGGGCGGCGGCGAGCGTCCAGGGCCCGACGGCCTGGATCTTGAGCGGGCCCTCGTACCCCTGGGTGAACTCCTCCAGCGCGTCGAGGTCCTCGCCCAGCCAGGACCTGGCGCGCCTGGTGTCGCGCCCCGGCCGGTCGCCGATGCGCCAGCCGCTGGGCTCCACCCGCGCGTAGACCTCGACGAGGAGTCCCGCCGTACGGCCGATCATGTCGGCACCCGGGCCCCGGGCGGGCAGTTCGGGCAGGTACGGGAAGTCCTCGAAGGTCCCGGTGACGGCTTTGGCGGCCTCCCTGGCGTCGCCGCCGGGCATCGAGCCGACGCCGGTGGCGGGCCCCCAGCGGAGACCGTGCGCCTGCTCCGTACCGCTCATCGGCCCGGCCGTACGGTCAGATTGTCGATCTGGGCGTCGCGCGGCAGGTCGAGCGCGGTGATGATCGTCGTGGCCACCGACGCAGGGTCCATCCAGAGCGACGGGTCGTACTCCTTGCCCTCCTGCTGGTGCACCCTGGCCTGCATGGGGCTCGCCGTACGGCCCGGATAGACCGAGGTCACCCGGACCCCGTTCGGCTTCTCCTCGTGGCGCAGCGCGTCGGCGAGCGCCTTGAGGCCGTGCTTGGAGGCGGCGTACGCGCCCCACTCGGCGTGGGCGTTGAGCCCGGCCCCGGAGTTGACGAAGATCACCTGGCCCCGGGAGATCCGCAACTGGGGCAGCAGCAGCCGGGTCAGCTCGGCCGGGGCGACCAGATTCACCTGGAGCTGGCTCTGCCAGACCTTGGGGGTCAGCTCCGCGATCGTGCCGAGGTCGACGATGCCCGCGATGTGCAGCAGCGAGTCGAGCCGGTCGGGCAGCGTCTGCTGGGCGAGCGCCCAGGAGAGCCGGTCGGGCGCGGCGAGGTCGCCGACGAGCGTACGGGCGCCGGGGAAGTCGGCGCCGAGTTCCTTGGCGCGGCCGGCGTCGCGGGCGAGAAGCAGCAGGTCGTCGCCGCGCTCGTGCAGCCGGCGCGCGACGGCGGCGCCGATGCCCGAGCCCGCACCGGTGATGAGATGGGTTGCCATGCGGTCATGGTCGCATCACGGGGGACCCGGTCCCGTACCGGGAAGAGAGCGGGCCCGGTCGGCGCACGCTCGCGCCCGCTCCCCGGCCGGTTCGGCGCACGCCCACGGTCTCCTGTCAGCGCACGCCCAAACTCTCCTCCAGATGCGCGAGCGCGCCGACTCCGTCCTCCGCGAAGAAGACCAGGTCGGCAAGCGGAACGGGCAGGAAGCCCTCCTCGTCCATCCGCCGGAACTGCTGCTTCAGACCGTCGTAGAAGCCCGCCGTGTTGAGCAGCACCACGGGCTTGGTGTGCAGGCCGTGCTTCTTCAGCTCCATGATCTCCGTGGCCTCGTCCAGCGTGCCCGTACCACCGACCATGATCACGACCGCGTCGGACTTGGCCAGGAGCAGCGCCTTCCGCTCGGCGAGATCCTTGGCGATCACCATCTCGTCGGCGCCGGGGCGCGCGAACTCGCCGAGGAAGTCCACCGAGACCCCGACCAGCCGGCCGCCGGTCTCCTGCACGCCGTCGGCGACGACCTTCATCAGCCCGCTGTCGGAGCCGCCCCACACCAGGGTGTGGCCGCCCTTGCCGATGAGTTCGGCGAATTCACGGGCCGGCCGGGTGTAGCGCTCGTCGAGATCGGCGGCGGAGAGGAAGACACAGATATTCATGGGGCAACGATAGGGGCCGGTCCGACCCTGCCGAGAAGCCTGGAAGCCTGTCCTGCCGGGAAGACTGTGCGCCGGTCCGTTGCTGAAGGAAGTGGCACGAGGCCGAAGAGAGTGGCACGCGCCGGAAACGCATGACCGGGAACACCGAAGGGACCGATCACCATGGCCACGGGACACACCATCACCGTCGAGCAGGGCACCGAGCATGTCCGTGTCGTACGGGACGGACAGGTGCTCGCCGAGAGCCGCCGTCCGCTGGTGCTGCGGGAGACCGGCAGCCCCGTCCGCTACTACCTCCCGCCGGAGGATGTGCGTACGGATCTGCTGACACCGTCCGAGACCACCACGCACTGCCCGTTCAAGGGCGACGCGGCCTACTGGTCGCTGCCGGGCGCCGAGGATCTGGTGTGGGCCTACCCCACGCCCAAGGACGAAGTAGCCCCGATCAAGGACCACTTCTGCTTCTACGAAACCGAAGTCGTCGCGGCCTGAGAAAAAGCCCTGGCCTGCGGAAAGACGGGCCGAAAAAAATCTCCCCGGTTGAGCGATGAGTTGTGCGGCGCCCGCCGGTCTCCCCCACCATGGACATGATGTCTACTGCCATATCGGGGGACGGCACCCCTGTCGCCTATCGCCGCACGGGCGAGGGACCGCCGGTGATTCTGGTCGGTGGCGCGCTCAGCACGGCGGAGTCGCAAGGACCGCTGGCGAAGCTGCTCGCGCCGGCCTTCGAGGTGCTCGTCTACGACCGGCGCGGGCGCGGCGGCAGCGGTGACACCGGTCCGTACGCGGTGGAGCGGGAGATCGAGGATCTGGCGGCCCTGATCGCGGAGGCCGGCGGCAGCGCCTCGGTGTACGGCATCTCCTCGGGCGCCGCGCTCGTCCTGGAGGCGGCGGCCGCCGGTCTGGCGCTCACTCAACTCGCGCTGTATGAGCCGCCGTACGCCATCGATCCGGCGGATCTGGAGGCGTACACGGCCTATGCGGAGCGCCTCGGCAAGCTGCTGGACCGTGAGTTGCGCGACGACGCGGTCGAACTGTTCCTGTCGGTGGTGGGCGTTCCGCCCGAGGCGGTCGCCGGAATGCGGCGGTCCCCGATGTGGGCGGATCTGACGGCCCTCGCGCACACACTCGCGTACGACAGCGCGGTGCTGGGCCCCGGCGGGGTCCCCGCCGAGCGGTTGAAGGGCATCAGGACGCGCGCCATGGTCGTGGACGGCGGGTGCAGCCCGGTGCTGCTGCGGAACGCGGCCCGGTCGGTGGCGCGGGCCCTCCCCCGGGGCCGCCACCGCACCCTGACGGGCCAGACCCACGATGTGGCGCCGCATGTGCTGGCGCCGGTGCTTGAGGAATTCTTCACGGCGTAGGACGCATCGCCGCGCGGCCTGGGCCGCCTCGCTCCGCCCTGCGAGAATCGCTCAACCCCGTTTCAGGGAGCGGCACTTGGCAGGGTTGACATGAGCATGACTCACCGATAGGTCTGTCGTTCAACGGGCGTAGACCCGCCTCCGCTCACGCGGAGACCGTCGAACAGACCGACCAGGAGGAAGCATGTACCGACGATCGACGCCAGGGAGACGGACGGCGCTGTCCGCGCTCGGCGCCCTGATCACCACGGTGCTCATCGCCACGGTCCAGCCCGCCGGCGCCACGCCTGCTCCCGTCGGCCCGGCCCAGGGCGACACCGTGGGCCGCGACACCATGAGCCGGGCCTTCGGGCAGGCCGCGTCGGAGTTCGGCGTACCGCGGGACCTGCTGGTGGCGGTCGGGTACGGCGAGACCCATCTGGACGGGCACAACGGCGAGCCCAGCCAGGCGAACGGCTACGGGGTCATGCACCTCGTCAGCAATCCCAGCAGCCGCACCCTGGAGCGGGCCGCCGAGCTGACGGGCGAGCCGCGTGCCGAGCTGCGTGAGGACACCGCGGCGAACATCCGCGGCGGCGCCGCCGTTCTGCGTTCGTACGCCGACGGGCTGGGGCTGGACGCGGCGGAGCGCCGGAGCGTCAACGCGTGGTATCCGGTGGTGGCGCGGTACGGCGGGGCCACCGACCCGGCCACCGCCCGGCTCTACGCCGACACCGTCTACACCTTCCTCGCCGAGGGCATCAGCGCGCCGGTCGCGGGCGGCGAGCGGGTCACCGTACGGCCGCGCGCCGTCGCGCCCGAGCGCGGCTCCTACGCGACGGCGGGCACGCGCGAGGGACGCGCCGCGCTCAGCCCCGACTATCCGCCCGCCGCATGGGTCCCGGCCAACGCGGCCAACTACTCCGCGGGCCGGTCCGCGTCGATCAGCACGGTGGTCGTCCATGTCACCCAGGGCTCGTACGCCGGGACCATAAGCTGGTTCCAGAACCCGTCCTCGAAGGTCAGCGCCCACTATGTGGTGCGCTCCTCGGACGGTGCGATCACCCAGATGGTCCGGGACAGCGACACCGCCTACCACGCCCGCTCGGCCAACTCCTCCAGCCTGGGGATCGAGCACGAGGGGTTCATAGCCGACCCGAGCTGGTTCACCGACGCGATGTACCGGTCCTCGGCCGCGCTGACGAAGTATCTGTGCGAGCGGTACGGCATACCGAAGGACCGGGCGCACGTCGTCGGCCACGCCGAGGTGCCGGGCAACGACCACACCGATCCGGGGCCGAACTGGAACTGGACCTACTACATGCAGCTCGTGGGCGGCAGTTCGGGCGGCGGGGGCGTACAGCTCGACTTCGCCTCGTACTCCACCCTCAGGAGTGGTTCCACCGGCGCACAGGTGACGGCGGCTCAGACCCTGCTGAACCAGCAGGGGTACGACGCGGGCACCGCTGACGGCGTCTTCGGCTCCAGGACCACGAGCGCGGTCTCGGCCTTCCAGTCCGCCCGGGGGCTGACCGCCGACGGGGTGATCGGCTCCCGCACCTGGACGGCGCTGCTCTCGGCGGGCGCTCAGACCGTCGTACGGGAGGGCAGCTCGGGCGCGGCGGTGCAGCGGCTCCAGCGGGCGCTGACGGCCGCGCTGGGGCGGACGGTGTCCATCGACGGACAGTTCGGGTCCGGCACGGCCCAGGCGGTACGGGACTACCAGAGCAGCCGGGGCCTGACCGCGGACGGCATCGTCGGGGCGGGCACCTGGACGGCGCTCCAGGCCGGCCGCTGACCCACGCGGCGCTGACGCCCACAGCAGTACAGGACCCGCCGTAAACGGGTCGGCCTTCTTAAAGAAGCCTCGTCAAAGAGCCTTGAAGAGCCCTTCTTCAAAGAGGCCGGCCCGTTCCGTCAACCGGCCAGAGCCGCCTTACGCCGTCGGGTGGTCGCGATCGTCGCCGAGCCGACCACGCGCGTGCCGTCGTACAGCACGATCGCCTGCCCCGGCGCCACGCCCCGTACCGGCTCCTCGAAGCTCACCAGCAGCGTGCCGTCCGGCGTCAGCTCCGCCGTCACCGGCGTCTCACCGCCGTGGGCGCGGAGCTGGGCGGTGTAGCCGCCGGGTCCGGTGGGCTCGGTGCCGCACCAGCGGGGCTTGATCGCCGTCAGCGCCACAACGTCCAGCGCGGCGGCGGGACCGACCGTCACGGTGTTGTCGACCGGCGAGATGTCCAGGACGTAGCGGGGCTTGCCGTCTGCGGCCGGGCGGCCGATGCGCAGGCCCTTGCGCTGGCCGATGGTGAAGCCGTACGCGCCGTCGTGACTGCCCACCTTCGTACCGGACTCGTCCACGATGTCGCCCTCGGCCCGGCCCAGCCGCTTCGCGAGGAAGCCCTGGGTGTCGCCGTCCGCGATGAAGCAGATGTCATGGCTGTCGGGCTTCTTGGCCACGGCCAGACCGCGCCGCTCGGCCTCCGCCCGGATCTCGTCCTTGGTGGTGAGGGTGTCACCGAGCGGGAACATCGCGTGCGCGAGCTGCCGCTCGTCCAGGACACCCAGCACATACGACTGGTCCTTGGCCATGTCGCTGGCCCGGTGCAGCTCGCGGGCGCCGCCGGGACCGGTGACGACCGTCGCGTAGTGGCCCGTGCACACGGCGTCGAAGCCGAGCGCGAGCGCCTTGTCGAGCAGCGCGGCGAACTTGATCTTCTCGTTGCAGCGCAGGCACGGATTGGGCGTGCGGCCCGCCTCGTACTCCGCGACGAAGTCCTCGACGACATCCTCACGGAACCGCTCGGCGAGGTCCCAGACATAGAACGGGATGCCGATCACATCGGCCGCCCTGCGCGCGTCGCGGGAGTCCTCGATGGTGCAGCAGCCGCGCGCGCCCGTACGGAAGGACTGCGGGTTCGCCGAGAGCGCCAGATGCACCCCGGTGACATCGTGGCCCGCGTCGGCGGCGCGGGCGGCGGCGACTGCGGAGTCGACGCCGCCCGACATGGCGGCGAGCACGCGGAGGGGACGCTGAGCATTCCGCTCGGGATTGTGAGTCATAACCTCACCAGAGTACGGCCCGGCGGGAACCGGAGTCGCTCCGGTTTGCGTTGACGATCACATGGGCGACTACACACCGGGGACGACCGGCGGCGGGGAGGCCTGCGGACGCCATCGCGGCGCTGCGGACGCGGGGGAGATCAACCGCAGGACGGTGCTGATCGGCGGTGCCGCGGCGCTGCTCGGGGGCGGCGTGCTGGCGCGGGAACAGGTCTCACGGGTGTGGTGGCGGGTGCCCGGCATCAACAAGCCGCGCAAGGAGGGTGAGCTCGATTACGCTCCGGCGCAGTGGATCGCGGCCTCCCCGGCGAACTGGCGGCGGGCGGACCGGCCGGACGACTATGCGGTGGACCGCGTGGTCATCCATGTCGTCCAGGGCAGCTATCAGGTGGCGCTCAAGGTCTTCCGTGACCCGGCCCACGGCGCCGCCTCGCACTATGTGGTGCGCAAGGACGGGCATGTGGCGCAGATGATCCGCGAGCTGGATGTGGCGTATCACGCGGGCAACCGGCTCTACAACGAACGGTCCATAGGCATCGAGCACGAGGGCTTTGTGGACGAGAAGTCGTCCTTCACGGACGCCATGTACCGCTCCTCGGCGCGGCTGACCGCGGGGATATGCGAGCGGTACGGGATCCCGGTGGACCGGAAGCACATCATCGGCCATGTCGAGGTCCCGGGCACGGACCACACGGACCCGGGGCCGTACTGGGACTGGGACCGCTATATGGAGCTGGTACGGGAAGCGGGTACGGCGGAGCCGGGCGCGGCCTGAGCCGGGCCCGGTGAGACCGGCAACAGGAGCGCGGCCCGACGCACTCAGCGAGTGCTCAGGTCAGTCCCGCGTTTCTGGCGCGGTCGACCGCCGGGCCGATGGCCTTCGCGACCGCCTCCACGTCCGCCCGGGTGGAGGTGTGGCCGAGCGAGAAGCGCAGGGTGCCCCTTGCCAGATCCGGGTCGCTGCCGGTGGCCAGCAGGACATGGCTGGGCTGCGCCACACCCGCCGTACAGGCCGAGCCGGTCGAGCACTCGATGCCCTGGGCGTCGAGCAGCAGCAGCAGTGAGTCGCCCTCGCAACCCGGGAAGCTGAAGTGCGCGTTGGCGGGGAGGCGGTGGACCGGGTCGCCGCCGAGGACCGCGTCCGGGACGGCTTCCCGTACGGCCGCGATCAGTTCGTCCCGCAGCGCGCCGATGTCCCGGGCGAACTGCTCGCGCCGCTCGGCGGCCAGCCGCCCGGCCACGGCGAAGGCCGCGATCGCCGGCGTGTCGAGCGTGCCCGAGCGCACATGCCGCTCCTGCCCGCCGCCGTGCAGAACGGGTACGGGGGTGTACTCACGCCCCAGCAGCAGCGCGCCGATGCCGTACGGGCCACCAATCTTGTGGCCGGAGACGGTCATCGCGGCGAGTCCGGATCCACCGAAGTCCAGCTCTGTCTGGCCGAAGGCCTGGACGGCGTCGGAGTGCAGCGGAATGCCGAACTCCGCGGCGACCCCGGCCAGTTCGGGGACCGGCAGGATGGTGCCGATCTCGTTGTTGGCCCACATGACCGTGGCGAGGGCCACATCCGCGGGATTGCGCTCGATGGCCGCACGCAGGGTCTCGGGCGAGACCCGCCCGTACGAGTCGACCGGCAGATATTCGACGGTCGCACCCTCGTGCTCGGCGAGCCAGTCCACCGCGTCGAGAACGGCGTGGTGCTCGACCGGGCTGGCCAGCACCCGGGTCCTGGCCGGATCGGTGTCGCGGCGGGCCCAGTACAGGCCCTTGACGGCGAGATTGTCGGCCTCGGTGCCGCCCGAGGTGAAGACCACCTCGCTGGGCCGTGCGCCGAGGGCTTCCGCGAGGGTCTCGCGGGCCTCCTCGACGGTACGGCGGGCCCGGCGCCCGGCGGCGTGGAGCGAGGAGGCGTTGCCGGCGAGGGCGAACTGGGCGGTCATCGCCTCGATCGCCTCCGGCAGCATCGGAGTGGTCGCGGCGTGGTCGAGGTAAGCCATGGTGGGCACGATTCTACGAGTCAGGGGAGCCACATACGCGTCCGGTCCAGGCCAGGCCCTGGCCGACCCCGCACGCACCGAGCGCCGGACGGAATCAGCCCGTCCGGCGCTTGACGACAAAGCACAGCGCCCGTCCGGCGCCTGAGGACAAGACACAGCACCCGGCCGACGCCTGAGGACAAAGCACCGCCCCGTCCGGCGCTTCAGGAACAGAGCACCGCGCCCAGCCGGCGCCTGAGCGCACCGCCGGGTCGTCACCCGCGCGGCGCTACTCGCGCGGCACGCGGGCGAGTTGGCGCGACTGGGTCACCAACCGGTCCGCGCTGTCCCAGATCTCCGCGTCCTCCTCCAGGAATCCCCCGGCGAGATTACGGGTCGTAAGGGCGACCCGCAGCGGCCCCGGCGCCGGCCGGCAGCGGACATGCGCGGTCAGCTCGACCGTCGGGGTCCACCCCTTGAGCCCCAGCTCGAACGCGGTCGGCGGCAGCGCGTCGACCGCCAGCAGCAGCGACAGCGGATCGGCGTCCCGGCCGTCCTCGAACGCGAACCAGGCGCGCATCTCGCCCCGCCCGGACGGCGCGCCGACGGCCCAGCCCACCGTGGCGGGGTCGAGCCGCAGGGCCAGCCGGTCGATCATCGAGAAGTCCCCGGGCGGCGTGGGCCCGTCGGCGGCGCTGATACAGCGTTCCAGCGGCGGCATCTCGGGCGGCTTCGCGGCCGTCCGTACGTCGTCGGACAGCGCGTCCAGATCGCCGTACGAGGCGACGACCCTGATCCGCTCGACCTCGGTGCCGTCCTCCGCGGTCTGGTAGAGGGACGCCTGGCCGGTGGAGAGCGTACGGCCGGACCGTACCGCCTCCGTACGGATCACGGCGGGACCGGGTGTCGACGGCGTGAGGTAGTGCGCCGAGACTGCGAACGGGTCGGAGTGCGGGAGGGCGTCACCGAGGGCGCGCCCGATCACCGCCAGCAGATAGCCGCCATTGAGGACGTTCATGATCGTCCAGCCCGGCGCGAGCCGGGTCTCGTAGACGCCCGCCGCACGCGCGGTAACGGCGGTGTCGCGGTCGAACTCGCTGTCCCCGATGGACGCGATGGATGCCTGTGCCATGGAACGCAACACTACAAGAGGATTTTACTAAGCGGTAGCTTACAAAGGTCGTGACAAAGCCGGCCCCCGGACCCGCGGGTCCCGGGGCCGGCCAGCCTCCACGACACCCTCCCGAGCCGCGATACCTCCTCCTCAGTCCCGGCCTCCGGCGCGTCACCCGTCAACACGGCCCTCCGCGCGCTCTCGT